>DASSIB010000091.1:0-3744 GCA_035692365.1 Candidatus Limnocylindria bacterium | reverse complement strand
ACGCGATCACAAAGTCGTAGCTCCCGAGATCCGTCACGCCCTGCGCCCGCACGTCGACGAGCGCCTGCGAGCCGCTCACGGTCTGCGTCGCCGGATCGATGAAGATCGTCGCGGCAGGCAACGCCGTCGGTGTCGAGGTCGGTACCGGCGTATCCGTCGGCACCGGCGTATCGGTGGGCGTGTCCGTCGCGGTCGGTGTGTCCGTCGGCACCGGCGTGTCCGTTGGCGTCGGCGTGTCCGTCGGCACCGGCGTGTCCGTCGGCACCGGCGTTGCGGTGGCAGCCGGGGCGAACGCGCAGCTGGCCGACGGTGCAGTCACCACGTTGGTGTCCAGGGTCACCGCCGCAGTGAGCGCGAGCAGCCGCCCTCCATTGCTGCCTCCGCCCACCCCGACCGTGACTCCGGTGGTCGCCGTGATGCTTGCCAACGCCATGATGGTGCCCTGGAAGCTGGTGGCGGTGCCGAGGGTGGCCGAGCTGCCGACCTGCCAGAAGACGGCACATGCGCCCGCTCCGTTGATCAGTACCACGCTGGATAGGGACGCCGTGGTCAGGGTGCTCCCGATCTGGAAGATGAAGGTCGGGTTCGTGCTGCCCTGACCATCGAGCGTGAGGATCCCGGTCAGCTGGGCCGAAGTGTCGAATCGATAGACGCCCGGAATGAGAGTCAACCCGCCCAGGTCCTGACCTGTCAGGTTCACGGTGAACGGCTCGTTCGCGGCGGCGTTGTAGGCGGTGACAAGGTCAGCCGCGGCATCGACGGCTGCGGTGTTATTGAAATCAGAGGTGCCAGTCACCACTCCCGGCCCGAAGCCGGTCACCGAGGTGGCCCCATTGGGGCTGATGGCGAGGTTGCCGTTGATCACGGTGGAGCCCGTGTTGGTGATGGCGCTGGCAGCCATGACGGCGTAATTGCCCGCAGTTCCGAGGACTGGCTGCTCGGCGGCTGTCGCCAGGCCCACGAAGAGGGAGGCCGCGATCAGGCCGGTGGAGAGTACGGCGAGGAACCGACGCATTACGCACCCGGTAAGGGTCGAGCGTCGTTACCAATGGATTCAGCGGCGGGGCTCGTGAGGTGAGGATGATCCGATGCGCCCCCGAGTCAACCGGACCATCGGCCGCACCTGTCATTCCCGACCACCCGACGTCTGATGGCCGAACGACAGGCCGCACGGCAGAGTTGCTACGTCGCCGCAACCTTCATGAAGGCACGATGAGGGCTATCCCGCGGCCGGGTCCTTGATACCTGCCCGCTCAACAGAGGTGACAATTGTGAGTCAGACGAACGTCAACGTGCCGAGGAACGACGACTCGGGCATGGGTTCCGGGATGATCATCGGCCTCCTGCTGGCGGTTCTGATCATCGGCTTCCTGATCTGGTGGTTCCTCTTGAACGGTGGTGGTGGCGGGACGCCCACCGACAGCACTGCGCCGCTGGAAAGCCTGCTGGAGAGCTTGCTTCCTGACAGCAGCGTCGCGCCGAGTGACCTGCCGAGCGTATCGCCGAGTGTGCTGCCGAGCGGTAGCTGAGGACAGCACGGCCCTGGTGGTTTACCCGGCCCTGCGGCGCAGTGGGGAATGTCTCTCGCGCGGCATGGCGGTCGGCAAACCTGCTACGCCGTTGCAATCTCCCTGCGCACACCATCGGACAGTCTCGGGTGGGTCGCCAAGGCTCACCCGTAGTTGGAGGAGAAGTTAGCCCATGAGTCAGACAAACGTGAACGTGCCCGGCAACGGCGAAGGCACCGGGTCCGGCATGATCGTCGGCCTGATCCTCGCAGTCATCGTGATCGGTTTCCTCGTCTGGTGGTTCTTGCTGAACGGCGGCGGCGGCGGGACGCCGAGCGACAGCTCAGCACCGCTCCAGAGCCTGGTCGAGAGCATCCTGCCCGGCGGCAGCTGATCTCGGCGTTGTGACGGAGTGGGTGCCGCGCCCTACGGGGCTGTCGCGGTACCCACTCCGTTCAATATCACCACCCCTCCGATGATGAGGCCGATGCCGACGACCTTGATCACGTCGAGCGTCTCGCGGAAGAGGAAGAGCCCGATCACCACGATCGCGGCCGTGCCGACGCCGGACCAGATCGCGTAGACGACGCCCAGCGGGATCGTCCGCAGGGTGATCGAGAGGGCATAGAAGCTGAGCGCATAGCCGGCCACCACCACGACCGATGGGGCCGGCTTCGTGAATCCATCCGAGAGCTTCAACGAGACGGTGGCGACGATCTCGGAGCCGATTGCGAGGGCGAGCCACAGGGCGGGGTGCATCGGATTACCTCGTCAGATGAAGAAGGTGAACAGGCCGGCCATCCGGGCGAAGGCGTTGGTCAGTATCAGGACGCCGATTGCCATGATGAAGAGGCCGGAGACGACCTGGACCGCCCGATGGTGGCGGCGCAGCACGTTCAGCAGCGGCTCGAGACGGGGCAGCGCCAGCGCGGCGAGCAGGAACGGGACGGCCAGGCCCGCCGAGTAGGCGAGGAGCAGGAGCGCCGCGACCCAGACCTGTGCGCTCGAGAACCCCAGGGTCAGGATGGCTCCCAGCACCGGCCCGATGCATGGCGTCCAGCCGATCGCCACCAGCGCTCCCAGGCTCATCGCCCGCGCGGAACGGGCAGCCGGCAGGAGGTCCGCCCGCACGCCGACGCCGCCGAGTCGATCCAGCACTGGGCCGAAGATGCCTGTGGTCAGGACGCCGATTGCGATCACCGCGACGCCCGCCACCTGTCGCGCGCCATCGATCCGGAAGAGGACGCTGCCGAAGAGGCCCACCGAAGTGCCGAGCAGGACGAACAGGAGCGTGAAGCCAGTCACGAAGAGGACGGCCTGGCCGAACACCGGGCCGCGCCAGGTGGGCGACGCCTGCCCCGGCCCAGCCAGCGCCGCGGTCTCGCCCAGGAAGGCCAGGTAGACCGGCACCAGCGCCAGCACGCACGGCGACACGAAGCTCAGCAGCCCGGCCGCGAAGGCGAGCGCGAGGCTGACGTCCATCAGCGCGCGAGAAGCGCGGCCGGGGTCGAGCCAGGCTCGAGGGTGATCGGCTGGGCGATGATCCAGAGGCTGAGCACGGTGTAGCCGATCATCAGCACCACCAGCGGAAGGCCGGCGAGGATCGGACGGCGAGCCGAGTCGCGCAGGGCGCGCCGGTGTGCGAGGACCACCGCCGCGATATGCCCGAGCACGATGGCAGCGACCGACAGGTACCAGACCGCGCTGATCGGCATCCAGTCGAGGGGCGGCGCAACCGTCGAGAGGGGATCGACGATGAGGGTCGGTATCCAGACCGCGCCCTGGATCAGCAGCGTCAGGTAGTGCGCGATCAGGTAGCCACCCGCGATCGGCAGCAGGGTGGTGGCGTATGCGCCGACCACGCTCCCCATGGCGGGCGGCTGGCGGTCGGGGTCATGCATGCGCAGCGTCAGCCACGAGGCGAGGACGAAGATCGCCATGAATGCGAGCCAGATGGCAAGGAGGAGCAGCGTCTGCACCGCCAGGACCGTGTTGAGTGCCCCGATCACCGGCAGCAGCGCGGTGAAGAGCCCGTTCATGGCCGAGCCGAACGGCGCGGTCTCCTGGAGTCCGTCGTACGTCACCGCCGCGAGCAGCAGCACGATGAACGCCGCATCCGACCAGCCGGCGCGCCCGACCTCGGTCAGGCCGGCGAACCAGGGGCGCAGCTCGAGCCGGCGCTCGCCCGGCTCGGCTGCGACCGCACACTCCGGGCAGTCGACGCAGTGCACGGGAT
>DASSIB010000090.1:0-29678 GCA_035692365.1 Candidatus Limnocylindria bacterium | reverse complement strand
GACGAAGGTGTTGTTGATCTGGTCGCTCGCTGGAACCACGGTGGGAGCCATCGCCTCAAGGGTGTCGGCCCACTCCGGGTCGTCGGTGCGCGCCGCATCCGCGTCCTCGAGGATCTTCTGGTCGAGGTCCTTGACCGGGGTGAAGTAGCCGACCCACTCAGAGAGCATGGCTGCGGCATCGATGCTGTAGTAGTAGTCGATGAGCTTGTGGGCGTTGTCGAGGTTGGCACCGCCCTTGGGGATGACGAGGTTGTCGTTCCAGCGCATGCCGCCCGAATCCGGGACGACGAACTTCACCTTGTCGTTGTCGTACAGGTTCATCTGGCTGATGTCCCCGGACCAGGCGACGCTGATCCACAGGTCGCCCGGCACGAGTGCGTCGTAGTACTCGTTACCGTAGAAGCCACGGAAGTGGCCGTCGGGGACCGACAGCAGCTTGTCCTGCGCCCGCTGCACGTCGGCGACGGTCGCGTTGACCGGCTCCACGTCCAGCGAGAGGAGGGTCAGCCCGAACATGTCGCGCATGTCGCTGAACCCGCCCACGTGGCCGGAGAATTTCGTGTCGAGGAGGTCATCAAAGGTGGTGATCTCGCGCCCGGTCAGCTCCGGGTCGTAGGCGATGCCGGTGATGCCGCCCTGCCACCAGACGCTGTACTTGTTGTCCTCGTCAAACCACAGGCCCTTGGCATAGTCGGCGCAGTTGGCGGTCCAGTTCGGCAGCTTCGAGTGGTCGAGCTCCTCCAGCCAGCCATTCCCCTCGCGCGCCATTCGCTCCACGACCCAGCCGCCGGGCGACATGACGTCCCAGCCGGTGTTGTTGCCGGCTCGCAGGTCCGGGGCGTACTTCGCGAGGAAGTCGGCGTTGTCGAGCAGTCCCTCGTTGTACTCGACGGCGATCCCGGTCTCGGCGGTGAACGCATCGATGCTCGGGTTCGAGCTCTCGTCGTCGGAGAAGTCGATGTAGAGCGGCCAGTTCAGCCACCGGAGGGTTGCACTCTGTGACGAGCCCGGGGTGGCGCAGGCCGCGAGCAGGGACGGGAGCGTCAGGGCGGCGCCGAACGCCAGCCCGCCGCGCCCGGCGCGGCGCATGAATGTCCGACGGCTGATCAGGTCTCGTCGCATCAGGTTGTCGATCGTCAGCTCGATCTGCGTACGGGGCTCCTGGTCACTCATCGGTCTCTCCTTCTTCAGACGTGTGCGGGTCGCCGGCAACATGCTCGGCCGGGCCGCTGATGACGAACGTGTGCTGTGGCTTCCACGTGAGCGTGACGCGCTGGCCGTCGGCCAGCAGCTCGCCGGCTCCGGCGGTATCGAGATTCTGGGCATAGACGGTCAGCCGATGCCCTTCGGCGGTCTGGATGAGGTATTGGGTGCTGACGCCGATGTAGCTGGCGTCCAGGACGGTGCCGCTCAGCGCGTTCTGGCCGTTGCTCGCGGCAGCCTCGGCCCGGGCGTCGACGCGCAGCTTCTCCGGGCGCACCCCGATCCGGACCGGACCGGAGCTGACGACGCCATCGGCCGGGGCGCGCAGCAGCGTCCCGTCGCCGAGCTTGACGGTGACGAGCGAGCCGTCCACCCCGGCGACATCGCCCTCCAGGAGGTTCGAGACGCCCAGGAAGCCGGCCACGAAGGCCGTCTTCGGGCGCTCGTAGAGCTGCTCGGGGTTCCCGAGCTGCTCGATCCGCCCGGCGCGCATCACCGCGATGCGGTCGGACATGGTCATCGCCTCTTCCTGGTCGTGGGTCACGTAGATGAAGGTGATCCCGACCTCGGTCTGGATCCGCTTCAGCTCGAGCTGCATCTGCTTGCGCAGCTTCAGGTCGAGGGCGCCAAGCGGCTCGTCGAGGAGGAGGACGCGCGGGTGGTTGATGAGCGCCCGCGCCAGCGCGACGCGCTGCTGCTGGCCGCCGGAGAGCTGGGAGGGCTTGCGCGCCTCGTAGCCGGGCAGCTCCACCAGCTCGAGCATGGCCCCGACCTGGGTCGCGATCTCGTCGGCCGCCACCTTGCGCCGGCGCAGTCCGAACGCCACGTTCTCGAAGACGGTGAGGTGGGGGAAGAGGGCGTAGTTCTGGAAGACGGTGTTCACGTCGCGCTTGAACGGGGGGAGGCCGGTCACGTCGGCGTCGCCGAGGTAGATCGTCCCCGAGCTCGCCTCCTCGAAGCCGCCGATCATGCGCAGTGTCGTGGTCTTGCCGCAGCCTGACGGGCCAAGCATCGAGAAGAACTCGCCGCGCTCGATCTCCAGCGAGAGGTCATCCACTGCGATGACCTCGTGGAAGCGCTTGGTGATGTGGTCGAGCCGAACATCGACGCTTGACGGCAACCGGGGTCCCTCGTTGCGATGCGGGAACCTGATCGGAGAAGGGCGGCCGTGCGGGCCAGACCGGAGTATAGGACCGCGCCGCGCAACGGTGTCAACGAGCCGGGCTGCTAGACTCCGGCCACCGATGGACTTTGCTCTCTCCGCGCCGCACGTCGAGATTCGGCGCACCGTTCGCGACTTTGCCGAGCGAGAAATCCTTCCCGTCGCCGACGAGATGGAGCGCCGCGCGGAGTTCCCCACCGAGATCATCCGCAAGGCCGCGGCGCTCGGCCTGCTGGGCGTCCCCTACCCCGAGTCGATCGGCGGCACCGGGCTCGATACGCTCGCCTACGCCATCACCGTCGAGGAGCTGTCACGGGTCTCCGGCAGCGTCGGGATCATCGTCAGCGCCCACACCAGCCTGGGGTGCGCGCCGGTCTTCATGGCCGGGACGCCCGAGCAGCAGGAGCGGTACCTGCGACCGATGGCCAGCGGCGCCAAGCTCGGCGCCTACGGCCTGACCGAGGCGGGAGCCGGCTCCGACTCGCGCGGGACACGGACGCGGGCCCATCGCGACGGCGACGAATGGGTGCTGAGCGGCAGCAAGCGCTTCATCACCAACGCCGGGGTGGCGGAGACGTACATCGTCACCGCCGTCACGGATCGCAACACCGACTCCGGCAAGATCAGCGCCTTCATCGTCGAGGCGGGCACGCCCGGCTTCTCCATCGGCCGCATGGAGGAGAAGATGGGGCTCCACGCCAGCAACACCGGTGAGCTGCTCTTCGACGAATGCCGCATCCCGGCGGGGAACCTGCTCGGCGAGGAGGGGGACGGCGATCGGCTCTTCCTGAAGACGCTGGACGGGGGCCGGATCGGGATCGGTGCCATGGCGCTCGGCCTGGCCCAGGCCGCGTACGAGGCGGCGTCCGCCTACGCCAAGGAGCGCCAGCAGTTCGGCCGCCCGATCGGCTCGTTCCAGGGTATCGCCTTCAAGATTGCCGACATGGCGGTGCAGATCGACGCGGCCCGGCTAATGGTCTACCGCGCCGCCTGGCTGAAGGACAGCGGCCAGCCCTACTCGACCGAGGCGGCGATGGCGAAGCTGTTTGCCAGCGAAGTCGCGCGCCAGGTGACGAACGACGCGGTCCAGGTGCACGGCGGCTACGGCTACGTCACCGAGTACAAGGTCGAGCGCTACCTGCGCGACGCGAAGCTGACCGAGATCGGCGAGGGGACCAGCGAGATCCAGCGCATGGTCATCGCACGCAACCTGCTCGGCGTGCGCGCGATGTGACCGGTCCGCTCTTCGGGACCGATACCGACGCCGCCGCCTGGCGACCCTCGCCAGCCTACCTGGGGCGCAGCCGCCTGGCTCGATTCCTGCGGGCACACGGGTGCGACGGCCTCGAGGCGCTTCAGGCCAGGGCCGTCGCCGACCCCGCCTGGTTCTGGGGGGCCGCGGTGGCGGACATCGGCGTCAGGTTCGACCCGGAGCCGGGCACCGTCCTGGACACGACCCGCGGGATCGAGTGGGCTCGCTGGTTCAGTGGTGCCGGCTTCAACTACGTACGCATGGCGGTGGACGAGCCCGCCGCCGCGCGTCCGGATGAGCTGGCGCTCGCCTGGGAGGGCGAGGACGGCGAGGTGCGCCGCTTCACCCGTGCGCAGCTGCGCTGGGCGGTCGACCGTGCCGCCCGCGCGATGGCGTCGCTGGGAGTGGAGCGCGGCGACCGGGTGGGCATCTTCCTGCCGATGATCCCCGAGGCGGTGGTCGCGGTCCTGGCGGTCGGCAAGCTCGGCGCGATCTACACCCCGATCTTCTCCGGCTACGGCGCGGATGCCGTGGCCAGCCGCCTGGCCGACTGCGAAGCGACGCTCCTGGTCACGGCCGATGGCTTCGCGCGCCGCGGCAAGCCGGTGCCGATGAAGGCAACCGCGGACGAAGCCCTTGCCCACGCCCCATCGGTGCTCCGCAGCCTCGTCGTGCGCCACACCGGGGCCGAGGTCGCCTGGGACGCGGAGCGGGACGTGTGGTGGGACGCGGCTGTGACGTCGGCCTCCGCCGAGCCGCTCGAGACGGTGGCCACCGACGCGAACGACCCGTTCATGATCATCTACACCTCGGGGACGACTGGCCGGCCGAAGGGGGCGCTGCACGTCCACGGGGGCTTCCCGATCAAGGCGGCCGTTGACCTCGCCCACGGCTTCGACCTGCAGGCGGGCGACATCCTCTTCTGGTTCACCGACATGGGCTGGATGATGGGTCCCTGGGCGGTCGCCGGGGCACCGATGCTGGGTGCCACGCTCTTCATCTACGAGGGGACGCCCGACTACCCCGGTCCCGATCGGCTGTGGGGCCTGGTCGAGCGCCACCGGATCACGCACCTGGGGATCAGCCCGACGCTGGTCCGTGCGCTGATGACCCACGGCAGCGAGCCGCCGGGCAGCCACGACCTGTCGTCGCTGCTCGTCCTCGGCTCGACCGGCGAGCCCTGGAACCCCGACCCGTGGTGGTGGCTCTTCCGCGCCGTTGGCGGCGAGCGGCTGCCGATCATCAACTACTCCGGCGGGACTGAGATCAGTGGCGGGATCCTGGGCTGCACCACGCTCTCACCGATCGCCCCCTGCTCGTTCTCTGGGCCTTCGCCCGGCATGGCGGCCGACGTCGTGGACGCGAATGGTCAGCCGCTGCGCGGCGAGGTCGGGGAGCTCGTCATCCGCCAGCCGTGGCCGGGCATGACCCAGGGCTTCTGGAACGATCGCGAGCGGTACCTCGAGGCGTACTGGAGCCGCCTCCCCGGCGTCTGGGTCCACGGCGACTGGGCACGCATCGACGAGGCCGGCTACTGGTACATCTCGGGGCGCTCCGACGACACGATCAAAGTGGCCGGCAAGCGCATCGGTCCCGCCGAGGTCGAGTCGGCGGCGGTCGCGCATCCGGTCGTGGTCGAGGCGCTGGCGGTCGGCGTGCCCGACGAGCTGAAGGGCGAGTCGATCGTGGTCTTCGCGGTGGTGCGAGACAGCGCGGAGCGGAGCGAGCGGCTGGCCGTCGCAATCTCGGATACCGTCGTCGAGCACCTCGGCAAGTCGTTCCGGCCGGGCGTGGTCCATCTCGTGCCGAGCCTGCCCAGGACGCGCAACGGCAAGATCCTCCGGCGCCTGGCGCGGTCCGCCTACCTGGGGCTTGACCCCGGCGATGTCAGCTCGATCGAGGACGCCTCGACCCTGGAGCCGATCCGGCAGCTGCGCGGCCGCTAGCCTCCCCGACGCCTGCGGGCAAGGCGCTCGGCGAGTGTCTCTTCGTGCGAGGCGGGCGATGGCTGGACCGGCGCGTCCGGCGTTGCCTTCGGAGTCGCCTGCGCAGCCGGCGCTGGCGCGGGTGCCCCCTCCGATTTCGGCGGGGCGGCACGCTCGGCGCGCCGCTGGCTCCGTCCGCGGGCGGCTCGCAGCTCGGCGAGGCCGGGCACGACCTCGGGTGCCGGTCGCGCCAGGCCAAGGCGCCGAGCGACCCAGCCACGCGCCTTCATGAAGTCGCCCCGGGTCAGGGCCACGCGCCGCACGCCAACGTCGATCGGCACCAGGATCATCGCCAGCAGGAGCAGCCACGGCCAGATCGGCGTCGGGAAGGCGGCCGCTGCGATGTCGTGGGTCCAGACCTGCGCGACGACCTCGGGGTCGTCCGGGTCGAGCGTGATCTCGCGCCCCTGCCCCGCCGCGGCGTAGCGGGTCAGCGCCTCGGTGTCGACGCCCAGCCGCCGGAACTCCTCCGCGGCAGGGGAGACGACGCCCAGGGTTCGATTGGCCGAGTCTGCCCCGTCGCGGGTCTGGGCCACACGGACGAGATACGCGCCGGGCTGGTCGGCGCGCACCGTGCCGGCGTAGCGGCCGGGGCCGATCTGGGTCAGGGTGCTCTGCAGCGGGGCGAGGTCCGGCGCCACCAGGCGCAGGATGGTCCGATAGAAGTTGCGCGGCGCCCCGTCATCGTCGAGGGAGGTGACCTCGACGTCCAGCTCACCGTCGCGTCCGGGCGAAAAGCGGACGTCGATTCCCTGCTCGTCCTGCGGTGGGAGGGTCCAGGCCACCAGCTGCGCGGTCAGCGTCCCGAATGCCTCGGTGCCGATCCATGGCGTGGCCCACTGCTGCCGCGTGTCGCTGGTCCACGCCACGGAGCGGCCCAGGCCGTACTGCCACTGTGCCAGCAGCGGATCGTCGCGGTTGGTCAGCAGGGCCACGGTGGCCGTCCCCTTGGCGGTGGTGGCGTTGTAGCCGAGGAGGAAGGGGAGGCGCCCGGGGTCGAGGCCTCGCAGGATCTCGGAGGGGGAGGAGGGGACCGGCTGGAACTGCTCCTCGACGATCTGCTCGCCCGCGGTCCGGATCGTCTCCTTCAGGAAGATGTCCGGGATGCGGGTCGCGTCATCGGCCTCGTAATAGCGCCCCCCGGACTGCTCGGCCAGCCTGCGCAGGATGTCGGCCGAGCCTCCTCCGGTGCCGATGGTGGAGAGGGTGATCCCGGCCGCCTTCATGTCGGCCAGCAGGGCGTCGTACGCCCCGGACTGGCTCCAGCCATCGGTGATCAGGATGATGTGGCGCAGCTTGGCCGGGTTCCGGATCAGGTCGTCATAGGCAGCCTTCAGGCCCGCGTAGATGTTGGTCTGGCCATCGGCCCGGAAGCCGAGCGAGTTCTGGAGGCCGACGAGGTCGATCGGGCCGGTGCGCACCGCCCAGTGCGCCCCCTCGTCGAAGGCCACCACGCCCAGCTGGTCGGTGGGCGAGAGGGCATCGGCCGCGCGCAGGATCGCCTCCTTGGCGACGTCGACCTTCTCGAAGCCGCGGGTCCCGCTTGTCGACCCGCGGTCGTCGCTGGTGCAGTGGCAGTCCGCCATGCTGCCGCTCTTGTCGATGACTGCCACCAGCGCGACGTCCGGCGACCGCTGCCGATCACGCACCGTCATGTACACCGGGAGGACGTCCTCCATGACCGAGTTGAGATAGCCGCCGGCGCCGTAGCT
This sequence comes from Candidatus Limnocylindria bacterium, assembly GCA_035692365.1. GTDB lineage: Bacteria > Chloroflexota > Limnocylindria > QHBO01 > QHBO01 > CF-167. Next base: position 22,364 of record DASSIB010000090.1, on the reverse strand, counting down.
GCTTCGTCCGCCGAGCATCACCAGTCCCTTGCCGAGGTCGCGCACGAAGACCTGCAGGCTGGCCATGGCGGTGGCGCCCAGCTGCGCGGCCGAGACGTTGTCGAGCACCACGGCGTCGTAGCCGGCGAGGGTGGCGATCGAGGACGGGACGCCGCCGGCCGGCACCACCGTCACCTGCTGACGCGCCGTGGTCAGCGCCTCGACCAGGTCGGCGGCTCGCAGCGGGTCGTCGGTGGCCACCAGCACCTGCGGCTCGCCGGTGACGAGCACGTAGGCATCGGCCGCGTTGTTCTCGCTGAAGTGGTCCGTTTCTGGCTCGAGCACGGCACGGAAGACGTGGAAGCCGGGCTCGTCCGTTTGCACCGTGAACGAGACGCTGGTGGTGCCGGGCTTGAGCGTGAGCCGGCGGGTCGCGATCGTGGCGCCATCCGCCAGGAGGCGGAGGGTGCCGGTCGTGTCGATCGTCGACCGGACGCGAACGGTGAGCTCTACCGTCTCACCGACCCGGGCACCGGAAGGGGCGTCGACGCCATCGACCAGCGCCTCTGGCTGCGTCTCGCCGCCCGGAAGGACCACGTCGAGCCGAACGCCGTGCTGCGCCGCCGAGAGGATCGCCTCCTCCGCCTGCCCGCCGGTGTCATTCCCGTCCGAGAGGAGGACGAGTCGCTGCTGGGTGCCGGCCGGGAAGATGGCCGTGCCGAGGCGGACCGCGGCGGCGATGTCGGTGGCGCTGACCACCGGCACCGATCCGGGTGCCTGCAGCTCGTCGAGGTCGGATGGGAGCCGGTCGACCAGCGCGTTGGCGCCGAACACCACGACCCCTGCCGTGTCTCCCTCGGGAATCTGGCCAACCGCCTCCTTGGCGAAGGCGAGCAGCTCCTCGCGGCTGGCGTCCAGCATCGAGGCCGATGCGTCCACCAGGAAGACGACCGATAGCCGATCCGATGGGAGCGCGAAGCGCGCCCCTGCCAGCGACGCCACGATGCAGCCGACGAGCGCGAGCCTGATGACCAGCGAGGCGATCCGCCTTGCCCGGGGCAGGGTCCGCGACGCGGCCCACCAGCCACCGACCACCAGCGCGACGGCGGGAATCGCGAGCCACAGCCAGATCGGGTCGGTGAAGGCGACCGGGATCATCGCGAGCCGCTCCCCGCGCCAGAGGCGCTGGGCCGCGCCGGGGCCGGCGGCCGCCCGCGACGCAGGAGCCGGGCGAGGGCGCGTCGAGTCGGCCGATGGAAGAGGAGCCACTCGACCAGCAGCAGGACCAGCCCCGCCAGGGCCAGCGGCCACCACCACTCGGACCGTGCTGTCAGGCCCTCGCCGCCCGGCGTCGGCCCGACAAGTCCCATGTCAGCGATGCGCAGCGGGTCACCGGGCGTCACCCGCGACTCGCCGGGGTTGAAGAGGTTCGCGGCAGTCCTGCCGAGCGATGCGCCGCCCGCCCCCGTCCCGTCATCGACCACCTGAAGCTCCACCAGGCCGGTGACCCGCGGGCCGGGCACCGTCACCCGTCCGCCGATCACGTCGAGCTCCACCCGCGCTCCGCTCGCCACGGTGAGGGCCGCCACGCGGAGGATGGCGGGATCGACGCTGAGGGCAAGCGGCTGGCCCAGCTCGACGGACGGCGGAAGGACGCCGTCGCTCGAGGGCAGCAGCGCGTCGACCAGGTTGCTCATCAGCAGCGGGAAGGCGACCTGCAGCGGAAGGTCGCTGTCGCCAAGGGCAAATGAAAGCAGTCCCACGCCGCGGCCATCGACCCGCCCGATGGCGACCAGCGGCTCGCCGCGAACGCTCTCCACCACCGGGCGCATCCCCTCGGCCAGGGTGACCGAGCGCGCGCGACCGATGTGCAAGGTCGACAGGTCCACGAAGCGGAGCAGCGGGTCGGCCGGATCCGGCCGGTCGAGGGCCGGCCCGTCGACGATCCGGCCGACGGTGCCGAACGGCCCGTCGGCGGTCGGTCCCACGAACAGCGCCGGGACGGTGACAGGATCGTCAGGCAGGGTGCGGTCGAAGATCAGGATCCCGTACGGCGCTCCGTCCTCCTCGGCGGCCTCCAGCGCGTCCGCGAGGCCGTCGGCTCCCACCGCGTACAGCTCGAGACGGGGGAGGAGCGCGAGCGCGTTTTCGAGGTAAGCGTTGCCAGGACCGACCAGCAGTGCACGCACCGCACCGGCGGCCGGGACGAGCGCAAAGGCCCGATCATCGACCGCCAGGGCGTCCTCCCCGGCCAGCCGCGCCTCGACCACCCGCGCCGCCTGCGGGACGCTGCTGATCAGGGCCTCCGAGCGCTGCTCGGCGGGGATCGCCATGTCGCGCGCGTCGACGAGGACGTCGTCGGCGTAGATCTCCAGGCGCCGCGTCACGTCCGTGCCAGACGGGTTGCTGACCGCCACGAACAGGTCGAGCTGCGCTCCACCGGACCGCCGCAGGAGCGACAGCGCCGCCACGGCCTGGTTCCCGTCCGTCGTCCCGACCCGCTCCACCTGTACCCGTGCCCCGATCCCGACCTGCGGCAGCCGGTCGGCGTTCGCATCGGTCACCACCACGACGGTCGAGTCGGAGTCGCGGGCGGCGAGCGCCGATGCCAGGGCGAAGGCATCGGTCAGGTCGCCGGGGACCTCGGTTGCGACGATCCCATCCACCGCCGCGAGGGCCGCGGCGCGGTCGTCCGTGTCGCTGACCAGGACGTGGGCCGAGTCATCGGCCGCCACGACCGTCACGTGGCCACCCTCCGGGAGTTGGCCGATTACGCGCCGTGCCGCGACTCGCGCCAGCTCGATGCGCGTGGTGTCGTCCTCCACGGTTCCCATCGAGGCGGAGGTGTCCACGATCAGGACCACGTTGGCGGCGAGGTCCGAGCTGACGGTCATGAATGGACGCGCGGCGGCGATCACGGCCACGAGCGCGATCAGGAGCTGCAGGAGCAGCAGCCAGCTGAACCGCAGCCGCTGCCACGGGGCGTTCGCCTCCACGTCGCGGACCAGCTGCTGCCAGAGGAAGGTGCTGCCGACCGGCACGTCCCGCCGGCGCAGCCGGAGCATGTAGTAGGCGACGATGATCGGGAGGCTGATCAGCCCAATCAGCGCCAGGGGTGCAATCATGGCGATGTGGCGGTCGCGCCCGACCACGCTCGCAGCTGAAGCAATGCTCGCGTGGCCGCGCGCGCCCGCCTCGTCATCAGGAAGCTCCTGGCGATCATTCGATCACTCGACGTCGGCGTAGCACGTCAAAGAGCAGGTCGGCCAGGTCCAGGTCGGAGGGGACCGAGACGTAGGCGCCGCCGCGGCGCGAGCAGAAGGTGGCGATCTCCTCCTGCCACTCACCGAGCCGCGTGCGGTAGCGGTCGACCAGGTCGTCGTCACCGGTCACCTCGATCCCGTGGCCTGTCTCGTTGTCGACCAGCCGGGCATCGGGCGGGACGTCCGGATCGAGCTCCTCCGGCGCCAGGACGTGCAGCACCGAGAGCTGGCAGCGGGTCCCGGCCAGGTCGCGCAGCGCGTCGAGGTAGCCAGGGTCGAGGAGGTCGCTGACCAGGATCAGCGGGCCACGGCCGCGTATCCGGCTGGCGTACTCGCGGGCCGCGGCCGCAAGTCCCGTGAGCCGCTCCGTCCGTGGCTCGGAGAGGAACTTGAAGACCTCGAAGACGCGTGCCTTCCCTCGAAGCGGCCGGAGGCTGACGGCGTGACCCTCGCCCAGGAACGCGACGCTGACCCGGTCAAGGTGCGCCAGCCCGAGATACGCCAGCGCCCCCGCGGCGCGCCGGGCGAAGAACAGCTTGTTGGGATCACCGAAGTCCATGCTGCGGCTGGCATCGACCAGCACGTGGACGGTGACGTCCTCCTCCTCGACGAAGAGCTTGATGAAGAGCCGCTCGAGGCGGGCGTAGACGTTCCAGTCGAGCTGGCGCAGGTCGTCGCCGGCGCTGTAGTTGCGGTAGTCGGCGAACTCGACGCTCTGTCCACGGCGGACGGAGCGACGCTCGCCCTTCATCCGGCCGGCGGTCAGGCGGCGGGAGGCGAGCTCGAGCTGCTCCAGCCGGCGCAGAAACGCTTCGTCGAAGAGGAGATCGGCGCCCGCACCGGCCTCCGCGGCGTGCGCGACCGGCGCGGTCATGGGCGGCTACTCGACCGGTTCGGTGGGCGTCTCGGCGATGATGGCGCGGACCACGCTGTCGCTGTTGATCCCCTCGGCCTCGCCCTCGAAGTTCAGGATGATCCGATGCCGAAGGGCAGGTGCCGCGACCGCCTGCACGTCGCTGAACGCGACGTTGAATCGGCCATCCAGCAGGGCGTGGATCTTGGCCCCGAGCACCATCGCCTGCGCGCCGCGCGGCGAGCCGCCGTAGCGCACGTATCGGCTCACCAGGTCCGGCGGGTTCTCGCTGTCGGGATGGGTGGCGCGCAGGATGCGGACCGCGTAGGCCATCACGTGGCTGGCGATCGGGACGTCGCGCGCGAGCGCCTGCATGGCGAGGATGTCGGCTCCGGTCGCGGCCTGGTGCACGGTGATGCGCTCCGCCCCGGTGGTGCGGGCCATGATCTCGATCAGCTCCGCCTCGGTCGGGAAGGGGACATCCACCTTGAAGAAGAAGCGGTCGAGCTGCGCCTCCGGCAGCGGATAGGTCCCCTCCATCTCGAGCGGGTTCTGGGTGGCGAGCACGAAGAACGGCTCCGACAGGGTGTACTGCTGCTTGGCGACGGTGACCCGATGCTCCTGCATCGCCTCGAGCAGCGCGCTCTGCGTCTTCGGGGTGGCGCGGTTGATCTCGTCCGCCAGGACCAGGTTGCTGAAGATCGGGCCCTGCTGGAAGCGGAAGCGCCGCTCGCCACCCTCCTCGACGATGATGTTGGTGCCGACGATGTCGGCCGGCATCAGGTCGGGCGTGAACTGGATCCGCGAGAAGCCCAGGTCGAGCGCCTCGGAGATCGTGCGCACCAGCATCGTCTTGCCCAGCCCGGGCACCCCCTCCAGCAGGGCGTGGCTGCCGGCAAGGAGGCTGATCAGCGTCTGCCGCACCAGCTGGTTCTGGCCGACGATGAAGCGGCCCACCTCCGTCTCGATGGCGGTGGCGAGCTCGCTGAAGCGCTCCGGCGCGATCGGCTCAGGGGGCGTGACGGTGCTCTGCTCGGTCATCGGTCCATTCACTCCGTCGGTTCGAGGCGGGAGAAGTAGTCGCGCACGAGGTCCTTCAGCGTGATCGGGACCTGCTGGCGGTCGAGCTGGAAGTTTGCGAAGTCAAGGAACAGGCCCAGGACCGATCGGTACGGCACCAGCGCGTCGTTGTCGAAGCCGACGCCGCTGCCGCTCCCCGTCTGGTCCTGGCCGCCGTCGCCGCCCTGGCCCGCGATGTAGCTCGGGTCTCCCGGCTCGCCGATCCGGTCGAAGGGGGCGAAGATGTCGTCAAGGCCGGTCACCGTGACCCCCTTGTTGCCCTGGCTCGGGCCATCGAATGAGCCGATGCGCACGCCGCCGCCCGGGATGCGGCGCACGGTCGTGCCGCCACCGCCGCCCAGCTGGCCGCCCGTCCCCGGCTGACTGCCAGGCTGTCCGCCTGGCTGACCACCAGGTTGCCCGCCCGGTTGCCCGCCCGGTTGTCCGCCGGGCTGGCCACCAGGCTGCCCCGATGAACCCGGCTGTCCACCCGGCTGCCCGGAGGCGCCGGGTTGGCCGGATGCGCCGGGTTGGCCGGATCCACCCGGCTGGCCGCTGCCTCCCGGCTGTCCGGACCCGCCCGGCTGTCCGCTGCTTCCCGGCTGCCCAGAGGATCCCGGCTGTGGCTGGCCCGCCCGGGCCACCTGCCGCGCTCCATCCTGGAGCGCCGACTGCGCTCGGGCCACGCTGCGCTGGAGCTGCCGATCCTGGTCGGCCGCCCGCGTGGCGTCGGCGGCGCGCTGGAGCGCATCCTCGGCCGCCTGCTGGTCCTGTGGACTGCCCGTGCGCGCTGCCCTGTCGAGGGCGTCCGCCGCCTCGGCGAGGCGCTGGGCGACCTCCGGCTGCGTGCCGGCGGCTCCCTGCGCCGCCCGCTGCAGGGCCTCCGCACGCGCAGCCGCCTGTGCGCTGCTCATCTGCTTCACCTGGTCCTTGAGCGCCTCGAGGTCCTTCGCCGCCTGATCCGGGTCGCCCTCGGGGTTTGCGTCCTCCTTGCCGGTCGCCGCCTTCGAGATCTGCTGTGCCAGCTGCGTGAGGCCGGCATCCTTGACCGCCGCCTGCGGGTCGGTCAGGCGGGAGAGCTCCTCCTGCACCGCACCGATCTTGGCCAGCACGTCCTGTCGATCGTCGCCGCCCTCGCGCAGCTGCCGCGCGAGGCGGCGGAGCTGTTCCACCAGCGCATCACGGCGGGGGTCCGGCGTGTCCGCGCCCTGCTTCTCGGCATCGCGCGCGACCTCCTCGATCCGTTCCGCCACCTGGCGGCTCGCGTCGCGCGCTGCCTGGCGGTCGCGCAGGATCTCGTCCTGCGGGTTCGGCCACACGATCAACACGATCAGCAGCGCCATCGCGATGGCACCGGCGGCCGATGGGCGTCGCGCGACGTGCGGACGGAACGCGGCGCGCAGGTCCGCGCTCGCGAGTCGCGTGCGGGCGTCGGCGAGCTGTCGCTCGGCCATCTCCGCGGCGAGGGGATCCTCGGGAACCGGTTCGGCGATCAGCTCGAGCGCGGTCCCGAGCCGCTCGCGCAGCGCGAGCTCCGCGTCCGCGCCCCGCGCGGCGTCGGTGAGGGACGGTCGCGCGCGCCACGAGGCGATTGCCCAGGCGACGAACGCCACGCCCGCGACGCCCGCCATCAGCCATGGTGCGACCTCGAGCGCGACCGTCCGTGCGGCGAGCTGCACCAGCGCGATGCCACCGATCATCGCCGCCGTGGCGATGACTGCCACGCGCAGGCTGCGGCGCAGCCAGAGGCGACGTCGGAGCGAGCGGAGGCGCTGCAGTGCGTCGGGACCGAGGTGCTCGACGATGGATGCGGCGAGGATGCGATCGGTCACGGTTGGGTCTCCACTGCCGGGACGGCCCGGCGCCGACGCAGGTTGAAGCCGAGGCCCGCCGGGACGACGAGGCGCATCGAGGCGATTGTGAGGAGCAGCGACAGGCCCGCGAAGGCCAGGGCGAAGCGAGGCAGGAAGTGCCCGGTCTCGGTCAACGGCGGATCGAAGACGGCCGCCACCGGGGGTGCGGCGCAGCGCTCATTCGGGCCGCAGTCGTTGACCACCGCGGGCTCCCCCTTCACCGGGACGGCCCCGCCGTCGGTCGTGAAGCAGACATCTCCCTCACATTCGATGCCGCCACTGGTGCCGCGGATCTCGGCCATGATCGTGCCCATGTCGCCCCGCGTGATCTCGGTGTCGGCCACGATCTCGACCATCGCGATCGCCGGGTTCAGGTAGAGAAGCTCCTCTGGCGCCCGGCTGGTGACGCCGAAGGCACCGTCGGTCGTCCCTCCCAGGCCGGCGGTCCAGAGGCGCCACACGAAGAAGGTCCCCACGGTGAGGAAGAGGACCGTCGAGTAGGCGATCACGGTGGCGCCCTGCGTGCGCTTGATGAGCGCGCTGCAGAAGAGGCCGATGACCCCGAAGCCGACCGCCGCCACGAGGAGGACGACCTGCGCACGGATGATGTCCTCGACCGACGCCCCGCCGTACATCAGCACCAGGGCGGAGACCGGGATCCCGGCCAGGATCATGAGCACCACGAAGGCAAGGGCGGACAGCAGCTTGCCGACCACGATCGCGCCCGGACGGAGCGGGGTGGTCATCAGGAGGTCGAGGGTGGCCTTCTCGCGCTCGAGGCTGATGGCGCCCGTCGTGAAGGCGGGGGCCAGGAAGGCGACCAGCATCAGCTGGAAGACCGAGAGGAGGGCGAAGATCGCCTGCCCGACGATCGCCGATCGGTTGGCGACGCCGACGGCCGATCCATCGGGTCCGAACGTCTGCCGGGTGGTGGCATCGGCCACGGCTCCGACGTAGGCACCGTAGGCGATGAGCGCCAGCACCGCCAGGTACAGGGTGAGGATGATGAACGCGCGCCGGCCGCGGAAGCGGGACCGCAGCTCCTTCGACATGATCGTCACGACCGACGTGCCGAACTCGCGCACGCCCGAGCGGCGTTGCCGTGGAAGCGTCGTGGCCGTCATGCCGCCGTCTCCTCGTCGTTGCCGGTGACCTTGAGGAAGATCTCCTCCAGGTCGCTGGTCGCCTGGCCGAAGCTGCTCACCGTGTGACCCGCAGCGATCATGCCCTGCAGCAGGGCTGCCTGCGAATCGGCCGGACCGTCGAACGGGACCTCCAGCCGGGTCACGTCCGCGTTGCTGCTCACCGCAAGGACGTCGCCGACCCGCGGATCGGTTCCCAGCCAGGCGATTGCAGCTTCACCGTCCGAGAGGACGTCGATGCGCAGCAGGGCGGTCGCCCGCAGCGAGCGCTCGATCTCGGCGATCTGCCCGGAGCGCAGCAACCGGCCTCGGTCGATGATGCCGACGGCGGTGCACAGCTCGGCGACCTCGGTGAGAATGTGGCTGCTGACCAAAATCGTCTTCCCCATCGTGCTCAGCTCGCGCAGGATCTCGCGCATCTCCACCCGTGACCGCGGATCGAGCCCGGAGGCAGGCTCGTCGAGGATCAGAAGCTGCGGATCGTGGACGAGGGTGTGCGCCAGGCAGAGTCGTTGACGCATGCCACGCGAGAGGGCTTCGACGTAGGCGTCGTGCTTGTCGGTGAGGCCGACGATCTCGAGCAGCTCGCCGATCATGCCGGCGCGTCGTGCGGCCGGGACCGAGTAGCAGCGCGCGAAGAAGTCGAGGTATTCCCAGACCCGCAGGTCGTCGTAGACGCCGTAGAAGTCGGGCATGTACCCGATCCGGCGGCGCACCTCGACCGGGTCGGCAGTCACGTCGATGCCACACACCCGCGCCTCGCCGGCGGTGGGCGCCAGCAGCGTGGCCAGGATCCGCATCGTGGTGGTCTTGCCGGCGCCGTTCGGGCCGACCAGCCCGTAGATCTCGCCCGGGCCGACGACCAGGTCGATGCCGGCCACGGCCAGCTCGCCGTCGTAGCGCTTCACCAGCCCGCGGGTCTCGATGATCGGGGTCATGGCATGACCCCCGCCACACGCGCCCCGGCGAAGACGGGGACCTGGCCCAGCGCTGCCGGGATGCCCGATCCGGTCACCTTCACCAGGATCCGCCCAGCCGGGTCGAGCACGCGCAACGGATCGGCGACGTCGAACCGGCTCCGCTCCGAGAGGTCTCCGAGGTCGACCCAGTCGGCGGCGACGACGTCGTACACCGCGACCCGGTACCCGCTCGGCAGGAATGCGCCGACGTTCTCCTGGTCGTAGAAGATCGTCGACGCGTCCCCGGCGAGGATGATCGTCACCTTGCTCGGTTGGAGGGCCGCGGCTTCCAGCGGCAGCCCCAGGCGGAAGGTGACCTCGCCGTTGGCGATGTTGATCAAGCCCGGCTGCGGCTGCGAGGCCTCGCCGGCGGTCGACAGGATCTCGGTCGTCAGCTCGGACGGGCTGAGCGCCACCGGCCCAGGTCCGAGTCTCGCGGTGCCGGAGAGGACCTCGACCGCCTGGGCGTAGCGCTGGACCTGCTCCCCATCGATCTCGACCGCAAGCGGCGACGCATCCACCTGCCAGCCGATGACGAACGGCCCGCGATCGATCCCGCCGGTTACTCCGCCACCCTTGCCCGGGAAGCCCCGTGCATAGCCGACCAGGGCGTCGATGACCTGGCTGCGGACTGATGCCCGGCGCTGGGCGGGGGTGCCGGTGTCGAAGGCGATCTGCCCATAGACCTGCTGGGAGGCGGAAGATCCGGTGAGGTTCCGAAGTGGCACACGGAAGGCCTTCGACTCGCCGGGCGCCAGGGTGCCGACCATGACGCCGCCCATCTGACCGATGACAGCGACGTCCTCCATCGGCTTCGACCCTTCGTTCGACGCGCGACCCTCGAGGTTGCCGCCGATCACCGACCAGCTCACCCGCAGCGAGGGCGTGTAGGGGATCACGGCCTCGGCGCGGACCGCCTGGAGACCGAAGACGCTGACCGCCAGTCCGCGAAGGTGCGCCGGATCACCCTGCTCGGTGGCGTAGCTGACGGCCTCGCCGCCCACCCTCGGCTCGAAGGCGTTCGCGGCCAGCGCGGAGATGAGCGCGTCGCCGCGCACGGTCAGGTCGTAGCTCGCCCGGGTGGGGCTGAAGACGCCCGCGTAGGTCGACACCGATGCGGCAGTGCCGTCGGTCGAGCTTCGCACCAACGCGATCTCGTTGACGATGATCTGGCTCCCCTTCATCGACGCGCCGATCCCGTACGAAACGCCGGAGAAGACGAGGACCAGGACCGGCGCCACGATCCACGCCAGCTCGCGACGGTCAAGCCGCCGCAGGACCAGGTAGCTCAATGGGCCGATGAGGAGGATGTACCCGACGATAACGCCGAGCAGCAGCGCCGCCGACGGCACCGCCAGCGACGGCAGGTTGGCGAGCGCCTGGTTCATCGCATTGGCCACTTCGTCGTCGATCGGGCCGCTGCCGCCCCACTGCTCGATGATCCGGTCGTCGGGAATCAGCCGCGCCCACAGTGCGGACGCGCCCGCCCAGGTGCGGAACGGCTCCGTCGCCAGGTCGATGCCGACGAAGCTCGTACGACCCGCGCCGCGGCTGATCGCCGCGAAGAGACTCCCTCCATCGCCGTCGCCCACCAGCGAGACCGCTCCCGCTCGCAGGTCGCCGAGCGCCGCAGTCAGCGGATCGCCGCCGCTCGGCTGGTCGGCGCCCGCCCAGGCGGCGAGGGCCGCCGCGCTGCTGCCGTCGCGGGAGGAGAGGTGCTCGACGGGGAGGAGTGAGTCGAAGGCAGCGGTGCGCGCCTGCCAATCCGGCCCGCCCAGCACGACCAGCTGGCCGCCGGCCGCAACCCACCGCTCGAGCGAGCGCTGCTGAGCCTCGGTGACGCTGCTCGAATCCGCCGCCCAGATGATCGTCTCGATGCCGCGCAGCGGCTCGGGGCGCTCGGGCAGGTCGGCCGGCGCGAGGGGGATCGGCTCCGGGAAGCCGCCGCCGCGCGCAATCAGCTGTGGCCGCAGGTTGCCGCCTCCGTCGCCGACGATCGCGACGTGGCCGCTGGTCCGTTCGAGGACGCGCGCCTCGGCGCTGGCGGTGGCCAGCGAGGCGCCATCCGGCGTCTCGAAGCGCAGCGCGACGGTGCGGACGAACGGCGCGGGGCGGAGGTAGAGGGTGACCAGCTTGTGTGCGCCAGCGGGAAGCTCGACGAACCGCCGCACCGTGCCGTCCTCCCCGTCCGCGGCGAGATAGCCGGTGACCGGGGAGCCGCCGTTGGAGAGGGTGGCGGCGACGGCGATCCAGCCGTTCGACTCGAAGCGGCCGGCGACCAGTGCGCGCGCCTCGAGCGTGATCGCATCGGCAGCCCCGGCTGGAGCGGCCAGCGCGGGCAGCATCAGGCCGGCCAGGAGGGCAGCGGCGGCGAGGCGAGCAATGCGGCCGGTGCGGTGCGTCATCGGACCTCGGGAACGGAGCGGCTGAATGGTCTGGACTGTAGACGCGGCGTGCTGTCCGGCAGTTTCAGCCGCCGCTGCCGCGAGTGTAGTGGCGGCATCGGTACACTCCGCAGATGCCCACCCTCCGCCCCTTCCGCGGGCTCGGCTACGCGCTGGATCGGTTTGCCAGCCCCGCTCCGCCCGGGATGCGCATCGCCGAGCTGACCGATGTGGTCTGCCCGCCGTACGACGTCATCACCGCCGCGCAGCAGGCGGAGCTGCTGGCTCGCGACGAGCGTAACGCAGTTCGCCTGGAGCTCTCCGCCGAGCCGGATCCGCACGCGGCCGCGGCAACGACGATCCAGGCGTGGCGCTCGGATGGCACGCTCGAGCGGCGAGCCGAGCCATCGGCCTACTACTACCGGTACGCGCGACCGGAGGCGCCGGACGAGCCGGCAGTGCACGGAGTCGCCCTTCGACTCCTGCTCCAGCCATACGGCGCCGGGGTGCGGGCGCACGAGCACACCCTGGCCGGCCCGAAGGCCGACCGGCTGGCCCTCCTGCACGCGACGCGGACGCAGCTGTCGCCGATCCTGGCCATCTACTTCGATCGATCCGCGCACCACGACCACCTGCTGGGCCTGCCCTGGAGCGATGAGTGGCGCGCGCGCGACGCGGATGGGCTGCTCCACGCGCTCGCGGCGGTCGACCCCGACGAGCGCCTGCTTCGTCACCTCTCGCGCCAGGAGCTGTACATCGCCGATGGGCATCATCGCTACGAGACGGCCCTCGCCCACCAGGCTGCGACCCGGTCCAATCCGGCCTTCGCCGATGCGCCGCCTGGCTCGCTGGCAGCGGACTGGATCATGGTCGTGCTGGTCAACGCGGAGCGCGAGGCGCTCGAGATCCAGGCCACCCATCGGTTGATTCTGGAAGCCGATGACGACGCGCTGCGCTCGCTGGTTCGCGATCCGGACCCCGCCTGGCAGGTGATCCCCGTGGCGCCCGCCGACCTCGCGGGTCGGATGGCCGATCTGCACGAGGCCCTGCAGCCGGTCTTCGGGCTGGCGCTTCCCGGCGACGAGGGGTTCCTCCTGGTGGCCGATGCCGATGTCGCCGATGACCGGATGCGACGCGAGCCGATGAGCGAGGCGGTTCGCCGGCTCGACCTCGCCATCCTGCACACCGCCATCCTCGACGACCGCCTGGGGATCGATCCCGCCTCGATCGCCACTGGTGGCGCGCTCGCTTACACTAGGAGCTCGGCTGACGCGATCCGCGCCGTGGCGAGCGGCGAGGCGAAGGCCGCGATCCTGGTGCGTCCCACTCGACTCGAGCAGCTGGCTGCCGTGGCCAGCGCCGGCGACGTGATGCCCCAGAAGTCGACGTACTTCTATCCCAAGCTCCTGACCGGCTTGGTCTTCTACCCACTGGAGGACGAATAGCAGGTGGTCCAGGCGATCAAGCGCGACGAGGTCTACATCGATCCGGAGGGGATCTACGTCGAGACGCAGCAGCCCGAGCGACGCAGCCGCAAGCCACCGCTGCTGCTGGTCCACGGCGCCCTGACCGGCTCGTGGCTGTGGTCAAGCTTTGGTGCCTACTTCGCCGAGCGCGGCTGGGAAGCCCACGCCATGAACCTGCGGGGTCACTACACCTCGGACCTCGCCGACCTGGGCGAGACGCGGATGCGGGACTACGCGACCGATATCGGGGTGGCGGTCCGCCAGCTCGGCCGCCCGCCGATCGTCATCGGCTGGGGCATCGGCGCACTGGCGGCGATGCTCTACGCGGAGCACAACCGCGTCCTGGGGCTCGTACTGCTCGCCCCCTCGCCGCCGGCGGCGGCGCTGCCGCGACGACCGGTCGAGCACGAGCTGAAGCTGGTCCCCGATGTCTACGACGCGGACTGGTGGGGCCTGATCCAGCCCTGGGACAAGCTGCGCGAGGCGATGCCGGACATGAACGACGCCGAGCTCGAGAAGATGCAGGAGATGCTGGCCGGGGCCGCCGAGTCGGGGAGTGCCAGGCGGGAACGGATGCTGGGCGTCCCGGTCGACACTGAGCGGATCACCGTTCCGACCCTGGTCATCGGCGCGGGCAGGGACGATGTCGTCCACCCGTCCGAGGCGCGTCGCACGGCCGACCTGCTGGGCGCCACCTACGAGTACTTCCCCGGTGCCTCGCACTTCGGGCTGGTGATGGGCTCGGACAGCTGGCCGCAGGTCGCCGGCTCGGTGCTCGGGTGGCTCGAGGAGCGGCGGCACGTGATGATCGCCTCGCTCGCCGGAGCCGCAGCCCGCTAAAGCCCCGGTTTTGGCCCGATCAGGGCCCCTTGCTATACTCCTGCGCGTCCTGCCGCCGACCCGTGCCGCATTCGTCTAGAGGCCTAGGACACCGCCCTCTCAAGGCGGAGATCACCGGTTCGAATCCGGTATGCGGTACCAACTCCTCCTCAGCCTCTTACGCGGCGAGGGCAGTCGTTACGCGGACCTGGTTGCGACCGCCGGCCTTGGCCTCATACATGGCGCGGTCCACCGCCTCGAACCATTGCTCGTCGCTCAAGTGGAGGGCATTCGTGCCGATGAGGGTAGCGCCGATGCTGACTGACACGACCCCGAGCTTTCCGTTGGCCGGGTGCTCGATCCTGAGCCTGAGCACCGCGGTTCGCAGTCGCTCGGCCGCCCGGAGGAGGTGGTCTGCATCCTGGATCGGCAGGAGCACCACAAATTCCTCGCCGCCGTAGCGGTAGACGGCATCGGTCGCGCGAGTGGCGGTCGACAACGCCTCGACCACACGTACCAGGACCTCGTCGCCCGCAAGGTGGCCGAGTTGGTCGTTGATTCCCTTGAAGTGGTCGATGTCGACCTCCATCAGGCCATAGCTGGTACCGGACCGGTCCATGTGCGCACGGATGCGAACCAGGTCCTCATGAAGTCGTCGTCGGTTGCCGGCGCCGGTCAGCGGGTCGATGGCGGCGCTGCGCTCGAGCTCATCGTGAACGCGCTCCAGCTCACGATGGTCCGATGCCGCCCGGCCGCGGAGCACGCGGATGCGTTCCATCTGGGCGAAGGCTTGGATCTGCCCGTGATTCAGAATTCCGTGGCCGATGAGGCTGGCGACGATCGATACCACGAGGACGATGATCAGATCGACTCGCTCGCCCACGGAGAAGCGCATGCCTGCCCCGATGAGCAGGTAAGCGGCAACGATGAACGCGAACGCCGCGAGCCAGCGAAGGTGGACGATCGTCCGCCACGGCAGGGCCAGTGCGACCAGGGTTGGGAACAGCACGAGGTACGCGACGGTCTGGACCGCCAACACCGGCGCCAGCGTGCCGGTTGCGACGGCGGCGATCGCGAGGCCAAGCGTGATCGCAGACGCCGTAGCTTCGGGATGATGGTAGAGCCGGCGGGGTAGCTGCCACCATGCAAGCAGCGCCGTCAGGCCGACCAGCATGTCAAAGGCAATCGCCGGGCCGACGCTGGCCGCGCCGAGACCAATCAGATAGGTCGCGTCCAGCAAGGTAAACGCGGCACCAACCAGCAAGCAAAGTCGGCTGGCGGCCCTGATGCGGTGGCGCTGCACGCCGCGGAAGCGCTGGCCCCCACCGACGACGAGGTATTCGCTTGCCCGGATGGCAGCCGGAACATCCCGAAGGCGGATGCGGAGGCCGCTGTTTGCGATTGAGGCCTGGCGCCGTCGCTCGTCGAGTGACGGCACGAGAGTGGTCATGAATGCAGCGTGGTTGCGCACGAGACTGAGGTCAATGCCCCCGCAGTCCTGCCCTCGGTCGATCAAATGCCGAACGGTCACTCCACCGCAGATTGCGAACACCGGCGTAACCTACGACGATGGCGACGCAACAGGGCATGTACGGGCAGACACCCACGGGTCCGACCGACCCCGATGCATGGCTGGCTGCGCTCGACGACGTCCGCCGGCCGCAGCTCGAGGAGCTCGACGCCAGGATCCGGAAGGTGGCACCGGGTCTGCGCCGGTACGTCGACCGTGGATTCCTGAGCTACGGTCGCTACACGTATCGGTCCCGGTCGGGGCGATCCGGCGATTGGATGTGTCTGGCGATCGCATCGAACAAGCAGTACATCTCGCTGTACGCGGGGCCGATCGGGCTGGAGCCGTTCGTTTCACGGCTCCCGAAGGCGAACCTCGGACGAGGCTGCATCCGCTTCAAGCGCCTCGCCGATGTCGACCTTGCCGTCATCGACGAGGTGGTCCGCGTCTCAGCCGCGGCCGACGGTCAGGCGATCACGTACTGAGGCGTCGAGCCTGCCGCGCACTGGACCGCCATCAGACGGCGAACAGCGCGCAGCCGGCAGCTCGGGCGTCCGCAGCGAGTGATTCGAGCGGTTCGTCGCTGACCGCGCTCTCCTGGAGGAGCCCCATCACCCGGTCGACGCCGGCGGCGCGGTAGGCCGCCAGCAGATCGACGCGCGAGGGTCCGGCGTCGCTCAGCACGTAGCGGCTGATGTTCACCGAGAGGCGCAGGCTGGCGGGGTCCCGCCCGATCTCCTCGCAGCGTGACGCGATCACCGGCTTCGCTTCCCGGATCTCGTCGGGGGTCAGCCAGTCGAGGTTGAGCTCGTCGGCGAAGCGGGCGGCCAGACGCCAGGTGACGTTGGGGCCGTTGCCGCCGACCATGATCGGAACGCGTGGCTCCTGGAGGCCGCGAGGGACGTTGATCGCATCGTTGACGGAGGCGTAGCTGCCAGCGAAGGTGGCGCGGCCGGGGGCGAGCATGCGGCTGATCACCTCGAGGTGCTCGGCGAGGGTCGCGAGGCGGGTCTTCGTGTCCGGGAAGCCGTAGCCGTAGGCGCGCCACTCGTCCTCCTTCCAGCCGGCGCCGATCCCGAGCTCCATCCTGCCGCCGCTGATCACGTCGAGGGTGCCGATCATCTTGGCCGTGAGGGCCGGGTTGCGGAACGCGGTGCAGATCACGACCTGACCGAGCCGCACGCGCTCGGTCGAGGCGGCGAGCGCTGCGAGGGTCGTGAACGATTCGAAGGTGAGCTCGTCGGTCGGCTCGGGCTCGGTCTGGAAGTGGTCGAAGACCCAGACTGACTCGAAGCCGAGGCTTTCGGCCTGTCTGGCAACCGTCACCGTGCGCTCCCAGGCGCGGCGGGGGTCCCAGCCGTCGTATTCGCCGGTCCAGCCCTGCGGGACCACCACCCCGATCTCCATCGCGGCAACCTACCACGGCTCGCGGTGGCACCTTTCCACCGTCCCTTGCGCGCATGTCCACCCGGGGCCCCTCGTGTGGAAACGAATGTGGATAAGTTGGTGGACATACCCCCTTCGCAAGGTCGACCGTGGCCCGTACCATTCGGCGCCGACGCTTATCCTCGGTCGGTCGGAATCATCGGTCCCGTCTGGGAAATTGCTCCTCTCTCGCTTTTCGGAGGCACGCCCAACGATGTCGCAGCGGTCCATGCCGTCGTCGGCGCGACCGATGCCGGGAGACTCTCCGGCCGATCCGCCCCCACCCGATGTGGCTGAGTTCATCCGTTTCTGCCACGACCGAAAGCACGTTGGCTGGCCGGAGCTGTATGACGAAATGTGCGCCGTTGCCGCACGTCGCGAGTTCAACGGCTGGGATCACGACCAGTTCGCGGCCAGGGGACTGACCTTCAGCCTCTTCGAGATGCCGCGGCTCTCCGGCTGGGTGCGCGCCGTGCTGGCCGTGCCGCTTGAGCCGGTCGAGGGCATCGGCGTCCCCCTCGTTCCGGGCTGAACCAGCCGCGACGACATCCGTTCCTGAGCGTGTCGGCTGACGCGCCGGGAGCCTCCCTGGCGACCGAACGTGCCAGTGGTGCCGAGGCGCACCAAGTTGTCCACATCCGGGCATCCGCGGGATCGGGATGTCCACAAAAGCGCCCGCTCGAGGCGGCCTAGTAGGTGTGGCGGCGGGCCATCTCCCGTTCGATGAGGCGCTCCATGACCATGTACTTCTCGATCCGGCGCCGCAGCTCGTTGGCCTCCGGGGTGTAGAGGTGGACGAACTGCTGGAGCTCGAGTGAGAGCTTGCGGCTGAACATGCGGGCGTGGTCCAGGTTCCGCCGCAGGAGCACCTGGTCCATGCGGCGCAGGTGCTCCGGGTTCAGCAGGTCCTCGTCGCGCAGCAGCTGCTGATCGGTCTCGATCTGCGTCGGCTGGAGCTGCACCGGGGCGATAATGCGGTCGTCTGCCATCTCGCGGCAAGTCTAGCAACGGCGCGCGGGCTCGGACCACTCGGACGGCGAGTGGGAAGCTCGCCTTACGCACAGGAGTCCGGAAGGCCCGCCGAAAAGGGGCCATTCGGCGGGGGCCTGTGGCACCCCTCAGCCGCGACAGTGCGGATGTGGGATTGCCACAGATTGTGAAAGGAAACTCCGAGATGACATCAAGAATGCGACTCCTGGGGATCGCCCTGGTGATCGGCGGCCTGCTCTTCGTTGGCGCCGGCGGCTTCACCTTCATCAAGACGCAGGAAGGCGTCGACTCCCTGAAGG
Source organism: Candidatus Limnocylindria bacterium (assembly GCA_035692365.1). Lineage (GTDB taxonomy): Bacteria > Chloroflexota > Limnocylindria > QHBO01 > QHBO01 > CF-167. The sequence continues at coordinate 4,363 of DASSIB010000090.1, read as the reverse complement.
CCTTCAGCGCGGCGCAGAACGTCACGCTCTCATACGATGACAACGGCGTGCTCAACGGCGACGATCCGGAAGAGGCCGCGGCCATCATGGCCCTGCTGGCCGACGACTGGAAGTACCCCGTCGTGAATTCGGACCTCGATCCGAACGATCCGATCGTGAACACCGCGTCTGAGTACATGTACCAGATGGCGACCATCAGCTATCACGTCCTCAGCGGAACACAGACGGTCGTGTTCAAGGAGGATGTCGAGGCCGCTAATGGGGACATCATTCCGGCCGGCACCTACGAGTTCAAGGTCGATGGCCGCTACTACGCGGACTTCGGCCGGGCCGACCCGATCGAGGCCGCGGCGCGTAGCCAGGCCTGGTCGCCCACGGCTCTCGGGCTGATCGGTCAGCTCGGTGTCGGGACCACTACCGCATCGGCACTCCAGCTGGCGCTCGCGCTGGCGGGCCTGCTGGCGGGGATCGGCCTGGCGGTGATCTTCACCGGCCTGGGACTGGTCTGGGTCAGTGCGGCACGGCTCCCGGCTCCTGTTGAGTCCGTCAGCACCGCATCGGTCACCGGCGCGGTCCCGACAACGGTCACCCGCTGACAAACCCCGATCGGGGCTGACCGGCCCCGAGCGATCCGAACGGCCACCCGGCGACGGGTGGCCGTTCAATTGTCGGCGGAGTGCGCCCGTGGCCTCCGTCGCACTGGTCTGCAATACTCTGCGCCACCCCAACCCGGAGACGGAGGGTGTTTCCGATGAGCAAGGAAGAGGACCTGGCCGTGTCGGCACCGGAGGCGCTCAAGCAATGGCGCACAGCGGAACGCACGGTCGCGGTGGCTCGACGCGGCCGGCTGGCCGCGCAGGCTGCCGCAGCTGCGGCCCAGGAGGCGGCGGACGCCGCGATCGCCACCGCAGATGCGTCCAAGTCGGCGCTCGAGGCTGCCGCCCTGGCCGAAACCTCTGCGGCGAGGACGGCGAAAGCCGCGAGACTCATGGTCGAAACGACGCTCGCCGATGTCGCTGACTCAGAGGCCGAGACCGCGTTCGCCGAGGTTGACGAGGCCGAGGCCCACTCGCAGTATCGCAACGCTGCGGCGAGAGCCGCGAAGCGCACGGACGAGGTCAGGCACTCGTAGAGGGGCGTCGAGCGGCGCGGGTCAACCCGTTTCGTGCGTACCCTATCCGCCGAGCGCGTCCCCGTAGCTCAGTGGACCAGAGCGGCTGCCTTCTAAGCAGCGGGTCGCAGGTTCGAATCCTGCCGGGGACGCCATAGCAACCGAGACCGTCTCGAGAGCGCCCGCGCGATCCGGAGCAAGATCACACGGCCGCAGCTCGAAGCGCTTCCGGCGCGGCTCACTCGGCCGCGATGATTAGCCCTTGGGCCTTGACCTGAAGCGCTGTCGTCCAATATTGTGGACTCGTGTCCAGCCATGCGGAACGGACGGGCATCGGCATGCGACCGGGACCGCTGGCGGACCTGCGCGTTCTGGAGCTGGGCACGCTGATCGCTGGCCCTTTTGCCGGACGTCTTCTTGCTGACTTCGGGGCCCAGGTCATCAAGGTCGAGCAGCCTGGCCGCGGCGACCCTCTGCGCGGCTGGGGCATGAGCTGGGACGGCTCTGCCTCGCTTTGGTACCTGGTGCAGTCCCGCGGCAAGCTTTCGGTTACGGCCGACCTTGCCGACCTGCACGACCAGGCCTTCGTGCGCCAGCTGGCCGCCGAGAGCGACATCCTGATCGAGAACTTCCGGCCTGGCCGCCTGGAGAAGTGGGGTCTCGACCCGGCGGAGCTAATGGAGCTAAATCCAGGGCTGATCGTCGTGCGAATTTCAGGCTACGGACAGACGGGTCCGCTGCGCGAGCAGCCGGCGTTTGGGACGATCGCTGAGGCGGCCGGCGGGCTCCGCTTCCTGACGGGCGAGCCGGACCGTGCCCCCGCACGCGTGGGGTTGAGCCTAGGCGACTCGATCGGATCCCTCCACGCTGTGATGGGCGCGCTTATTGCGCTGCACGAGCGAAAGGCCTCCGGCCGCGGACAGGTCGTCGACGTGGCACTGACCGATGCGCTGTTCTCGATGCTCGAGGGGATCCTGCCGGAGTACAGCTACTTCGGCGCAATGCGCGAACGGACGGGCAACATCGCCCACAACTCGGCACCGACCAACGCCTACGAATGCGCCGATGGATCGCTTGTCTGCATTGCAGCCAATACGACCGGGCTGTTCCGCGGCCTGTTCCGGCTCATCGGCCACGATGAGTACGCATTGGACCCGGTGCTGTCCACGAACCAGGGCCGCGTGGAGCGGGCAGCCGAGCTTGACCAGGCCATCGAGGCGTGGACCGCGTCCAGGACGCCAGACGATGTCGTACGCCTTCTTCGCCAGCACGGAATCCCGGTGAGCCGGATCAACAGCATCGCCGACATCGTCGCGGACCCGCAGTTCCAGGCCCGGGAGATGATCGTGCAGGTGGAAGACGAGCGCCTCGACCGACCGATCCTGGTGCCGGGCATCGCGCCCAAGCTGTCGCGAACTCCCGGTCGAGTTCCTGCGCTGGCCCAGCCCCTGGGAGCAGCCACCAGCCGGGTGCGGCGGGAGTTCCTTGGTGGGGACGGTCGTCCGCGCGAGAGCGCGATCGCCGACGACGCGATCTAGAGCACCGCGCGCATGGTGAACACCTACCGTGGATCGGTGAGGGCCGGCGACCTGGGCCTGACCCTCATCCACGAGCACCTCTTCGTCCGCAACCCGGAGTTGGAGCTGAACCTGCCGGACGCAGAGTGGGACGAATCCGGTGCGGTGGAGCTTGCGGTCGCCAGCCTGAACGCCCTGTACCAGCTGGGCGTTCGGACCGTCGTAGATCTCACTGTCCCGGGGCTCGGTCGCGACGTGCCGCTGGTCACCGCAGTGGCCGAGCGGGTGTCGGTCAACATCGTGGCATCGACAGGCTGGTACACCCATAACGTCCTGCCGACCTACTTCGCGTTCCACGGGCCGGGGAAGCTCATCGACGAGCCTGACCCGCTGGTGGAGCTCTTCGTACGGGACATCTGCGAGGGGATCGCAGGGACCTCGATCAAGGCGGGGATGCTCAAGGTGATGACCGACGCTGACGGGTTGACACCGGACGTCGCACGCGTGATGACGGCAGCAGCTGCCGCCCACCGGCAGACTGGCGTGACCATCACGACACACTCGAATCCCGCATCACGCAACGGGCTTGTTCAGCAGGCCTTCCTCGTCGAGCGCGGCGTTGCGCCGGAGCGCCTCGTCATCGGTCACTCGGGAGACAGCGAGGAGCTCGATTACCTCCGCGAGCTGATGGACAACGGTTCAGCCATCGGCATGGACCGATTTGGGATGGAGCATGTGCTCTCCGATGAGCGCCGGATCCGCACCCTGCTGGCCCTCTTAGAGCTCGGATACTCCGACCGCATGTTGCTGTCCCACGATGCGGCCATCTACAGCCACGTTACCCCGCCGGCGTGGCGCGCGCGAGAGGCGCCGAACTGGCAGATGGAGAACATCCCGCGCCGAATACTCCCGAAGCTGCGGGAGGTCGGCGTCTCCGACGAGGAGATCGAACAGATGCTGGTGCGCAACCCGGCGCGGTTGCTGGAGCCTGCTGCGAATGGCCGCGGAACGGAGGATGCGTCATGAGAGCAGCCCTGCTCGTGAAGCCGGGCGAGATCGTCGTCGACGAGGTGGCGGACCCGCAGGTCGGGCCGGAGGACGTCCGCATCGCGGTGGGCGGAGTCGGCCTTTGTGGGTCGGACCTCAGTGTGTTCAGCGGCCGTTGGCCCGCGCCGTACTACCCGTGGATCATGGGCCACGAGGCCTTCGGGACAGTCGAGGCCGTCGGCGAGAGCGTGTCGGCGGAGCGCGTGGGGGAGACAGTGGTGGTGGAGCCGAATGCAGTGTGCTTTGCCTGCGAGCAGTGCCTGCGTGGACGCACATCGGCCTGTCTTTCGCGCCAGTCGGTCGGCATGAATCGGCCCGGTGCGCTTGCCGAGCGCCTCGTGGTGCCCAGCCGCTTCGCGTGGTCGGTCGACAGTGGCATGGAGCAGCGCGACCTGGTGTGCATCGAGCCCCTCAGCGTGGTCCAGACGTCGCTCCGGCGTCACCACGAGCCGATGCCCGACGCCGCGCTGGTCGTAGGCGTCGGGCCGCAGGGACTGCTGATGAGCCTCGCTCTCCTGGACCGCGGCGTGGACGTCTCCGTCCACGACATCAACCCTGATCGAGTCGCCTTTGCAGCCCGGCTTGGGGCACGGGCGGCGGCGTCCGGCGATGCCGAGTCGCGCTTCGACCTCGTGGTGGACACCGTCGGCTCGCCAGCCTCGACGGAGGTCGCGCTCGCGCGGCTGCA
>DASSIB010000089.1:0-6522 GCA_035692365.1 Candidatus Limnocylindria bacterium | reverse complement strand
GCCTCTCGCAGAGGTCGTGGTCTCGACGCTGCCGCAGCTCCGGCGCGGGATGACCCTCTGCCTCGTCACCGGGTCCACCGATCGCGAGTGGGTGCGCGCGCTGGCATCGCTGCGGCGGCGGGGAATCGGGACGCTGGTCGTCCTGCTGGATCGGTTCAGCTTCGCGGGGCGCGACGACGACGAGAGCCGAGCCGAGCTGGGGGCGGTGCGGCACGCCCTCGCGGAATACGACGTCGCGCACCACGTCCTCAGGGCTGGCGATGATCTGACCAGCGTCCTCGGCCGTCGCGCACTCGGCGCTCGCGGGCCGGCGATCCGGGAGCGGTCCCGTGCGTGAGCGGCTGCGTCGCTTCCTGAAGCCACGCGAGGGCTGGACCAGCCTGGCGCTGCTGGGCGTGATGCTCGTGATGCTCGCCTGGTCGCTGCAGCGTGCGGAGTGGGTCGACCACCTCGACTATCTCGTCCCGGTGGCGATGGTGGCTGCCCTGGCCGGGACGCTCCTCGGCCTCACCCGGCTGAGCGTGGCGCTGGTGCTGCCGGTCAGCGCGGTTCTGGGAGCCGGGTTCACGCTGTGGACCATCAGCGGGGAGTATTTTCCCGAGGTCGGCCAGGGATGGCGCCTGATCCTGCTCCGCGGGGACGCACTGGACTGGACCCGGATCGTGGTCGATGGCGGCTTCGCTCCACAGCACTCGCCGTATGCGATCGGACTTGGCGTGCTGATGTGGGTGACTGCATTCATGGCGGCGTACACGCTCTACCGTCACCATCGGGTCCTCGACAGCATCCTGCTGGTTGGTGTGGCGCTGATCGCGAACCTTTCGGCCACCTTCACCCCCCTCATCGCCTACCTCGTGGTCTTCTCCATCGCCGCGCTCCTCCTCTGGCTGCGCATCGCCCTCGTCAACCGCGAGGAGAACTGGCGCATCCGGCGCGTCAACGAGAACCTGGACGTGCCTGCCCAGATCATGCGCAGCGGCGTGACCTTCATCGCCGGCAGCATCGCGCTGGCGTGGGTGCTGACCACCGTCGCCGTTGCCGCCCCGCTGACCAGGGTCTGGAGCAACCTGGACGGTCTCTGGACGGACGTGCGCACCTCCCTGGAGGGAGCGTTCGGAGGCCTCGCCGGCACCGACTCGCGCATCCAGGGCACGAACTTCGGGACGGCCTTCCGGGTGCGCGGCAGCTGGACCAGCTCCGATAGCCCGGTGATGACGGTCGCCTCGCAGCGCGGCTACTACATGCGCACGGTCACCTACGACATCTACACCGGTCATGGCTGGTCCAGCAGCGAGGGCTCGGACCGTCGCGTGGCCGCCGGCAAGAGGATCTTCCCCGGTGACACTCCGGAACGCCCGTTCGGCGGCTTCGTGGTCGAGACGGTGACCGTCGAGATGCAGCGCGACGGCGGGCGCAACGTCTTCACGCCCGGCTTCCCGACAATCGCGTTGTCGCCGCTGGTCGTGCATCAGCCCGGTGGGCTGCCGCTGCTCGGCGCGCTGCAGTCGGGGGTGACCCTCGACGAGGGGCGGGGCTACCAGATCACGGCCGCCATCTCGAATGCCACGGAGGCGATGCTGGTCAGTGCCGGGACGGACTATCCGCCCGAGATCGTCGCGACCTATACCAGCACCGATGGCGTCACGGGGCGCACCGCCCTTACGGCCAACGACGTCATCAGCGCCGCGGGCGCAACGGACCCGTACCACAAGGCAAAGGCCCTGGCCGACTACCTGCGTTCCGATCCACGCTTCACGTACGCCACGGTGGCGGCGCTGCCGTCCGATCCGAACCGCGACCTCGTCGACTTCTTCCTCTTCGACAAGGACGGCCAGGCCGGCTACTGCGAGTACTTCGCCACCACGATGGCCGTGATGGCACGAACGGTGGGGCTTCCCTCACGGGTCGCCGTCGGGTACGCGCCGGGCGAGCGGGTCGATACGGGGATCTACCAGGTCCGCGACAAGAATGCCCACCTCTGGGCCGAGGTCTACTTCCCCGGCTACGGGTGGCAGATCTTCGAGGCGACCAAGTCTGTGGCGCCGCTGGTGCGCCTATCCGGCTCGGGGATCGTCCCGCCGATCAATCCACCGGTCGGCGGCGTGGACCCCGGACAGCAGTTCGAAGAGGGCAACAACTACGGCGAGATTTCCACGTTGCCCTCCTATCAGCCCGTCGAGGGCGGGTTCCAGCCCGGCGGCCAGCCTCCGGACGTGAGGACGCGAGAAGGCAATGCCTGGGTCATCATCGGATTGCTGATGCTGCTGGCGGGCGTGGTGGCGTATCGGCTCCTGCGAGGCCGGTATCGGTTCAGGTTCCTCGCTCCCGGCGACCGTCAATGGCAACGGCTCGCCTTCGCGGCCGACCGCGCCGGTGTCGCGCAGCGCCCGTCCGAGACGGTCTACGAGTACGCGGGCTGGCTCCAGGAGCAGATCCCGAAGCACAGCGTCGAGATCCACGAGATCGCTGACGGCAAGGTCTGGCAGAGCTACTCCGGCCACTCGGTCTCGTCCGATGCGATTGCCCGCCTCGAGCGAGCCTGGGGCCGGCTGCAGCTGCCGTTGCTCTGGCTGGCGCTCCGCCGCCGGATCCGCTCGCTCTTCGACAGGGGCGCGTTCTAGCCTTCAGCCGACGGGGGCGGGCTGCCTCGCCTCGAAGACCTCGCGCATCGCACGGACCGCCGCGGACGCATCGGCCTCGCGTCCATGCTCACGGAGCGTCTCGCCCATGATCCGCACCGCATCGCACATCTCATCGATTCCGACCATGCCCATGTGGCCGAATCGCAGGATCCGTCCGACCCAGGCTCCCTGCCCACCGGCGACGACCAGCCCCCTGGCACGCATCGCGGCGTTGAATGGCGCCCACTCGAGGCCTTCCGGCAGCCACGCGGCGGTGACGGTGGCGGACCGGTCCTGTGGCGCAGCCACCAGTCGGAGACCGAGTCCCTCGAGCCCCGCCTGGACGGCCGCCGCGATCGCCGCGTGGCGGGCCCAGGTCTGCTCCCTTCCCTCGGCCATCAGGCGGCGGACGCCGACCCGCAGCCCGAAGAGGACGCTCACCGCCGGGGTCCACGGGGTCTGGCCCTTCTCGGCCCACTTGCGGGCCTCCGCCAGGTCCCAGTAGGCCCGCGGCATGCGCGCCGTCGCGTTGGCGGTCCACGCCCGTTCGCTCATCGCAGCAATCGCGATCCCCGGCGAGCCCATCCACGCCTTCTGGCTGGCGCTCACGACCAGGTCGATCCTCCAGGCGTCCATCTCGAACGGCATGGCGCCCAGCCCGCTGATGCCATCGACCAGCACCAGCGGATCGCCCGGCGCGCTGCGAACCGCCGCGACCAGCTCGCGCAAGGGGTTGGTCACGCCGGTCGAGGTCTCGTTGTGGGTCACCAGCACGGCCCGATACGGCGGGTTCGCCGCCAGGTGCCCGGCCAGGGCGGCCGGGTCGGCGGCCTCGCCCCAGGGGACCTCGAAGCGCTCGACCTCCGCACCGAATGCCGTCGCGATCTTCGCGAATCGGTCGCCGAAGGAGCCGATGGTGACGGCCAGCACCCGGTCCCCCGGCGACAGGGTGTTAACCACGGCCGCTTCGAGCGCGCCGGAGCCCGAGCCGGTCAACAGCAGCAGGTCACCGCGCGTCCCGATCAGCTCCGCCACGCCGGCGGTGATCTCGCGCAGCATCTCGCCGAACTCGGCGCCGCGGTGATCGATCATCGGCGCGGCCTGCGCCTCGAGCGCCTCGGCGGGGAGCGGCGTCGGCCCGGGGACGCGCAGGTTCTGGTCCATGGCGGGCATCATAATCGGCCGATGGAACGGACCGATGCCGCGTAAGCCGCCCGCCGCCGTGACCGAGCCGCTCTTCGCGGAAGGCGGGGAGAGCGACGCGCCGTTGGCCGCCCGGATGCGGCCGCGAACCCTCGATGAATTCGTCGGGCAGGAGTCCCTGGTCGGGCCTGACGGCGCCCTCTCGAAGGTGGTCAAGCCGGGCTATGCGCCGAGCATGGTGCTGTGGGGACCGCCCGGCTCGGGCAAGACGACCCTCGCCCGGCTGCTGGCCGACCGCTCCGGCGGGACCTGGCGCCAGATCTCGGCGGTGACCAGCGGCGTCGCCGACATCCGGGCGCTCGTCGCCGATGCGAAGGCGCTGCGCCAGGCCGGCGGGCGCACGGTGGTCTTCATCGACGAGCTGCATCGGTTCAACAAGAGCCAGCAGGACGCCCTGCTCCCGCACGTCGAGGACGGCACCATCGTGCTGATCGGGGCGACTACCGAGAACCCGTACTACGAGATCAACTCGCCGCTCCTCTCACGGCTTCGCGTCTACCGGCTCGAGCCGCTGGGTCCCGACGAGCTGCGCGCGATCGTGGCTCGCGCGATCGCGGACGAGCGCGGGCTGGCGGGTGGCATCACGCTCGGCGAGGAGGCGATGACCGCCCTCCTCGAGCTGTCGAGCGGCGACGCTCGCCAGGCGCTCAACATCGTCGAGGCGGCCGCCTCGGTTGCAGCGGCCGGTGAGGAACTCAGCCGCGAGGCGGTGGCCGAGGCGGCGCAGCAGCGGCTGCTCGCCTACGACCGGGTCGGGGACCAGCACTACGAGGCGGCATCGGCCTTCATCAAGAGCATGCGCGGCAACGACCCGGACGCCGCGCTGTACTGGTGCGCCAGCATGATCGCGGCGGGGGAGGACCCGACATTCGTCGCGCGGCGGATCGTGATCGCCGCCAGCGAGGACGTCGGCAACGCCGACCCGCGGGCGCTGCAGATCGCGGTTGCGGCGATGCAGGCAGTGGAGATGATCGGCCTGCCTGAGGCTCAGTACGCGCTCGCCCAGGCGGCGGCCTACGTTGCATCGGCGCCAAAGTCGAACCGGGCCGGAGCCGCCTATTTCGCCGCGCTTGCCGAGGTCGAGGAGAAGGGCCGCCTGCCGGTCCCGCTGCACCTGCGGCCGTCGACACATCGGCGGCTGGCGCGGGAGCAGGGCTACGGCAAGGGCTACCGCTACCCGCATGACTTCGAGTCAGCCGACGTCGAGCAGCAGTACCTGCCGGACGAGCTCGCGGGTCGCGTCTTCTACGAGCCGAGCGACCAGGGGATGGAGATCCAGATCGGTGAGCGGCTTCAGCGGCTACGACGGCAGCGCTTGGAGAGCCGGAAGGCGCAGCGGCCGGGTGGCGACAAGCCGTCCCCCTAGCCGCCGCCGGAACGACGTGAGGGCCCGAGGTCCCTATCTCGCACGGACCTCAGACCCTCTCGACTCGCACATCAGCGTTGGGTGGTAAGCCCGCGGCGACGAACGAACCTCAGACGTCTCACCTGACCTGCTGGGCTGGAACCGGCGGTCCGCGTAAGCGGGTCGGACCTTCGGCATCCAGGGCCGATCAAGCTGGTCTCCGCGGCTCCTCGTCTGCAGAGCCGCCCAGTGGCTCCCACACCACTGAACCTGGAACCGTAGGCCGGTCCGATCGGATTGCTGACACTGCCCGAAGGCGGTGCGGCCGGTCCCGATCGTTGCCTCGACGCGCCTGACCCTTTCCTCCGTAACGATCCCGGGCGAACCGCCGATCGAGCTTTTGACCCTCTCGCGTTCGCTCGGGCGGAGGCAGTGTGCCTGCCGCGTTCCGGGACGGGAGCTTATCCCCGTCTCCTACTCCACCTGCACCCGGCGGAGACTCGGGTGACGACAGAATCGTCGCCGGGGTCTCCTTCCAGTCCGCTCCAGATTCGGGCGTTGCGGGCCCGGGAAGCGGCAAGGGGCAGTCTACTCAAGGCGCGCTGCGGCGGTCAACGATTTCGACGCGCGGACGCGTTTCTAGCTCGGGCCGATCTCCAGCACGCTGAACGCGAGCACCGCTGCTCCCAGCAGGACGGCCATCACCACCACCAGGACCGCGATGTTGCGGAGGTCGCTGCGCACGTAGTGGTACTCGGTCGCGGCCCGCTCCGAGAGGCGCGAGGGACCCGAGACGAGGAAGCGCGGATCCGCCCGACCTGCTCGCGGTGCGCGGGCAGCGACGGCGGGCGGCGACTCGCTTCGCCGCTCGGCGACGGCATCGACAGCCTCCGAGACGACACCGGTGATCGGGCCGGCGGGCGCGATCGGGCGCTGCAGCGTCCTGCGCTGCGCCTTGCGCTGGCGGTCGCGTCGATTTGCCGCCTTGCCGCCTCTGCGAGCCATCGATCCTCCGTTTCCCTGGTGCCCGGCCGGGCCGGATGGGGGCGGTATGATACCAGCGCTCGTGCCCGACCTGAACCGCACCCTCCAGGACAACCTCGCGCTCGTCGTGGGCGTCATGGGGCTCTTGATCATCGTCCTGGCGGTCGCGCTGATCGTCCAGTCGCGGCGCATCCGGCGGGCGAGCGATGCCTACCGATCCCTCGTCAGCGACAACCAGGGAGGATCGCTGCAGCAGCTCCTCGACAGCCACCTCGGCAAGGTGATCGAAGTCGGCACGCGCATGGAGGAACTTGGCGCGATGTACGAGGCCGTCGAGGCCCGCTCGCGGGGGAGCCTGCAGCACGTCGG
>DASSIB010000088.1:0-16742 GCA_035692365.1 Candidatus Limnocylindria bacterium | reverse complement strand
CTTCGTCGAACGCTACGCGATCGACTACCCGATCCTGCTCGACCCGACCCTGGACAACTTCTACCGCTGGTCCGCCAGGTCGGGCCTGCCGCGGCACTACTTCGTGGACGACAGCGGCATCGTGGTGCGCGAGGTGATCGGCCCGCTGGCGCCGGCCCGGATGCTCGAAATCGTCGAGGAGCTGCTGGGGCCCGCCTAGCCCGGCTCGCGGACGGCGAACCCCTTGGCGGTCGCCTCGATCTGGATCGGCAGGTCACCCGGATCGTGGGTGAAGTAGCACCACCATCCCTCGGCGGCCGCGCGAGTCACCAGCTCGTTGCGAACCTCGACTGCCTGGATCGGGTAGTCGTCGAACGCGCTCGTCCACCGCACCGGGATCTGCCAGCGGGTCGGGATGAGGTCGCCCCAGAAGATCGCCCGCTCACCGGGAGGCTCGTCCCGACCCTCGCTCGGCGTCCCGAGCAGGACCGCCTGCGATCCGCGGGTATGGCCCCCGGTCGGGACGACGCTCACGCCGGCGACGAGCTCGACCTCGCCCTGCACCTCGGCCAGCAGGCCGGCGCCCCGCACCAGGTCGAGCTGCTCGCGTTCCATGATTCCCGCCAGGCGCAGCTCGTCGCCGTGCGCCGCCTCGGACTCCTCCCGCTGGACCACGTATCGCGCATTCGGGAAGTTCGGGTGGCCGTCGATGTCGACCATCCCGCCGGCGTGGTCGTAGTGCAGGTGGCTCACCACCACGAAGTCGATGCTCGCGGGGTCGATGCTCAGCGCGCGGAGCGCCGCCGCGGGGTCGCCGCCCTCGACGCCCTTGATGTCACGGTCCTTGTCGGTCATCCGCACCCCGGTCCCGGTCTCGACCAGGATCCGCTTGCCGCCGGCCTCGACCAGCAGCAGGTTGAGGCGGCAGAGGATCCGGCCGCGCTCGTCAGCCTCGACCAGCCGGGACCAGAGCGGCCGGGGCACGACGCCGAAGAAGCCGCCGGCATCGGGGCGAAACCAGCCGGCGCGGACGACGCGGACGCGGACGTCGCCGGCGAAGGCGCGAGCCTGGCGGGCGGGCGTGATGGCGAAGAGTGGCTCGGTTACGTCGAACTCCGGCTGCGGCGCGGGCTCAGCGCTTGATGCGACCTCGCTCGAAGTCCCGATGGTACAGGCTGGCGGTCGGGTCTCGTTGCCCGCGGTACTTGCTGCCGATGCTGGCGTCGCCGTAGCCGACCTCGGCCGGGCTCGAGAGCCGCTGGAAGCTGATCTGGCCGATCTTCATGCCGTCATACAGGGTGATCGGCAGGTTGGCGACGTTCGAGAGCTCGAGGGTCAGGTTCCCCTCCCAGCCGGGGTCCACGTAGCCTGCCGTCGAATGGATCAGCAGGCCCAGCCGGCCGAGGCTGGACTTCCCCTCCAGACGCGCCACGAGGTCGTTGGGCAGTGCGACGCGCTCGAGGGTGGAGCCGAGCACGAACTCGCCCGGATGCAGGATGAACGGCTCGTCGCCGGCGATCTCCACAAGCTCGGTCATGTCGGGCTGATCGACGCGCACGTCGATGAACGGATAGCGGCTGTTGCGGAAGACGCGAAAGCGCCGGTCGAGGTGCAGGTCCACGCTCGAAGGCTGCACCGCCTCGGGGATGAACGGGTCGATGACGATCCGGCCGGCGGCGATCTCGGACCGGATGTCGCGATCGGAGAGAACCACTAGCCCTCCGCGGGGGTGCGCTGCTTCATGAGCCGGTCGACCTCGCGCTTGAGGGTCGAGATGTCCTCGTAGCTGTGATAGACCGATGCGAAGCGGATGTAGGCCAGCTGGTCGATGTCGCGCAGCGCCTCGGTCGCCAGCCGACCGATCTCCTTGCTCGTCACCTCCGGCTCGCCTCGTGCCCGCAGGCCGCTCTCGATGTCGTCGACCGCCTGCTCCACTCGCGCCAGGGTGACCGGACGCTTCTCCAGGGCGCGCATCAGCCCGGCCTGGAGCTTGCCACGGTCGAATTCCTGGCGGCTCCCGTCGCGCTTCAGGACGGTCAGCCGCGCCCCCTCGGGTCGCTCATATGTGGTGAAGCGGTACGAGCATTGCTCGCACTCCCGCCGGCGGCGGATGGTGCCTCCCCCTTCGAGGTCACGCGAGTCGATGACACGCGTCCCGGACTCGTTGCATCGTGGACAGAGCATGCAGGCTCCCCGTGCGGACTACACCAGTGGTGGTACCGTCAACGAGGGTACCACAACATGTGCCCCCGCTACCCCTCGCGGGCGCGACCCAGGCGAGCGGCAACCGTGGCCTCGGCCGGCATCCCCGGCTCCCAGGTGAGGAGCGTCGCCACCAGCTCGGCCATGCGCAGCCGGGCGTGCAGGATGTTGAGGTGGCCGCGCTTCCAGTAGATGAGCGGCTCCTCGTCGTCGTGAGGCCGGTACGGCAACTTGGTGATCCCGCACCCGCGCTCGGCGGTCACGATCCCGCGCAGAGCCCGCTCCAGGCTCGCCTCGTACTCCGCGTGGAGCCCGTGAAGCTCTTCGGGTGCCAGGATGCCGCGCAGCGACTCGGCCGCCTGGTCCAGCTTCTCCTCGCCGGCCTGCAGGTCGATCAGCGCCTCATCCGCATCGGCATCGCGTCGGCGAAGGGCATCGACGAGGTCACCAAGGGCGATCAGCTCCAGGTCGATCATGGAGGTGAGGTCCGCGAGGTTGCGGCGGTACGCCTGCAGCTCGCGCCCGTGCACCCTCGGGCGGCGCGAGCGACGGCCGCCCAGCAGCGTCGGCACGGTTGCGACGAGCAGCGCGGCGAGGCCGAGCGAGGTGGGCCGGGGACGGGGACGCTGCTGCATCGGCATCAGCCGCCCTTTCGCCGCCGGATCTCGGCTGTCAGCTTGGGGACGATCGTGAAGAGGTCGCCGACCACGAAGAGGTCCGCGAACTCGCCGATCGGCGCATCGGGATCCTTGTTGATGGCAAGCACGTTCTCGGCAGTCTGCATCCCGACCCGATGCTGGATCGCGCCACTGATCCCGCAACCGATGTAGAGCGCGGGCTTGACCACCTTGCCGGTCTGGCCGATCTGCAGCTGGTACGGGACCCACCCGGCGTCGGCCGCCGCGCGGCTGGCTCCGACCGCGCCACCCAGCGCCTCGGCGAGCTCCTGCAGCGGCGCGAAACCGTCGGCGCTGCCCACGCCGCGGCCACCGGCGACGATGACGCTTGCCTCCTCGAGATTGGCAACGGCCGCCTCGGCGGGATGCGACTCGACGACGCGAGCCGCGCCGAGCGGCCCCGCATCGGCCACCGGCGCCGGTGCGACAGTCGCTGTCCCGGATCCGCCCTCCAGCGGGGTGAAGGTGCTCGGCAGGACCAGCACGATCGCGGGCTGCTCCGCCTCGTCGGTCGGCTCGCTGACGGTAATGACTGCTCCCTGCAGCGTGGCTTGCTCGGTCCGCACCCGACCCCCCTCGATCCGCACGGCGCGCACCGGCCCGAAAGCCGGCAGCCCGAGGAGGCCGACCAGCGCGGCGGCCAGGTCCCTCCCGTTGGGCGTGGCCGGGGCGAGGAGGGCGAGCGGCATTGCCTCTCGCACGGCGGCAGCCGCCGCGGCGGCGTGCACGATGGCAGGCGACGTGTCCTCGCCGAGCACGATCGCGCGCGTGGCCCCCGCGGCCCCGAGCGCCGCCGCGCCGCCTGCCCCCGGCCCATACGCCAGTGCCACCACCGCGCCGCCGGCACCGGCCAGCTCCGCGGCACCGGCAGCGAGCTCGAGTGCCGAGCGGACGGGGGCCCCGTCGCTGAACTCGGCGAGGAAGGCAATGTCGTTGGCCATCAGATCAGCTTCCTCTGCGCGAGCCAGTCGGCGATGCGCGTCACCGCCTCGTCGGCGCCGACCCCCTCGACGCGCTCGGTGGGTGGCTTCCCCTCCGGCTTGCGCGCTTCCACCACGCGGGTCAGCGCCGAGCCATGCAGGTCATCTGCGGAGAGGCCGATGTCGGCGAGGCTCCAGGTCTCCATCGGCTTGCGCTTGGCAGCCATGATCCCCTTCAGCGAGGCGTAGCGTGGCTCCCCCACCTGGTCGGTCACGCTGGCAACCACCGGCAGCGGCGCCTCGATGATGTCGAAGCCGTCGGCCGTCAGGCGCCGCACGCGGGCAGAGCCGCCTTCGATGCTCAGCTCCGATCCGTAGGAAAGCAGCGGCACGCCGCGCAGGGCCGCCACGGCTCCCGGGACCAGCGATCCGCGAGCGTCATCGGACGCCATCCCCATCAGCGCCACGTCGGGTGCCAGCTTGTCGAGCGCCGCCGCCAGCACCCGGGCGGTGGCCCAGGCATCGGCTCCGGCGAGCACCGGGTCGGTTACCAGGGTTGCGTCGTCGCCGCCCATCGCCAGGGCGCGCCGCAAGGCCTCCCCCGCCTGGTCGGGGCCCATCGACAGGTAGCCGACCGATTCGACCCCGCCGGATTCCTGCAGCCGCAGCGCCTGCTCGATGGCGTATTCGTCAAGCGGGTTGATCACCGCCTCGGCTGCGGCCCGATCGAGGCGCAGGTCGGCGGTGTACCGCTTCTCGGCGGTGGTGGCGGGCACCTGCTTGATGCAGACCACGATCTTCAGGCTGATGGTCGAATCTCCCCTTCTACCGTGCCGGCCGTGACACGCCTGCCCGTCGCAGGAGTTGACGCGCCACGATCATCCGCTGCACCTGCTGCGTCCCCTCGTACAGCTGGGTGATCTTTGCGTCGCGCATCATGCGCTCGACAGGGTACTCGCTCACATAGCCGTAACCGCCCAGGACCTGCACCGCATCCGTGGTCACCCGCATCGCCGTGTCGCCGGCGATGAGCTTCGCAGAGCTGGTCCAGTACGCCAGGTCGGGCGCATTCGCGTCAACGGCGGCCGCCGCGGCGTAGGTGAGCTGCCTGGCCGCCTCGACGCCGCTGGCCATGTCGGCGAGCATGAACTGGATCCCCTGCATGTCGACGATCCGCTCCCCGAACTGCTCGCGCTGCGCCGCGTAACCGACCGCGAAGTCCAGCGCACCCTGCGCGATCCCGACCGCCTGGGCAGCGATCGAGAGGCGCGATCGGTCGAGAGTCGACATCGCGATCTCGAAGCCCTCCCCCTCCTCACCGAGCAGGTTGGCGACCGGGACGCGGACATCGTCGAAGTGCAGCTCCGCAGTCGGAGATCCCCGGATTCCCATCTTGTGCTCCAGACGCGGAGCGGAGAATCCGGGGCTGTCGGTCTCCACGATGAAGGCGCTCATTCCCTTGCGTCCCCCCGCCTCGGGATCGGTGACGGCGAAGATCGTGACCAGGTTTGCGATCGAGCCATGCGTGATGAAGCGCTTGCTGCCGGTGAGGACGTAGTCGTCCCCGTCACGACGGGCGCGCATCCGAACCCGTGCCACGTCGCTGCCGGCGCCGGCCTCCGTGAGGCCGAATGCCGCCAGCCACTCCCCGCTTGCCAGCCGCGGGAAGTAGCGCGCCTGCTGCTCTTCGGTCCCCGCCACCATGATCGGCAGGGCGCCCAGCTTCTGGACGATCACGATCAGGCTGGTGGTGGCGTCGGCCCGCGCGACCTCTTCCACCACGATCGCCTGCGCGATGTTGTCGAGCTCCGTCCCGCCGAATCGGGCCGGGAAGGCGATGCCGATCAGGTCCTGCTTGGCGAGCAGCTCCTTGAGGTCCCAGGGGAACTCGGCGGTGGTGTCGATCTCGGCGGCACGAGGCGCGACGCGCTCGTCGGCGAGCTCGCGCACCATGGCACGCAGCTCATCGTGGTCGGCGGTGGGGCGGTAGGTCACGCGGATCCTTTCGCCGGACGGGTGTACGGAAGCCTGCTCAGCAGGATACCGAATCGGCGCCGTCCAACCGCCGCCAGGCAGACGCGGGGCCCGCGCGTCCTAGGCGATCGGGCCCTGGACCTCCACCTGGCCGTCGTTGACCCGCGCGCGGTAGGTGACCTGTCGCGTGGTCGCCGGGCCGTGCCGCACCCCGCCGTCGCCCATCCGGAAGGCGGAGGCGTGCCACGGGCAGACGATCGTGTCGCCGACCAGCGTCCCCTCCGAGAGCGGGCCGCCGGCGTGGGAGCAGGTCTCCTTCAGGGCGTGGACGACGTCGCCTCGTCGCACCAGCACCAGGGCGGTGGTGCCGAGCATCGCCTTCGTGGGAGTCTCGTCGGAGAGCTCCGCGACGGGCAGGACGGCAGTGAACTCCTTCGCCTTCTTGCCGCCGGCGAAGGCGTTGTGGTTGACCATGTAGCCGTACTTGAAGACGACGTGGCCGCCGATGAAGCCACCGACGCCCAACACCCCGAACCCGGCGAGGATCAGCCAGCCCCCCAGCGCATCGGCCTCCGCCAGCAGCGCGAAGAAGGCGCCGATGAGGATCAGGGTCGCCACGATGTTGATGAGCCCGTGGAGTCCCACGACGTGGCGCTCGTCACCGGTGGCCGTGTCCTTGAAGTCGGTGAGGCCGGTGACGATCGCCGAGAGGCCGCTCAGCCAGGTGAGGCCGAGCACCCAGATGATCGCCACTCGCAGGTCGGCCACGCCAAGCCAGTCGAGGAGCTGCAGGAAGGCCGCGACCGTCGAGCCGCCGATCACCACGTCGACCACGACCGGATGCAACGGGTGGCCGAGGCTAGTCCCGTTGAGGAGGTCCTGGAGCAGCTTGCCGGGGCGCCCCAGCGCGCGGTAGGTCGCCTCGACCACACCCACGGTCCCGTCCCATAGCCGGGACCAGGGCCGCGCCCATCGCTCAAGCATCTCGATGCTCCCTACGTGAGCCGATACAACCGCTCGTGAGTCAGCCGGCGACCTCGATCGCCCATTCCCGGAAGACCGCCAGGTAGCGGTCGATCTCGTCGTCGGTGTGCTGTACCGACACCGTCCACTGGTCGTCGGGCGCGGGCGGAATGAGGATGCCGCGGTTGGCGAGGTACCAGAACGACGACGCCCACAGCTCGTCGTCGAGGCCGATGAAGTCGCGATAGCCGGTGACCCGCTGCGGGGCGAACATGACGATCCCCTTCGGCCCAACGTTGATGGCGTAGCCCGGCAGCCCGAACTCGTCGACGATCTCCTGGCTCCCCGCCGTCAACCGATCGCCCATCGCCTGGAGGCGCGGATAGACGTCCGGAGTCAGCACCTGGGTCAGGACCGCCAGTGCGGCGGCCATCACCAGCGGCGAGCCATTCATGGTGCCCATGTGGGCGACGCGCGACGTTCCGCCGAACGACGAGTGCGCCAGCTCGGCCTCGATCAGCGGCGCCTTGGCACCACTTTCGATCACGCGCATCACCTCGTCGCGACCGCCGAAGGCACCGATCGGCGTTCCGCCACCGATGCTCTTGGCGAGGCAGAAGAGGTCCGGCTGGACGCCGAAGTACTCCGTCGCGCCGCCGTAGGCGATCACCACCCCGGTCTTCACCTCGTCGAAGATGAGAACCGCCCCGTGGGCGGTCGCCAGCTCGCGCAGGCGCTCGAGGAAGCCGGGCTCGGGCGGCACGACGCCGATGTTGAACTGCACCGCCTCGACGATGATCGCCGCGATCTCGCCGCGGTGGCGCTCCAGGATTCTCTCGACGATCTCGGGCTGGTTGAATGGCGCGACGACCGTCTCGGCGATCCGGCTGCGGGGGATCCCGGCGCTGGTCGGCACGCTGTTGGGGGCCTCCACGTCGCCGATCATGTCGCGCGGTGGCTGGATGCTGACCAGCACGTCGTCATGGTGGCCGTGGTAGCCGCCCTCGAACTTGAGGATCTTCTCGCGACCGGTGAAGCCGCGTGCCACCCGGATCGCGTCCATGGTGGCCTCCGTGCCTGAGTTGCTGAACCGGACCAGGTCGGCGCGGAAGCGGCGCTTCAGCTCCTCCGCGACGAGGATCTGCTCCTCGATCGGGAAGGTGAAGGCTGTGCCGATGGCTGCCCGCTTCTGGATTGCCTCCACGAAGGCGGGATGCGAATGGCCGGCGGCCAGCACTCCCAGCGCCATGTCGAAGTCGAGGTACTCGTTGCCGTCGACGTCCCACATCCGCGAGCCGCGACCCTCGCTGATGAAGAGCGGATAGGGGTCGTAGGTCTGGAAGGAGCTCGCCACGCCGAGCGGCATCGACTCGAGCGCGCGCTTGTGCAGCTCGGCGCTGCGCGGCGTCCGCGCGCGATAGGCCGCTTCCTCGCGCTCCACGATCGACTTGACCCTGGCGCGTTCGACCTCTCGACGTTCGACGATGGCCATCTGTCCTCCTTCTCGTTGACCGATCGTAGCGGATCGGCGCCGGCTGGGCCTAGGGCCAGATTCTCCGGAATCCGCGGCTCAGGCTGCGATCGGCGACCTCGTGCGACCAGGCGCCCGTGGCATCCGCCAGCAGCTCCGCCACGTCTCGAACCGCGACGTCGGCACGGTCGAGGTCGGTGACACCGTCGCGCAGCATCACCAGGCAGAAGGGGCATGCGGTGGCGATCGCGGTGGGCGAGGTGGCCAGGGCCTGCTCGGTGCGGCGATGGTTGATCCGCTGCCCCTCGCGCTCCTCCATCCACATCCGCGCCCCGCCGGCGCCGCAGCAGAGGCCCTTGCGATGGTGCTGCTCGATCTCGACCACCGATTGGCCCGGCACCGACTCCACCACGCGCCGCCCCTCGTCGTAGACCTGGTTGTAGCGGCCCAGGTAGCACGCGTCGTGGTACGCGACCAATGCCTCGTTGCTGCGGTCGGGGGTCAGCCGACCATCGGCGATCAGCGTGTCGAGGAGCTGGGTGTGGTGCACCACCTCGACCCCTGCCAGGCCGAACTGCGGGTACTCGTTGCGGATCGTGTTGAAGCAGTGCGGGCAGCTGGCCACGATGGTGCGCACGCTGTGCTCGTCGTGGGCCATGGTCAGCGTCGCCACGTTCTCCTCGGCGAGCATCTGGAAGAGGTACTCGTTGCCCGCGCGGCGTGCCGGGTCCCCGGTGCAGGTCTCGCGCGGGCCGAGCACGGCGAATGGGACATCGGCCTGCTTCAGGAGGGCGGCCATGGCGCGCACCACCTTGCGGTTGCGATCGTCGAAGGCACCGGCACAGCCGACCCAGTAGAGGACTCCGCGGTGCGCGGCGCTCGTGCCGTCGCCCTCGCCGCCGAGGACGGGCACGTCCATCCCCTTGGCCCAGTCCAGTCGCGCGCTCTTCGGCTGCCCCCATGGGTTGCCGGCCGTCTCCATGTTCCGGAAGGCCGCGTTCAGCTCCTTCGGGAAGCGGCTCTCCTCGAGGACCAGGTTGCGACGGATCTCGACGATGCTGTCGACGTGCTCGATCAGCACCGGACAGCCCTCCACGCACCAGCCGCAGGTGGTGCACTGCCAGACCGCCTCCTCGGGAATGGCGTGATCGACGAGGGGCAGCGAGAGGGCCTCGAGTGCCCGTTCGCGCGCCAGCCCCAGCGACGTCTCGGAGGCATCGGCGCCGCCCGCCGCGCCGCCCTTCGCAGCCCGCTGCGCCCCGGCCGCTGCGGCGAGCGCGGTCTCGGCCGCCACGATCTGGTCGCGGAGCCCCTCCATGAAATGCTTGGGCGAGAGCGTCTTGCCGGTCATCGAGGCCGGGCAGAACTCCATGCATCGGCCGCACTCGGTGCATGACAGCCCGTCGAGGAGGTGTCGCCAGCTGAGGTCCTTGAGGCCCTTCGCGCCGAAGACCAGCTCCTCGCCGGGCGCCGGCTCGGCCTCGAGGTCCATCTTGCGCAGCGCGCCGCGCGGCTCCAGGTTGCGGAGGTAGACGTTCGGCTCGCTGGTCAGGATGTGCATGTGCTTGCTGTAGGGCAGGTAGGTCCCGAAGGCCATCACGAAGCCGATGTGGAGCCACGCGAAGATGCCAAATCCGGTCGTGGCCGCCTCGGTGCCGAGTCGCTCCAGCGCCAGCGACAGCGGCCCCGCCAGGATCGCGGCGATCCGCGCCGGGTCGTCGGGGTGGGCCACGAAGCGAAGGGCATCGCCCACCACCTCGGTGATGACGACCCCCAGGATCATGGCCAGGATGATGAACGCGTCGCGGCTCAGCGCCAGGCGGGTGGGCCGCTGCACCACCCTCCTCCAGGTGGCGTAGACCAGGGCTCCGAGGACCAGGCCGATGAAGAGGTTGGCGATGGCCACCGCGGCCAGCCAGGCGATGCCGCCGAGCGGCCAACGCAGGATCGCCTCGACCAGCCCGTTGGTGAAGTAGTTCCCGGTCGTCACCAGCAGGACCAGGAAGCCCCAGAAGATGAAGGCGTGCATCAGCCCGGGGCCAAGCTCGTTGAGCAGCCGCCGCTGGGCGATGACGTACACCACCACGCCCCAGATGCGGCGCAGCGGCTGGTCGAGGCGGTCGATCGGGCGCCCGGCGCGGAGGACGGCGAGGTGGCGGCTGGCGCGTCGCCAGAAGAGCGCGATGGCTGCGACGGCCGGCACCACGATCAGCGGGTAGTACGGGATCCCCAGCTCCATGCCGGCCATGCTACCCGTCGCTCCCGCCGTGCCGGGGCGGGAATCCCGCTAGTGATCGCCGCCGGCTAGCTGCTCCAGGGCGTGTCGCAGGACTGGGAGCAGCGCCTGCAGCGACTCGATCGCGCCGCGAGGCGAGCCGGGCAGGTTCACGATCAGGGTGGCACCCCTGACGCCCACCACGCCCCGCGACAGCGATGCCATGGGCGTCGACGCGAGGCCGGCGGCGCGCATCAGCTCGGCCAGGCCGGGGACCTCGTGGTCGATGACCCGCTGGGTGGCCGCGGGGGTGCGATCCCCCGGCGTGAGCCCGGTGCCGCCACTGGTCACGATCAGCCGCGCCCCGGCGGCGGCCAGTCCGACGAGGGTGGCGGCGATGAGCTCCTCGTCGTCGGGCAGGACGAGAGGGTCGGTGGCCACGTCGAAGCCGGCCTCGCGGAGTGCCGCGACGACCGCCGGACCGGATTCGTCGCTGCGCTCGCCGGCAGCGGCTCGGGTCGAGCAGGTGATCACCGTAACCTCGTTGGCGGGTGGGCCGGCATTGGCCTCAACCGCGTCCCTGGCCCACGCTCCGCTCGCTCCCCCCTCCTTGGCAAGCAGCTCGACGCGCTCGATCACGATGTCGCGCTGCAGCGCCTTGGCCATGTCGTAGAGGGTGAGGGCAGCCACGCTCGCGGCGGTCAGCGCCTCCATCTCGACCCCGGTCCGAGCGGTGGCGCGTGCCTCGGCGCGGATCGTCACCACACCGGCCTCCCGGTCGGGGGTGAGGTCGACCTCGACCCGGTCCAGCGGGATGGGATGGCAGAGGGGAATCAGCTCGGCGGTCCGCTTCGCGGCGGCGATCCCCGCCAGTCGCGCGACGACGATGGCATCGCCCTTCGGGCCACCGCCGTCAAGGAGCGAGCCGAGCGTCTCCGGTCGCATCCGGACGGTCGCGGCCGCCACGGCCCGGCGCACGGTGATCGGCTTCTTCCCGACGTCGACCATGCGCGGCGCCCCGTCCGAACCGAGGTGCGATGGCTTCACGAGATCCCTCGCAGCAGGATCGCATCGTAGCGAGCACCAGCCTCTCCCGCCGGCGCCCCCTCGGGCACTGCGAGCAGGCCGTTCGCGGCGGCAAGCGAGCGGAGCTGCGCCGACCCCTGCCCTCCGGCCGGACTGGCGACCCAGCCCTCGGGGGCCGAGCGCACGATGACACGCAGGTATGCCCGCCGGCCGGGATCCTTGGGAACGGCAGTGTCGAGACGGGCGAGGAGGTGGAGCCGCCCATCGCCGGACAAGCCCAGCATCCCGCGCAGCAGGATCCGCACGAAGAGCTCGAAGGTGACGAGCGCACTCACCGGGTTGCCCGGCAGGCCGATGACCGGCCGATCGGCGATCGAGCCGAACGCGAGCGGCTTTCCCGGCTGGACGGCGATCCGCCAGAAGTCGAGCTGGCCGAGCCGCTCGATCCCGGCCCGGACGTGGTCATGCCGCCCGACGCTCACGCCACCGCTGGCGACGATCACATCCGCCCGGGCCGAGGCTTCCCGCAGGGCGGCGTCGATCGCCGCAGGATCGTCGCCGACGCGAGGCAGGAGGATCGCCTCGCCACCGGCCTCGAGCACGGCGGCGGCCAGGGAGACGGTGTTCGCGTCGTGGATCTGCCCTGCCCCCAGCGACTCGCCGGGCGGAACGAGCTCATCGCCGGTGGAGAGGATGGCGACCCGCGGCCGCTTGCGCACGGCGATCTCCCCCACCCCGAGCGAAGCCAGCACGGCAAGCGTCGGGGCCGCGAGCGGTTCGGCGGCGAGCTCCACCTCTTCCCCGCGCTGCGTATCCCCACCCCGGGCGCGGACGTTTCGGCCGATCTCGGCCCCCGGCAGGCGCACCCGGTCCTCCCCGATCACCTCGGCCTCCTCGAGCGGGATGACCGTGTCGGCGCCAGGAGGGATCGGGGCGCCGGTCATGATCCGGAGGGCGGTCCCCGGCAGGACCGTCGGCAGGACCGTGGCCCCGGCTGCCACCTCACCGGCGAACGCCAGCTCACCCGGGGCATCGGCCGCGCGAAGTGCAAAGCCGTCCATCGACGAATTGGCAAAGGGTGGCACGTCGACCTCCGCCGTCACGCTCGCCACCCCCGGAACGCGACCCGCCGCCTCCAGGAGTGGCACCGTCTCGGGCTCGGTCACACGGACGCCGGACAGGATCCGCTCGCGCGCCTCCTCGACGGAGAGCATCGGGCTCAGACGCCCAGGCGCATCCGCGCCTCGATCAGCCGCAGGATGCCGGCACGCGTCAGCAGGCCGACGACGGTGCGACCCTCGTCGGTCACCACCGGGAGCTGGTTCACCTCGCGCTCCTGGAGGAGCTGGAGGGCCGCTTCCAGCTCGGCGTCGGGGCCGATCGTGGCGAGGTCGGCGTAGCGGGTCATGATGTCGGTCACGCGTGCAGCCTCCCAGTTGTCGCGCGGCATCCGGCGCACGTCGGAGAGGGTCACGATCCCGGCCAGCCCTCCGTCGTCGTGCCGCACCAGGAACGACCGATGCTCGCCGCGGATGAGCCGTTCGTTGACGAGGTCCGCCACCGATTCGTTGGGCGTGATCGAGGGCGGGTCGCTCTCCATCACCTCGCTCACCTTGATTCCCTTCAGTGCGTGCTCGACGCCGACCTGGGCGATGGTCGACTCCGCCGCGTTCGAGAGGAACCAGCCGATGAGCGCCAGCCAGACGCCGCTGAAGAGGCTCGCCCCCTGGAAGATCAGGAAGACGCCACCGGCGATGAGGAGGTAGCCGAACAGCCGCCCGACCCCGGCAGCATTGCGAGTCGCCGCGCTCCGATCGCCACGGAACTTCCAGAGCACCGCGTGCAGGATCCGCCCGCCATCCATCGGGAAGCCGGGGATCAGGTTGAAGATGCCCAGCGTGACATTGATGAAGCCGAGCCAGCCGATGGTCGCCTCCAGCTGGGGCTGACCGATCAACGCGTCGATCCCGAGCAGCACCGCGCCGATCGCCAGGCTGGTCAGCGGACCCGCCGCCGCGATCAGCGCCTCGTCGCGCGGCCGCTTCGGGTCGCCCTCCAGCGTGGCCGCACCGCCAAAGATGAAGAGGGTGATGTCCCGCACCTTCAGGCCGAAGCGGCGCGCTACCAGGGCGTGGCTCAGCTCGTGCGCCAGGACCGATGCGAAGAAGAGGAGCGAGATCACGGCTCCGACGACCCAGTAGACCCCCTCGTCCCAGGTCGGGTAGGCCTCTGGCAGCTGGCCCGCCGCCAGGGTGTAGGTCACGATCAACGCGATCACGAACCACGAGGGGTGCAGGCCGATCTCCACCCCGAAGATGTGCCCGACGCGGATGGATTGGCCCATGCGCGCGAGTGTAGCCGAGCCTCAGCCCCCGGCTGGGGCTGACCTCAGGTCACGACGCGCCACCCACGCCGCCAGGAGGGCGCCGAGCACGATCGACGCACCGGCCAGCAGGGAGGTCTCGAACCAGAAGGGCTCCGGGAAGAGGCGGATCAGGTTCGAGTCGGGCCCGAACTGCCAGGTCCCCTCGGCGAAGAAGAGGGCGTGGAAGGACGCGAAGGCGAGGTCGAAGGCAAGGGCGAAGAAGAGTGCCAGCGCGACCGCCACGCCGCCGACGGCCAGCGCCGAGCGAGCAAGCAGCCGGCCACGGCGCATTCGTTCTCCGCGCAGCATCCGGCCGGCGACCAGCAGGACGAGGATCGAGGCGGCTTCCAGGACTGCCAGCACGCGGACGAGCCCGCCGACGTCCGCCATGTGGCTGCGCTCGGAGGCGTCGAGGATCGGCGGATCGTTGTCGATGTTCGCCAGGAAGTCGCCGTCAAAGAAGAGGTCGCGCAGCATCACCGCGGTCACGTGGTCGACATTGGCCTGGTCCGTCCCGAGCGAGGCGGCGACCCCATGGCGGGCCTGCTCCGCGCTCACCAGCCAGGGGTTGAAGAGGAGGAGCGGCCCGGTCAGCACGATCGCCAACCCGGCGGCCAGGGCAAACGCGACGCCGACCCCCCCGGAGACCCTGTTCGTCAGAGGACCTTTGTCGGCATCCGGCTGACGCCGATCACCATCGACAGGATCCAGCCCACGATCGCGACCACGATCGCGCCCAGGAAGGCGGCGCCGAAGTCGGCGACGTTGAATCCGAGGCTCAGCTGGTCGCTGATCGCGCTCGTCAGCAGCAGCATCGCCGCGTTGATGACGAGCAGGAAGATGCCCATCGTGACGACGCTGATGGGCAGGGTCAGGATGCGCAGGATCGGGCGGACGTAGGTGTTCAGGAGGCTGAAGGCCAGCGCCACCAGCAGGAACTTCCACCACTCACCGACGAACGTGATGCCACCGATCAGGAAGTCGGCCACGTACAGGGCGCCGGCATTCACAAGGATCTGGATGACTCGGTCCGTGCTCATGGCCGCTAGCCTAGCCGATGCACGGCACCTCAGGAGGGCAGCAGCCGCCCGCGCACCCAGGCGCCCCGGACCATCGACGGATGCGCTCGGAAGATGAGGCGGCTGAGCATCTCGTCCCAGTGCCCGTCCTGGTGCGCGCCGACTCCCTCCAGCGGCAGCGTCACCGACGGGTCGACGACGATCAGGTCCGCCTCCTTCCCTTCCTCGACCGACCCGATGCGCTCCTGGAGCCCGAGCGCCTCGGCGCCACCCAGCGTACCCAGGCGGAGCCAGTCCGCGGGACTCAGTGGCGGCGCGTCGGTCAGCCCGGCGGCGCGAAGCGCGTTCTGGGTATATGCCCCGGCGCGCATCACGCTGAAGAGCGGTGCATCGGGGCCCGCGGCGACGTCGGAGCCGAGACCGACCCGGATGCCGCCGGCGAGGTAGCGCGCCAGGGGCATCGCGCCGCTGGCCAGGAAGAGGTTCGAGCTGGGGCAGTGGGCGATGACGGCGCCGCTCCGCGCCAGCCGCTCCACCTCACGATCCGAGAGGTGGATCGCATGCGCCAGGATCGCCCGCGGGGTGAGCCCTCCGGCGCGGTCGTAGACATCGGTGTAGTCGATCGCATCGGGGAAGAGCCGCAGTACCTCCGCGATCTCGCCTCGATCCTCCGACAGGTGGGTCTGCCAGTAGGCGCCGGCGTCGGCGGCGGCTCGCGCCGAGGCGCGCAGCATCTCGGCTGAGCAGCTCACCGCAAAGCGAGGCGTGAAGGCATACATCAGGCGCCCGCCGTCCCGGCCATGCCAGGTGGCACACAGTTCGGCCGACTGGCGCAGCGAAAGCTCGAGCACCTCGCCCGGGTCGCGGTCGGTGTCGTAGCTGAGCCGGTCCATCATCACCTTGCCGATCACCGCGCGGATGCCATGCGCCTCGGCCGCCCGGAAGCAGGCGTCCAGGCTCTCCGCCCAGAGGGCGCCATACGCCACCACCGTGGTCGTGCCGGCCCGGGCGAATGCGCGGAAGGCGGCCGGCGCGATCAGCTCGGCAGTGGCGACGTCGAAGTCGCGCTCCAGCGGAAAGATGTAACGCTCCAGCCAGGTCAGCAGGTCGAGCCCGGCGCCGACGCCGGCGTTGGGCAGCTGCGGCAGATGAGCGTGGAGGTCGACCAGACCGGGCATCAGCACCCAGGGCCGGAGATCCACCGCTTCGCCAGTATCGGCAGCATCTGCCCAGGGAGCCACGGTCGCGAGGTGTCCGCGCGAATCCACCTCGATCCTGGCGTCTGCTTCGAACCGCAGGCCGCCGGCGCCAAGCGGCGTCAGCAAATCGGCCCGCAGCACGAACGGTGGCGTCGGGGGAAGTGCAGGAGGCTCGCCCACGGCGGGATGCTACCGCCGTGAGCGCTGTCGGATACGCCCGCGCTAGCGGGCCGCCACCGCCTCCTTGACGCTGGCCAGCTCCATGATCCGGCGGAGGGGAGCCGCGAATGCCTCCGGGTCGGTCTCCTCGAGGTCGTACCGGACGCGCACCACCGGCTTGTTCAGCGACAGCACGCGCGTCAGGTCGATTGGGGTCGCCGCGAGCACCAGGTCGGCCGGCACTGCGTTGAGCGTGGCTTGCAGCTCGTGCGTCTGCTCGGCCCCGTAGCCCATCGCCGGAACGAGTGGTCCAAGGCTCGGGTAGCGCTCAAGCACCTGCGCGATGCTCCCGACAGCGTATGGGCGAGGATCGACCGGGTCTGCGCCGAAGTGCTGCGCCGCCACGATGCCAGCGCCGAAGGTCATCCCGCCGTGAGTCAGTGTCGGGCCGTCCTCGACCACCACGACGCGAGCCCCCTCGATCGGTGAGTCCACTCGAACCGTGGAACGGGCCTCGAGGACCGTGGCGTCCGGGTTGAGCAGCGAGATGTCGGCACGGACCTGCTCGATCTG
>DASSIB010000087.1:0-9755 GCA_035692365.1 Candidatus Limnocylindria bacterium | reverse complement strand
CCGATAGCGTCCGTCCGGTACCTCGGCATGCAGCGCATCGAGCGTCTGCACGATCCGCCCAAGCCCGATCCGCTCACCCCACTCAAGCGGGCCGGCCGGGTAGTTGGCACCCAGCCGCATCGCCGTGTCGATCGCGACAGGGTCGGCGACGCCGTCGGCCAGGGCCGAGGCGGCCTCGTTCACCAGCGCGGCCAGGACCCGCGTGGAGATCGCCTCGGCGCTCAGATGTGCGCCCGCGCTGCCGTGTGCCGCAGGCCCAGCCCAGGGCGCCCCGGGGACGCCATCGGCTCCGTAGTCGTAGAAGCCGGCGCCGCTCTTGCGTCCCAGCCGGCCGGCCTCGACCAGGGTCGCCTGCAACGGATGCGGGCGGTAGCGCGGGTCGTGCGAGAACGACTCGTACATCGTCTGGCTCACGGCGAGGTTCACATCGGCGCCGATCGTGTCGACCAGCTCGAAGGGGCCCATCCGGAAGCCGGCCTCCCGCATCGCCGCGTCGATCTCCTCGATCCCGGCAGAGCCATCGCCCAGGATCCGCATCGCCTCGAGGTAGTACGGCCGCGCGACGCGATTGACGATGAACCCCGGCGTGTCGGCCGCCAGCACCGGGGTCTTGCCCAGGCGACGAGCCGCGGACAGGGTGGCCTGCGCCACCGCCGGGGCGGTGAGCGGCCCCGCCACCACCTCGACCAGGGCCATCAGCGGCACCGGGTTGAAGAAGTGCATCCCCACCACTCGCTCCGGCCGTCCGGCGGCGGAGGCGATGAGCCCCACCGAGAGGCTGCTCGTGTTGGTGGCCAGGATCGTCTCCGGCTCCGCCACGGCGTCGAGGCGCCGGAACGCGTCCCGCTTCAGCTCGAGCTCCTCGGGGATCGCCTCCACCACGAGGTCCACCGCGGCGAGCTCCTCGAGGGAGGTGGCACGCATGAGGCGGTCGAGTGCTGCCGCAGCCTCGGCGGCGTCGAGCTGGCCCTTCTCCACCTTCCGCGTCAGGAAGCCGGCGATGCGCCCGTGGGCACGCTCGTAGGCCCCGTCGATCGGGTCGTGGACGACCGCCTCGACCCCCGCCTCCATTGCGACCTGCGCGATGCCTGCGCCCATCGTTCCGGCGCCCAGGATCCCGATCCGCTCGAGCGGCTCCGTCGCGGCGCCGTCAGCGCCCAAGGAAGCGCGGCTCCCGCTTCTCGCCGAACGCCGCGATCCCCTCGGCATGATCCTCGCTGCGGCCCGCCACCTCCTGGAGCGCCGCCTCCATGGCCAGGCTCTCGGAGAGGAGGGCGTCCTCGGCGTGGTTGATGGCGCGCTTGGCGAGGGCGATGGCCTTCGTCGGCGCCGCGGCGAGGGCGGCAGCCGCTGCGCGGGCCGTCGCGGCCAGCTGGGCCGCGGGCACGATGCCGTTGACGAGGCCGGCCGCCTGCGCCTCGGCCGCACCGAGGGGCTCGCCGCTGAAGACGAGAGCGGTGGCCCGATGCCGTCCCAGCCCGCGCACCAGCGTCCGCGTCAGGCCCGAGTCGGGCACAAGCCCGATCCGTCCGAAGGCGAGGATGAACCGGGCATCATCGGCGGCGTAGACGAGGTCGCAGGCGAGCGCCAGCGACATGCCCGCGCCGGCCGCCACGCCGTTGACCGCCGCGATCACCGGCCTGGGGAGTTCGCGGAGAGCGGTGATCAGCGGGTTGTACTCATCGGTCAGCACCCGCCGGAAGTCGCGCTCGCCGCTGCCGCCGCGCAGGTCCGCCCCGCTGCAGAAGCCACGACCCTCGCCGGTGATCAGGACCGCCCGCACCGAATCGTCCCGTGCCGCCACCTTGAGCGCCGCCAGCAGCTCGGCGCGCATCGTCGCGTTCAGGGCGTTCAGGCTCTCGGGGCGCGCCAGGGTGATCGTGGCGACGCCGTCGCCCAGCTCGTAGCGAATCGCCTCGTACGGCTGTTCGGGCATGCCCCGATTCTACCGATCGGCGGCGTGGCGGCTGCGGTAGACGCGTCCCTTCTGCCGGTTGCCGCAGATCGCCATCGAGCACCACACCCCCGAGCGGTTGCGGGAGGTGTCGTAGAAGGCCCAGCGGCAGGCCTCGTTGCGGCACACCTTGAGGCGGCCGAGCGCGTCGCTGGCAAGCGCGTCATAGACGGTCGCCAGGATCGGTCCCAGGGCCGGCGAGGAGCCAGGTCCGGCGGACTCGAGACGCGCCGCGCCGCCGAAGGTCACGCGCAGCGGAACCTCCGCCGCGATCTCGTCCAGCCGCTCGTACGCCGCACTCGGATCGGCGCCGTGGGTCACCGCCTCGAGGGCGTCCCGCAGCCGCTCGCGAAGCTCGATGACCCTGGCGTGCTCAACCCCCGACACCTTCGCATCCCAGCCGGCCAATCCCTTGGTCCCCAGCCATTCGGCCAGCGCGCTCGGAGTGTCGACCAGGTCGGTCTCGGATTCGATATCGGTCGTGTTGAGGAAGTCCTGCATCAGGCCGACCGCCCCCGGTCCACGTGACCGCGAAAGGCCCGTGAACCCCGCTTCCATCTCCATCAAATAACCACCATTCAGGCTTGACAGGTTATCCTAACCTGCATAGAGTATACGCAGGTTAGCAAGTCCTGGTGAGGTGCGACATGTTCTTCTTCTTCCAGCAGCCCGACGAGTTCCTCGAGCGCTTCCACGCCGAGCGCGAGCGCAGCGAGAAGATCGCCCAGCGGACGCGAGCCCTGCGAGGCTCCACTCCCCCCTTTGACGGCCCGACCAGGGCACGACTCCAGCAGGCGCTTGCCGACCAGCCGCGCGGCGGTCAGCTGGCGGCGGAGCGGTCATGAGCGCCGCGGAGCGAGCAGCCGTCGAGAGTTGGCTGGCTGCCTATCAGCGGGCTTGGGGGACCGATGATCCCGACGACGTCGCCGCACTCTTCACCGAGGACGCGATCTATTCGCCGTGGCCGTTCAGCAAGCCGTGGGAGGGCCGCGACGCGATCGTCGCCAAGTGGATCGAGCGCGGCGACTCCAAGAACCCCTGGACCTTCGACGGCGAGGTCCTGGCGGTCGACGGGGATACCGGCGTGATCAAGGGCCTCACGACCTATCCCGCGCACGACGACGAGGCCGAGGACGCCTACAGCAACATCTGGGTGGTCCGGCTCGCCCCGGACGGCCGGGCGCGATCGTTCGCCGAGTGGTGGGTCCAGCGCCCGAAGGCGGAGTGAGCGGCTAGCGCCCCGTGAAGTCGGGGGCGCGCTTCTCCAGGAAGGCGGCCATCCCCTCCTTCTGGTCCTCCGAGGCGAAGAGCAGGTAGAAGAGGCGGCGCTCGTGGGCGAGCGCATCGGTCAGGCTCATCTCGTACGCGGCGTTCACCGCCTCCTTGGCCATCCGCAGCGCCAGCGGCGACTTGGTGGCGATCTTCGCGGCCAGCGCCAGGGCATCCTCGACCAGCAGCTCGTTCGGCACCACGCGGGCGACCAGGCCCAGCCGATGCGCCTCGCGCGCGTCGATCGGCTCGCCGGTCAGGATCATCTCCATCGCGGTGCTCTTGCCCACCGCCCGGGTCAGTCGCTGCGTCCCGCCCGCCCCGGGGATCACGCCGAGGTTGATCTCCGGCTGGCCGAATCGCGCGCTCTCGGCGGCGACGACCAGGTCGAGCGCCATCGCCAGCTCGCAGCCACCGCCCAGGCACCAGCCGGCCACGGCGGCAATCACCGGCTTCCCGATGCGGCGCACGCGGTCCCACTGCGCGATGCGGTTTGTGCGCAGCATCTCGATGGGACTGGCGCTCGCCATCTCGCCGATGTCAGCGCCCGCCGCGAATGCGCGCTCGTTGCCGGTCACCACCAGCACCCGGATCGCCTCGTCGCGGTCGAGCGCCTCGAGCGCGTTGCACAGCTCGTCCATGACCTGGCCGTTCAGCGCGTTGAGCTGCTTCGGGCGGTTGAAGCGCACCAGCGCCACGCGCCGCTCCTCGTCGCGCTCGACCAGGATCAGCGGCTCGTCGCTCACGGGATCGCCTCGAAGACGTCGGGAAGCTGTGCGGCACAGCCGGGGCAGTAGCTGGCGTAGGCCGAGATCCCCGTCTCACCGCAGGAGGGACATGCCCGGCCGACACCCGCCTGGAGGCGCCGCAGCTCCTCGTAGCGGGGCGTCCGCTTCTCGTGGAAGGCTGCCACCGCCTCGCGGGTCTCGTCGGCCGTCGAGTGGATGGCCAGCCAGTCACGGGCGTGCGTCACCGTCTGGGACCAGGCGAGGTCCCGCCACCAGTTGAGCTGGGTCTTCGTATAACGCAGCGCCTCCGGCAGCTTCGCCCGCAGGCTGGCCGCCATCATCGCCACCGCCTCGTCGAGGTCGGCGCGGGGCACGACCCGGTTGACGAGGCCCCAGTCGAGTGCCTGCTTCGGCCGGATCGGCTCGCACAGCATCAGGATCTCGCGCGCCCGGCGGTCACCGACCAGGATCGGAAGCCACTGGGTCGCGCCGCCGGCCGGCACCGATCCGTGCTCGGGCCCCACGTGCCGGATGTACGCGTCGTCCACCAGCACCGACAGGTCGCAGGCCATCTGCAGCTCGTTCCCGCCGCCAACGCAGATGCCGTTGATCCGCGCGATCGTCGGCTTGCCGATGTTCCGCAGGCGATCGTGCATCTCGATGAATGCGCCCATCCAGCGCCAGTACTGGCCGCTGGTGGCGCCCATCGTCGCCTGCTCGTCGAGATCGGCTCCGGTGCAGAACGCACGCTCCCCCGCCCCGGACACCACCACGACGGCGATCGAGTCGTCCCACGAGGCGTCCTCGAAGGCGCGCCCGAGCTCGCGCAGCGTCTGGAAGTCGAAGGCGTTGAGAACCTGCGGTCGCTCGATCGTCACCATCGCGACGCCGCTGGCCGCGTCCTTCAGATAGCGGACCTGCTCGAAGCCGAGTGACTCCGGATCGACCGCCACCGGGGCTGTGGGCTCAGCCATCGGTGGCGTCCGCGTCATCGGCGATGAAGAGGGTGACGCCTGCCTGCGCGAAGTTGCGGAGGTCGCGCGCGCTCTCGCGGCCCGCGTCGGATGCGAGAGCCTCGTCGAGGTCCGCGCGCGTCGCGAACCGCATCTCGGCCATCAGGTAGAACGCGGCCGGACGGCCGCCCACTCCATCGGCCTTCGTCAGGCGCATGCCGAGCATGTTCGGATAGCGGTTCACGATCGGGCCATGCACGTCGCGGTAGTGGGCGTCGAATGCGGCCGGATCCTCGGGCTGGCTGTACAGGGCGACCAGTCGCACCACGATCCGCTACTTCTTGAAGAAGTCGGCGTTGATCTGGGTGAAGTTGGTCCACTGCTCCGGCAGGGCATCCTCCGCGAAGATCGCGGTCACCGGGCACTCCGGCTCGCAGGCCCCGCAGTCGATGCACTCGTCGGGATCGATGTAGTACAGCGGCGCCTCATCGGTGGTGTGGATGCAGTCGACCGGGCAGACGTCCACGCACGAGGCGTCCTTGACGCCGATGCAGGGCTCCGCGATCACGTAGGTCATGGTGTCGAACTCCCTCAGCCGGGGCTTCTCATTCGGCGCGCTGAGGATACACCGAGCGCGACCACCCGCTCAGCCGACGGAGATGCCGGCTGCGGACGCGTCGGCGCGGAGGCGCGCATAGCCGGGCTTCACCTGCTCGTTGATGATGCGGAGGCGCCCGTCGAAGGGGAGGAAGGCGCTCTTGATGGCGTTGAGGGTGACCCACTCCATGTCGGCCAGGTCCCAGCCGAAGGTGGCCACCATGCTCGCGAACTCGTCCGAGAGGCTGATCTGGCTCATCAGCCGGTTGTCGGTGTTCAGCGTCACGCGGAAGCGGAGACGCTTCAGCAGGTCGATCGGATGGTCCTCGAGCCGGGCCACCGCGCCGGTGTCGACGTTCGAAGTGGGGCACATCTCGAGGGGGATGCGCCGATCGCGGACATAGGCTGCCAGCCGCCCGATGGCGATCCGCCCGTCCGGCTGCGTGACGATGTCGTCGACGATCCGCACCCCATGCCCGAGGCGCTCGGCGCCGCAGAACTGGAGCGCCTCCCAGATCGACGGCAGCCCGAATGCCTCGCCGGCGTGGATCGTGAAGTGGAAGTTCTCATGCGCGATCAGCTGGAACGCGTCGAGGTAGCGGGTCGGCGGGTAGCCTGCCTCCGGCCCGGCCACGTCGAAGCCCAGCACCCCGCCCTCGCGATGCCGCACCGCCAGCTCCGCGATCTCGACCGAGCGGGCGGCCTGGCGCATCGCGCTCAGCAGGAGCCCCACCACGATCGGGCGGCCCTCCGATGCGCGCCGCACCCCGGCGGCGGCCGCCTCGACGACCTGGTCGAGTGTCAGCCCCTCGCGGAGGTGCTGCTCCGGCGCGAATCGAACCTCGGCGTACACGACGCCATCGGCAGCAAGGTCCTCGACCTCCTCGGCCGCGACTCGCTCGATCGCGGCGGCGGTCTGCATGACGGCGACCGTGTGGTCGAACGCCTCGAGGTAATGGACCAGCGATCGACCGCCCTCTCCGGGTGCCGGCTTGAACCAGCCGGCCAGCTCCCCGGGATCGCGCGTCGGCAGCGCCGCGTACCCGATCTCGTCGGCCAGCTCGATCAGGGTCGACGGTCGCAGGCCCCCATCGAGGTGCTCGTGCAGCAGCACCTTCGGTGCGCGCCGGATGGTGGCGTGGTCGAGCGGGGGCGCCATGGTGCTCGGCAGCCTAGCCTGCCGCCTGCGCGGCCACAAGGGGAAAGCCGCTACCCTTCCGCCGATGCCTGAACGCCCTCCCCTCATCGTCGCCGCGGCGACGCCGCTGGCGCCCGGCGGCGGTGCCCTGGACGAGGCCGCCATCTGGCCGATGGTCGGCTTCCTGGAGGACCGCGGAGCCGATGGCGTCTTTGCCTGCGGCACGACCGGCGAGGGGATCCTGCTCGACACCGACGAGCGGAGACGGGCGGCGGTCGTCTTCCGCGCCGCGGTCCGGGGGCGCCTGATCGTGCACTGCGGTGCGCAGACGACCGCAGAGACGGTGGTGCTGGCCGCGCATGCCGGCGAGATCGCCGCCGATGCGGTGGCTGTCATCCCGCCGCCCTACTTCCCGCTCGACGCCGACGCGCTGACCGCGCACCTGCTGGCCGCCGCCGAGGCCTGCGCGCCGCTCCCCTTCTACATCTATGCCTTCGCCGCCCGAAGCGGGTACCCGGTGCCGCTGGAGGTCGTGGCGCGCGTCCGCGACACCGCCACGAACCTGGCCGGCCTGAAGGTCAGCGAATCGCCCTTCCTCAAGGTCGAGCCGTTCCTCGACCTGGGGCT
This sequence comes from Candidatus Limnocylindria bacterium, assembly GCA_035692365.1. Classification (GTDB taxonomy): domain Bacteria; phylum Chloroflexota; class Limnocylindria; order QHBO01; family QHBO01; genus CF-167. The sequence goes on along the minus strand of DASSIB010000087.1, from coordinate 2,489 downwards.
GCCGGTCTTCGTCGGCTCGGAGCCGCTCATCCCGGCGGCGATGGCGCGCGGCGCCCTGGGAGCCGTCTCCGGCCTGGCCGCCGCATTCCCCGAGGTCGTGCGGGAGGCGCTGGACACGCCCGACACCGCGGCCGAGGCACGCCTGCGCACGCTTCGCTCGGCGATGGAGGCGCACCCGTTCATCGCCTCGGTGAAGCATGTCCTGCGGCGACGAGGGGTGCCCATCAACCCCGACCTGCGCGCGCCGATGCGGGCGCTCAGCGAGGCGGAGGGAGCGGCCCTGGACTCGGTACTCGGCGAGCTGGATCCCCCGGTCCCACTCGACTAGCTAGCCCGACTCGCCGGCGTCACCGACAGCGGACAGCGAGCTGCCGGTCGCGATGCCCGTCTCGCGGTGGAGCGGCGCAGTCGCCGCGTCGTTCATCTCGAAGCGGCTCGGCGGGGCAGCGGCCGCGAGTCGGGCGATCTCGTCGGGCGTGAGCGCGTAGCCGAAGCGGATGGCGGCCACGTTCTCGTCCTGGTAGCGGCGCGGCAGCGATTCGCGGATCGCGGCATCGTCGAAGTCGATCTCCGCGAGGCGCAGCAGCCGGCCCAGCGCGATCATGTTGCCGAACAGCTCCTTGCCGAAGTGCTCCGAGCCGAGCGATGCGAACGGGATCTGCTCGTCGCCGGGCCTGCCGAGGCCCAGGTCGGTGACGACCTTGCGGCCACTGATCCGCAGGTGCCCCTTGTCGGCCAGCTTCAGCATGATGTCCGCCTCCTCGACGACGGGATTGGCGATCGGTGCGTCGTCGAAGATGACGAAGGCGTCGGACATGCTCCCGCGAACGCTCGAGTCGTAGTCGAAGAGGACGGTGACCTGCTTCCCCATGCGGGCGAGCAGGGCCCCGAGCACGCCGGCGATGACGCGCACCCCCTGGCCCCCGACCCCGTCGAGCGCGATCCGCGTCGTCACCCGACTGCCTCGGGGTCGATGCCCGCTTCGCGCAGCGCATCCGCCAGGGTGATCTCACCTTTGGCCACCCGCAGCTTCACCTCGGACGGGAGGCGCTGCATCAGCGCCAGCTTGCGCTGCGCCTCCACGCGCTTGGCCTCCTTCGGATCGGCCGGAAGGGCCGGCGGCGCGGCGTCATGCGCGGTCTGGGGAGCTGCCGGCTGCGTGTTGCCGCCCGGCGTCCCGCCGATCAGGTTTCGCTCCTCCACCGCGGCCTCGGCCTTCTGGGCGTCGAGCTCGGTCGGCTGGTCCTGCGTCTCCGGGTCCTGCCCCGTCGCGCTGATCTCCACCTCGCCAGGCGCCACCGGTGCACCGGACGGAGCGCTGGCGCCGGTCCGCAGCCACTCGGGAATCGGGATCCCGGCCTGCGTCAGCGCGTCGGTCAGCGTCATCTCCTTCTTGGCAACCGCAAGCTTGACCTCGGCCGAAAGCTGGGCCATCACCGCGGCGCGCTCTTGCGACTCGGCGCGCCGGCGGGCCTTCTCGTCGTCGGTCGCCGGCTGGACGGTGCCGGCTGCCACGGCGGCGCCCGGCGACTCGGTTGCGGAGGTCATCGGCCCCGCAGGCTGGGCGGGCAGCGCGTCGGGGCGGTCCGGCGTGCTGGTGGTGGCCGAGCCGTTCCCATTCGCGCCGTCCTCAGCCCGCGGGGTCAGGATGCCGATCTCGAACGGATTGAGGTGCTCGGCGCCCGCGGCGGCACGCTTGTAGGTCTTGCGGTAGAAGTTGAGCATGTCGTTGGCGCTGGCGAAGCCGATGCGGCGGCCGTTGTTCTCGATGCACTGGCTGGTGATGTCCACGAAGCTGAAGCCGTCGTGCTCGATCGCCTCCCTGATGGCGTTCCGCATGTGCAGCTGGTGGTAGACGGTCGTCTTGGCGTAGAGCGCGTGCGGCGACGAGCGCACGAGCCCCTGCAGGTTGATCGGCGTGTTGGTGTTGCCGGCCGGCGAGGAGAGGGTCTTGGTGCCGGTCGGGGTGGTCGGCCCGGTCTGGCCGCCGGTCAGCCCGTAGATCTCGTTGTTGTTGCAGAGCACCGTCAGTGGCGCGTTGCGACGGATGGCGTGGATGAGGTGGTTGCCGCCGATGCTGGCCGTGTCCCCGTCCCCCGCCACCACGACAACGTGCATCTCGGGCCGCACCGCCTTGATCGCCTCGGCCACTGGCAGGGTGCGGCCGTGGAGGGTGTAGACGCTCTCGTGCTTGAGGTAGCTGCCCATCCGGCCGGTGCATCCGATGCCGGTGACGATGATCGTGTTGGTCTCGTCCATCCCCATCTCGTCGAGGACCATCGCCAGCTGGATCATGATCGTGCCGATCCCGCAGCCGGGGCACCAGATGGTCGGGAAGAGGTCGACCTTCAGCCGCTCCTTGAAGCCGAGCTCCGCGAACGCCAGCTCCGGCATCAGCCAATCCCCAGCGGTGAGCGCTCGACCGGCTCGGTCGGAGCGACCGGGATCGGCGGCTCCGAGGGGCCGCCCCCCAGCACCCGGTCGAGCCC
>DASSIB010000086.1:0-8490 GCA_035692365.1 Candidatus Limnocylindria bacterium | reverse complement strand
GCTCGAGCTGGACGTCAACAACCCCGAGCACATCGAGGCGGCGAGCGCCGAGGTGATGAAGCGCTGGGGCAAGGTTGACGGGGTGGTGCACGCCATCGGCTTCATGCCCGACGATGCCCTCGGCGGCAACTTCCTGAACACTCCCTGGGAGAGCGTGGCCTTCGGCTTCCAGACATCGGCCTTTTCGCTCAAAGCGCTGGCGGTGGGCATGCTGGAGCCGATGAAGGCGGCCGGCGCGGCTTCGGTCGTCACCCTCACCTTCGACGGCCGATTCGCATGGCCGATCTACGATTGGATGGGCGTCGCCAAGGCCGGCCTCGAGGCGACCACGCGCTACCTGGCGCGTGACCTGGGCGAGTTCGGAATCCGGGTCAACGCCGTCTCCGCCGGCCCGATCCGGACGATGGCCGGCAAGAGCATCCCCGGCTTCGACGAGATCTCCGACACGTGGACGAAGCGAGCCCCGCTCGGCTGGAACATGACCGATGCGACCGCCGTCGGCCAGATGTGCTGCTTCCTGCTCTCGGACTGGTCAACCATGACCTCGGGTGAGCTGATCCACGTCGATGGCGGCTACCACGCCATGGGGACCGACATCCGCCGATAAGGCGCCGCTAGGCCGGGCTCGCGACCAACGCCGCCTCGTGGGCGAGCAGCCATTCCTTCCGCCAGCGGCCGCCCCCGTAGTTGCCCGTCTCGCCGCTCTTGCGCACGACCCGGTGGCAGGGGATGACGACTGCGATCCGGTTCGCGCCGTTGGCGGTTCCCACGGCGCGCTGGGCGCGTGGCCGACCGACCCGCTCGGCCAGCTCCTCGTAGCTCACCGTGGCGCCGGCCGTCAGGGCACGCAGCTCAGCCCAGGTCCGCTGCTGGAACGGGCTGCCCGGCGCGACGAGGGGCAGGTCGAAGGCGCTGCGCTCGCCGGCGAAGTACTCGGCAAGCTCGGTGCGCAGGTGATCCAGGTGCGGGTGGCTGCCGGCGACGATCGGTCGGCGGAGGCGGCGCCGCAGCGTCTCGAGCTGGGTCGGAAGCATCCGGCGGTCGGCGAACTCGGCCAGGCAGATGCCGTCGTCCGTCGCGCCGGCCAGCATCGGGCCGAGCGGGGTGTCGATCAGAGTCGTAACGACGGCGCGGGCACCCGACCGATGCCTGCGCGCGCGGCGGGCGGCGGCCAGGATCGGTCGCAGGAGGGTGGCGCGGCGCAGCTCGGCATCGGTCACCGCGACGCCGGGCTCGTCCAGGGGCCGGCAGCGGAGGCAGGGTCGGTAGCCGGAGAAGAGCGCCACGCCGGCGGACGGCAGGCGCTCGACGTTCCCGGGATGTGGGGCGGGTGCGGGGCAGCCGTCGCGGCAGAAGATGCCGGTGGTGCGGACCGCGATGACCGGCCGGTCGTCGGTGGCGGGGGCGGAGAGCGCCATGTGGATCAGTCTCTGTGCGGGTTCAGCACATGAAACGTCGCAGCCGTCCGGATCGTGAGACGGAAGCTGCGCATCACGCGCCATCGAGGAGGCGGAGCCCCGCCTCCACGAGCTCGACGACCTGGATTCCCTCGAGTTCGGCGCGGGTGAACCAGGCAGCGGTGTCGGTCGAGCCGTCGACCTCGTCGGTGAGGGTGCCGCCGGTGACGCGCACGCGGTAGATGACCTGGACCGCCTGGAACTCGTCGGCGATGCCCCCAGGCGACGGACTGCGGCGCACCCACGACTCCACCCCGGCCAGGGACTGGACCTCGCCGGTCAGGCCGGTCTCCTCGGTCAGCTCGCGGAGCACCGCCTCGGTCGGCATCTCGCCGAAGTCGATCCCGCCGCCGGGCAGCGTCCACCAGCCGGCATAGAGCTCCGGGTAGGTGAGGCGCGCGAGGAGCACCCGCTCCGCCTCGTCGACGCAGAGTGCGTAGGCCGCGATGCGAGTGACCTGGCTGCCTGCCGGGGCCGCGCCGCGGTACGCGTCCGGATCGAGCAGCCAGGCGAGCTCACCGGCGCCCGGCTCGGGGATGCCAGGGAACTCGACGCACGCAACGCCGCCGGGTCGAAGCCGCACGGAGGCGGCGCCGGTCAGCAGGCGGACCGCGTTCGAGAGGTCCGGCTCGTGCCCGACGAACATCACCCGTCGCGCGTCGGAGTGCGCGGCCATCGCCCGCGCCAGGTCGCCCCACCCGGCGCCGGGGCTCAACCGCTCGTCGACGAGCGGCGGATCGGTGAGGCCCATCCCGGCCAGGAACAGCTCCGCGGTGTGGCGAGCCCTGGCCAGCGGCGAGGTGAGCACGACCTCGGGGCGGAGGTGCAGGCTTCGCCAGAGTGGCGCCCCGGCCTGCAGCGCGTCGACCCCGGCGGCGGTCAGCTCACGGGCGTCGTCGTCCTCCGCGCCGGTGTAAGGCCCCGCCTCGCCGTGCCGAAGAAAGTAGAGGATCACGGGGCGGGCAGATTCCTGATCTTCCAGTAGGAGTCCTTCTTGACGACCTGGCCGCCTCGGAACGTCCAGAGGTCGCAGCCGCGGATCTCGAGCTGCTCGCCATCGACGGTCGTGCCACTCAGCGTCCACTCTGACGCGCCCCGATCGCCGTCCACGAAATGGTCATCCTGCTGGTATCGCACGTCGGGGATGCCGGCGAAGCGGTCCGCGAACGCGGCGCGGACCGCCTCGTGTCCGACGACGCGCCTCCCCCACGGCTCCGTGCCACGCGGTGTCTCGAAGACCGCGTCGTCGGTGAAGTGGCTCATGATTGCGTCGAGGTCGTGGCGATCGAACGCCGCGGCGATCGCGCGCAGCATCTCCACGCGACGCTCCCGCTCGTCCATCGGGCTCAGTCGGGGAAGGCTTCGGGACCCCGATCGGCCAGCTCGGCGGCGTGCGCCTCCGCATCGGCCTCTGAGGGTGGCAGCCACGAGAACGGATAGCGTGGGTCGTCGAGCTCGCCGGCCTGGCGGGTGAGGCGCAGCGGGTGGAAGGTGTCGATCATCACCGCCAGCTCCTCGGTCGCCTCCTTGCCGATGCTCGCCTCGACGGTCCCTGGGTGCGGCCCGTGCGGGATCCCTGCCGGGTGGACGGTGAACGAGCTGATCTCGACCCCGCGCCGGCTCATGAAGTTGCCGGCGACGTAGTAGATGACCTCGTCGCTGTTGATGTTGCTGTGGTTGTACGGCGCCGGGATGGCGAGCGGGTGGTAGTCGAACTTGCGCGGCACGAAGGAGCAGACCACGAAGTTGCGCGGCTGGAAGGTGAGGTGCACCGGCGGCGGCTGGTGGATCCGCCCGGTGATCGGCTCGAAGTCGGCGATGTTGAAGGCGTAGGGATAAAGGTAACCGTCCCAGCCGACCAGGTCGAAGGGGTGGAACGCGTAGTGGTAGGCGGTCACCCTGCCGCCCTTCTTGACCTCCACCACGAAGTCACCGGTGTCGCGGTGCGCCTCCATCTCGGCCGGTGGCCGGATGTCGCGCTCGCAGTACGGCGCGTGCTCGAGCATCTGCCCGTACTCGTTGCGGTAGCGCTTGGGCGGCTCGATGTGCGACGGGCACTCGAGCCACAGCATCCGCTGCGCGTCGTCCCCCGGGATGACCCGGTAGGTGGTGCCGATGGGGATCACGAGGTAGTCGCCCGGTCCGTACTCGATCGGTCCGAACACCGTCTCCAGTGTCCCGTGCCCCTCGTGCACGTAGAACATCTCGTCCATCTCGCCGTTTCGGTAGAAGTGCTCCATGGCCGAGGCCGGGCGGACCACGCCAAAGGTCACGTCGGCGTTGTAGAAGAGCGGGATGCGGCCGGTGATTGCGTCCCCAGCGGGCTGCACCCCGGCCGAGTTGACGAGGTGATGGCGATGGGGGCCGGCCTCGTCATCGGTCCAGGGCTCCAGCGCGACATCGCGGACCTTCTCGATCCGGTGCGTCTGGGTGGGGGGCGTGTGGTGGTAGAGGAGGCTTGCCTTGCCGGAGAACCCCTCCACCCCGAACAGCTCCTCGGCGTACAGGCTGCCGTCGGGCTTGCGGAACTGGGTGTGGCGCTTGTGCGGCACCTGGCCGCGCTGCAGGTAGTACACGGTGGGGCCATTCTAGGGCCGAACCACCGGCCCGGACCGATGCGGATCGGGTGCTACCATTAGTTGCCTCAGCAACCATTACGTCCACTGCGCCGCCCGTTTCGGCGAGGAGATCACAGACCGATGTTCAACGTCACCCGCCTCAACCACGCCGTCCTCTGGGTCCGCGACGCGGACAAGGCGGCCGAGTTCTACCACCGCGTCTTCGGCTTCGAGGAGCTGGAGCGGCCGCAGGGGATGCGCGCCGCCTTCATGCGCTCGCCGAGCGGCGGCAACCACCACGACCTGGGCCTCTTCGAGGTCGGCGCCGCGGCTCCCCGACCGCCGCGCGGCTCGGTGGGCCTCTACCACCTGGCCTGGGAAGTCGGCACGATCGAGGACCTCGCCACGGCGGCGAAGGCGCTCTCCGAGGCCGGTGCGCTCGGCGGGGCAAGTGACCACGGCGTCAGCAAGTCGCTCTACGGCCGCGACCCCGATGGCAACGAGTTCGAGATCATGTGGCAGGTGCCGCGCGAGGCGTGGGGTGAGTACGCGGACTCGGGCGTGGTCCTGCCGCTCGACCTCGAGGCCGAGCTGGAGCGCTGGGGCACGAAGGGCGCCGTCCAGTAGGGAGGCATCGGTACACTCGGGGGCGCCCGTGTCCGATCCCGTCCCTGTCATTCGCTCCGATGCGCACCTTGCCCACGCCGGGCTGATCGAGCTCGCCAGCGGGGTCGAGATCCCCTGCTGGGAGGCGCCCGAGCGGGTGCTCGCCATCGAGGCCGCGCTCGAGGCTGACGGCGGCTTCGCCTTCGAGGCGCCCACCGGCCACGGGCGGGAGCCGATCCTTGCGGTGCACGACGCCGACATGGTCGAGGTCTTCGAGCACGCCTGGGCCGATGCAGTGGCCAACGGCGCCGATGGCTCGCGGCCCTTCCTCCCCGACACCTTCCTCCTCGCCGCGTACCGCGGCGCGATGCCCGCGAGTGACCTGCCGGCAGGTGCGCGCCACCGGCTCGGCGCGTACCTCTTCGACACCGCCACGCCGATCGTGGCGGGAACCTGGGGCGCTGCGCTCGCGGCCGTCGACGTGGCGGTGACCGCCGCCGAGCGGGTGGTCGGGGGGGCGCCGCTCGCCTACGGCCTCTGCCGGCCGCCGGGACACCACGCCGCCCGGGGCATGCTGGGCGGCTACTGCTACTTGAACAACGCGGCCATCGTGGCCGAGTGGCTGCGACGTCAGGGTGGCGCCCGGAGGGTCGCGATCCTGGACATCGACTACCACCACGGCAACGGCACGCAGCAGATCTTCTGGGAGCGGGGCGACGTGCTGTATCTCTCGCTCCACGCGGACCCGGCGCGGGCCTATCCCTACTTCTCCGGCTATTCCGGGGAGCGGGGGGGAGGCGACGGCGCGGGGCTGACCCGAAACTGGCCGCTCGCCGCACGCACCGGACTCGACGGCTATGCGGTGGCGCTGGTCGAGGCGCTCCGGATGATCGTGGCCTTCTCCCCGGATGCGCCGCTCGTCATCTCCGCGGGGTTCGATACCTTCGAGCGGGACCCGATCGGGGACCTGGCGCTGCGCACCCCGGACTACGGCGAGATTGGGCACTTGATCGCTGGGCTCGGCATGCCCGTGATCGCGCTGCAGGAGGGTGGCTATGCGGTCGACGCGCTGGGGGAGAACGCGGTCGCACTGCTGACCGGCCTGCGCGGGGCGTGAACGCGCGGCTGCGGGCGCGGCCACTCTGGCCCGCCTACCTGGCCACCTTCACCTTCACCCTCGGCCAGTGGGCCTCGGGCGTCGCCATTCCGCTCCAAGTCGAGTCGCTCGGCGGCTCGCTGACCGAGGCGGGCACGATCACCGCCATCCGCTTCGGCCTCGGCGCGGTGTTCAGCCTTCCGTTCGGGGTGGTGGCCGATGCCTGGGGGACGCGGCGCACGCTGATCGTGGCGGTGCTGGGCAGCGCGGCGGTGAACCTCGTCCCGATCGGCGCGCAGGTCACCGGGAGCACGCTGCCCCTCTACGCCTGGGCGATCCTCTCCGGCCTCGCCTCGTCGCTCTTCCTGCCCGCGATCGGCGCCTACGTCGCCGGCAGCGCGCACGAGGCGCGGCGGGGATCGGCCTTCGGCTGGCTGACGCTGGGGACCCACACCGGCATCGCCTCGGGACCGGCGGTGGGCGGCCTCGCCTGGCAGCACCTCGGGATCGTGCCGACCTACCTCGTCGCCACCGTCCTGGCGCTCGTCGCACTGGTCGGACCGATCCTGATGCGCGGCGGCGTCCGCACCCGGATCGATCTCCGCGGGCTGCCCGCCCTGGTCGGCTCGCTGGCGCGCGATCGAGTGGTGGTCGGCTGCTGGGTGGCCGGCTTCGGGATCGGGGTGCCCTGGGGCGCGGTGATCGGCCTCTTCCCGCTGTTCGGGACCTCGATCAGCCTGGCGGCGGGCTCCATCGGCCTCCTGCTCGCGCTCCAGTCGATCACGAACGGGCTATCGCGGGTGCCGCTTGGGCGGTTGATCGACCGGCGCGCGGTCCCGCCGCTGGCGATCGCCGCGGGCTGCGCCGTGTACGCCGCCATCACGGCGCTGCTCGGCCTCCAGACCGGCCCGCTCGGGATCGCCGCGGTCTTCATGACGGCGATCCTGGCCCTCGCCTTCACGCTGATGATGATCCAGGTGGTGATCAGCGAGCGGGCGCCGGCCGAGCTGCGTGCGACCGGCCTGGGCGGCTACTCGACGGCACTCTCGGCCGGGCTGGGGATCGGCCCGTTCGTGGCTGGCGCGGTGGCGCAGGCCAACGGGTTCGGGATCGGGTACGCCAGCGTGGCGGGGATGGGGCTCCTCGTCGCGGGGGCGGCGGCGGTCCTGCTCGCGGGCGCCACGCGGACGGCGCCTTCGACGGCCTGACCTTCAGCCGGCGAGGATCGCGGCGAAGGCAGCCGGGTCGACGTTTCCGCCGCTGATGACGATGACGCGGTGGTCGTCACCCTCGGGTTGTGGAGCAGCTCCGGAGAGATGGGCCGCCATCCCGGCCGCGCCGGAGGCCTCGACCACCAGGCGCCCCCGCGTCGCAAGCTGGCGCATCGCGTCGGCCATCTGCTCCTCGCTGACGGTGACGATCTCGTCCATGAAGCGGCGCAGGTGCAGGAAGGGGAGCCAGCCGAGGTGCTCGACGCGGAGCCCGTCGGCCATGGTGCGGGTGGTGAGGGAGCCGTCCCAGCGCACGATCTCACCCTTCGCCAGCGAGTCGCGGGCGTCGGCTGCCAGCTCCGGCTCGACGCCGATCACGCGCGCGTTCGGCGCCAACGCCTTGATGGCGGTGGCGATCCCCGCCGACAGGCCCCCGCCACTCACCGGGACGAGAACGCTCGTGACCTGGGGCAGGTCCTCCGCGATCTCCAGGCCGCAGGTCCCCTGCCCCGCGATGATTCGCCGCTCGTCGTAGGGCTCGATCATGACCCGCCCGTCACGCTCGACCAGCTCCAGCGCAACCGCATGCCTCTCCTCGCCCGTCAGCCCGGCGACAACGATCTCGGCGCCGTCGCGCCGGACGCCTTCCACCTTCACCGGTGGCGCGTCCTCGGGCATGACGATGGTGGCGTGGGCACCCAGCAGCCGCGCGGCACGAGCCACCGCCTGTGCGTGGTTGCCCGACGAGTAGGTGACCACTCCCCGGGCCCGCTCCTCGTCGGTCAGCGACGCCACCGCGTTGTAGGCGCCGCGCATCTTGAAGGCGCCGACCGGCTGGAGGCTCTCCGGCTTCAGCCAGGTGCGGTCGTCCCAGCGCAGGAGCGGCGTGTGCAGCGCCACTCCCCGAATTCGCGCGGCGGCCGCACGGATCTCGTCGATCGAGACGAGCTCCAGCCCATCGAGCTGGTCGGCATGCTCCTCGAGGTGGGCCAGCACGAAGCGCTCGACGATCGTCCGCACGCTCATCTCGCCCCGGGCGGGGTGCAGGCCGATGACGTCCCACGCTCCCGCCGGCAGGGCGGTCAGCGCGGCCGACAGCTCCTCGATCTGCGCGGTGACGCGCCTGAGCAGCTCCCCGGGATCGGTGCGCCGCTCCCGCTCGATCGCCGCGACGCGGCCGGCATCGGTCTTCAGGCGCCCGAAGGGGATCGGACCTTCCGCCCCGCCATCGTGGGCGTCGAGGATCCGCCGGACCTGGTCGTGCCAGTAACCGGGGAACTCGGCGAGGTGGGCCCACACCTGCCCCGCCTCCCAGCGCTCCTCCGCTCCTGGATCTGGATCGCTGAGGCCCGACGGCAGCGGTCGCGCGGCGTGCTCCACCAGCCGCCGCTCGACTCCGCCCATCCGCGCCAAGGCGCTCGTCACCGTCTCGTCGGTCATCGGTTCGCCGGCCGTTCGACGATCGGCGTGCTGAGAGTCCCGAGCCGCTCGACGGTCAGCGACACCTCGTCGCCGGGCTCGAGGTACCGCTTGAGGATCTCGTCCTTCACCTCGAGCAGGCA
>DASSIB010000085.1:0-2515 GCA_035692365.1 Candidatus Limnocylindria bacterium | reverse complement strand
CCTTCTTGCGGAGCAGCTCGGCCGCCAGCATCTCCGGGTTGCCACCCAGGATGATGTCCGTGCCGCGGCCGGCCATGTTGGTGGCGATCACGACGTTGCCGCTGTGCCCGGCCTGGGCCACGATCTCGGCTTCCTTCTCGTGGAACTTTGCGTTCAGGACGCTGTGCTTGATGCCACGGCGCTTCAGCATCTCGCCGAGCATCTCGCTCACCTCGACGCTGATGGTGCCGACGAGGACGGGGCGCCCGAGCTCGTGCTCCTCGACGATCTCGTCGACGACGGCGCCCCACTTCCCCTTCTGGCTGGCGAATACGAGGTCGGCGAAGTCGTCCCGGATCATCGGCTGGTTGGTGGGGACGGCGACGACCTCGAGGTCGTAGATCTTGTGGAACTCCTCCGCTTCGGTCTCAGCCGTGCCCGTCATGCCGGAGAGCTTGTCGTACATGCGGAAGTAGTTCTGGAAGGTGATGGTGGCAAGCGTGCGCGACTCGTTCTGGATCTTCACCCCCTCCTTGGCCTCAACCGCCTGGTGCAGCCCCTCGCTCCAGCGCCGCCCCGGCATCAGGCGGCCGGTGAACTCGTCGACGATCACCACCTCGTCGTCCTTCACCACGTAATCGCGGTCGCGCTTGTAGAGCGCCTCCGCCTTGAGCGCCTGTTCGAGGTGACGGGCCATCGAGAAGTCGTTGTCGAAGAGGTTGTCCACCCCCAGCCACTTCTCCATCTTGTCCGTCCCGGCCTCGGTGATCGCGACCTGGCGGAACTTCTCGTCGAGGATGTAGTCCTCCTCGGCCTTGAGGCGGGGCACGAGACGGGCGAACTGGACGTACTTGTCGGCCGATTCCTCGGCCGCTCCGGAGATGATCAGCGGGGTGCGCGCCTCGTCGATGAGGATGTTGTCGACCTCGTCGACGATCGAGAAGAAGTGGCCGCGCTGCACGCGCTGCCCCAGGTCGATGACGAGGTTGTCCCGCAGGTAGTCGAAGCCGAACTCGTTGTTGGTGCCATACGTCACGTCGGCCGCGTAGGCCTCGGCGCGCGGCACCGGCCGCAGGGCGCGGAGGTGCTCGTCGGTCTGGGGGAAGTCGGGATCGACGACGTAGGCGGCCTCGTGCTGGATCGAGCCGACGCTCATGCCGAGGCGCCAGAAGACCTGGCCGATCCACTGTGCGTCGCGCTTGGCGAGGTAGTCGTTGACCGTGACGACGTGCACGCCGCGGCCGGTCAGGCCATTGAGGTACGCGGCCAGTGGAGCGACGAAGGTCTTCCCCTCGCCGGTCTTCATCTCGGCGATGGCGCCGGTGTGGAGAACCATCCCGCCGATCAGCTGCACGTCGTAGTGGCGCTTGGCAAGGGCGCGGCGCATCGCCTCGCGGACGGCCGCAAAGGCCTCCGGCAGGATCTCGTCGAGGGCGGCGTCGATCTGCTGGCGTTCGCGCTTGTGCTGCTGCTTGCGCTCTTCGCTGATGCGGGTCGGATCCGCCACTACCAGCTCCGATTCAGCAGCCTCCTCCGGAGTCAGCGCGCGCTGCTCGATCGGGATCAGCAGATCCCCGAGCGCGTCGCGCAGACGGGCACGGAACTGCTCGGTCTTGCCGCGCAGGTCGGCATCGGTGAGGGCGGCGTACTCCGGCTCGAGCTCGTTGATGCGGGCAACGGTCGGTTCGAAGCGACGGACCTCGCGATCATTCGAGTCCGTCAGCCTGGAAATGAACTTCAGCATCTCTTGAAGATCGAGTATAGCCGCGAGGGTCTCCGGGTCGGTTTCGGCCATGATCCGATCAGGCGCGCCCCGCCACCTTGAAGATGCGCATCGCGTTCAGCGTGATCATCTCGTTGGCCATCCCCCGCCGCCAATCGACAACCTCGGCGGCGCGCGACGACCCCGGGGGCTGCCACCAGTACCCGCCGGCGCGCCATCGCCCATCGGGCAGCCGGCGCTGCTCGAGCAGATCGAGCGCGTCCTCCGTGCGCTCGTCGCGGACACGGCCCATGCGGGCGAGCAGGTGCAGGGCCTGCAGGACGTCGTAATGCCAGTACGGCGGATAGTGGATCGTCGTCCAGGACCGATGGATCGGGTCGCCGGAGCCCCCACGTCGGAAGAGGCGGTGCGAGAGGAACAGCTCGCACGCCCGGTCGGCCGCCGCGGCCGCGTCACGGCTGCCGGTGGTCCGCGCGTACTCGAAGAGGGCCCACATCGCCGCGTGCGTCTCGTGGAAGGACGACCGACGGCCGCTGGCTCGCGGGTCGCAGTTCCACCCGCCGTCCCGCCATTGCCAGGCGATCAGCGACTCAGCGAGCTGCCGCGCACGCTCATCCTCGGCTCGTCCGAGGCGGCAGGCGACGGCGAGGGCATTTCCCTCCATCGATGCATCGCTCAGGACGACCCCGTCAGACCTCCGCCGAGCACCGTGGTAGCGGGGCGCGGTGAGCCAGTCGAGCACCGTCTCGAGTGCGGCCAGGGCCCGTGGCTCCTGCGACGGGACCTCGAGCTCGACGAGGCTCACCAGGCGCC
>DASSIB010000084.1:0-7342 GCA_035692365.1 Candidatus Limnocylindria bacterium | reverse complement strand
GATCATTCCGCCGGGCGCCGAGGCTGCGCTTCCTCCCGCGGCGCGCGAGCAGCGGGCTGCGGCGAAGCCGCCACTCGAGCAGTGGCTGGAGCTCTTCTTCGGGCCGTAGAGCTCCTGGCGGATTTGACCCGCGAAGGATCGCATCGGATATCCTTCTGGCCGACCGCGAGATCGTGGCGGAGTAGCTCAGTGGCAGAGCAGGGGACTCATAAGCCCTTGGTCGGTGGTTCGAATCCGCCCTCCGCTACCAGATCCTCGACTCCCTGACGGCCGTGCAGGCTGATACAAGCGTGAGTGGTACAACGGCACCGATGAAACCGCCCGCGCGTCGTCCCACCAGCACCACTCGTGCCATGGCACGCCCCGTGGCCTCCGGCTCCCGAGCCGAGCTGCTTCCGCGTCGCAGCACAACTGTGGCTGGTGGCGATCCACTGGATCCGATTACAGCGGCGCTGGCTGATGGCGCGGCCCGCCTTCGGGTTCCTGACGGCGCCGTCATCATCCTGGCCGTCTCCGGTGGGCCGGACTCGACGGCCCTCCTGCACGGGGCGGCTGCCCTCGCACCCGATCGTGGATGGCGTGTGACGGTGGCCCATCTCGACCACGGCCTCCGATCGACCTCTGCCGATGAGGGGGCATCGGTGGCCGCCGCCGCCGCCCGCCTGGGCCTGCCTGTCGAGGTTCGCCGCGTGGATGTGGCCGCTCTCGCCGCCTCCGAGCATCGCTCGCTGGAAGACGCCGGCCGACAGGCTCGCTACCGATTCCTCGAAGAGCTGGCCGCCGCCCACGGTCCGGATGCGCTGATCGCCACCGCCCACACGGCCGATGACCTGGCCGAGACGATTCTCCTGCGCCTCGCGCGCGGCAGCGGCCTGCGCGGACTGCGCGGCATCCCCGCGCGGCGCGGGCGGATCGTCCGGCCGCTGCTGCAGGCCCGCCGTACGGAGCTGCGCGCTGCCCTCGATGCAGCGGGCGTCTCCTACGTGACGGACCCATCGAACACGGACCTCGCGCATGCCCGCAACCGGGTCCGCGCCGAGCTGCTGCCAGCGCTCGAGCGCCTCAACCCGGCTGCCATCGCAGCCCTCACTCGCTTCGGCCGCCTCGCTGCGGACGACGACGACCTGCTCGACGCGCTGGCGGCCGCCGAGCTGGCCCGGCGCCGGGACGCGGCCGACGGCTCCATTGACTGGCACGGCCCGCCCGCGCGTGCCCTCGGCAGGCGGATCCTGCGCCTGGCGATCGGGGATCCGGCGCCGTCCGCCGAGCGGATCGAGGCGCTGCTGGATGCGGCCGAGGGGCCGCGCGGTGGCGTCACGATCGAGCTCGGAGCGGGGCGGAAGGCATCGGTCCGCGAGCGGCTCATCCGCCTGGAATGAGCCGCGGGGTATCCCGTCGCGTACCACCGGTGTGAGCTGCGTCGACAGCCATCGGTCATGGCCCGGATGGGCTGTTTGTTGGCGTTGCCGGCTCGCACCTATACTTGCCTTGGCCTGCGCGCAGGCGCAGTCAGGCTGCCGATCGAATGTGATCAAGCAGCCGATCCCGCACCGGAAACTGGAAGAGAGCCACTTTGAGCAGCCGACTCGTCCGTAACAGCGTCGTCCTCGTCGTCCTCGCCGTCTTTGGCCTGGCGCTGCTGTGGACGTACATCTTCGATAGCACCGCCACGCAGACCTACACCTATACCCAGCTCCTGAAGGATGCGCGTACGGACGGGAAGGTCACCTCCGTCGAGCAGGACGGGACGCGCCTCAGCGTCGTCCTCGACGGCAAGACCGACGAGCCACGCATGGTCGTCGTCCCCTCGGAGTTCATCAACGTCCGCCAGGAAGTCTGCGACGCCGCCGGCAGCGCCGATCCGGGCAGCTGTCCAATCAGCTACTCCGCGGTCGAGGAGAGCGCTGCCGGGCAGTGGCTCGGCCTTTTGATCACCGCCTTCCTGCCCGTCCTCCTGATCGGCGGCTTCATCTTCTTCATGATGCGGCAGGCCCAGGGGACCAATAACCAGGCGATGAGCTTCGGCAAGAGCCGGGCGCGCATGTTCCTCGGCAACAAGACCGTTATCACATTCAACGACGTGGCCGGTGTGGACGAGGCGAAGCAGGAGCTGACCGAGGTGGTCGAGTTCCTCAAGTACCCCGAGAAGTTCAACTCGCTCGGTGCGCGGATCCCGCGCGGCGTGCTGCTCGTCGGACCTCCCGGAACCGGCAAGACGCTGCTGGCCCGAGCCGTGGCTGGCGAGGCAGGGGTGCCCTTCTTCAGCATCTCCGGCTCTGAGTTCGTGGAGATGTTCGTGGGCGTTGGCGCATCCCGCGTGCGCGACCTCTTCGAGCAGGCGAAGCGCAACTCGCCCTGCATCGTCTTCGTCGACGAGATCGACGCGGTCGGACGCCAGCGTGGCGCCGGGCTCGGCGGCTCGCACGACGAGCGGGAGCAGACCCTCAACCAGATCCTGGTCGAGATGGACGGCTTCGACACGAACACCAACGTGATCGTGGTGGCCGCCACCAACCGGCCCGATGTCCTCGACCCCGCGCTCCTGCGCCCGGGCCGCTTCGACCGCCAGGTGGTGCTCGATCGGCCCGACATCAAGGGCCGCCGCGAGATCCTCAACGTGCACATCAAGGGGAAGCCGCTCGACAAGACGGTGGACCTCGACGAGCTGGCGCGCCGCACCCCCGGCTTCTCGGGGGCGGATCTCGCCAACCTCGTCAACGAGGCGGCGATCCTGGCCGCGCGCCACAACAAGAAGTCGGTCGCGCCGAGCGACTTCAACGAGGCGATCGACCGTGTCGTGGCCGGGCCGGAGCGCCGCTCCCGCCTGATCACGCCCGAGGAGAAGACGATCATCGCCTACCACGAGGGCGGCCACGCGGTGGTGCAGCGGGTGCTGCCCAAGTGCGATCCGGTCAGCAAGGTGACGATCGTGAGCCGCGGCATGGCGCTCGGCTACACCATGAGCCTGCCGTCGGAGGACCGATACCTCCACTCCAAGTCCGAGTTCGAGGACAAGATCGCCGGCATGCTGGGCGGCCACGTTGCGGAGGAGATCGTCTTCGGCGACACGACCACCGGCGCCAGCAACGACATCGAGAAGGCGACCGCCCTTGCCCGGGCGATGGTGACCCAGTACGGGATGAGCGAGAAGCTCGGCCCGCTGACCTACGGCAAGAAGGACGAGATGATCTTCCTGGGCCGCGAGATCAGCGAGCAGCGCAACTACTCCGACGAGGTCGCCGCCAAGATCGACGCCGAGGCCCGCGAGATCATCGATCGCGCCTACCAGCGTGCCAAGGAGTCCCTCATTGCGCACCGCGAGGTGCTGGACCGGCTTGCGGCGCTGCTGATCGAGAAGGAGACGATCGAGAGCGAGGAGTTCGAGTCGCTCTTCGCCGGAATCCTCCCGCCTCGAGGCGCATCGGGACCAACTCCTCGCCGAGTTGGCGAAGTTCCGCCCAGCGAGGGCCAGCTGCCGACTCCGGAGCCGGCTCCCAAGCGTCGGAGAAAGCCCGCGCCGCAGCCGGCGTAACAGTGACCCTCCGGGGTAGCCCATTCGGGCCATTCCGAAGGGCGGAGGGCTGGTCGTATACTCGCCTCCGTTGCGCATGAGCACCATGCGTCGCACCGCTCGTGTGTGAGGAGCCACGGCACCTATGATTGACGACCCGACCACCGACACCCCGGCAGATCCGCAGGCCGATCCTCTCGCCGACGTCGCGCCGTCCACCGTCGACTGGCGGCTGGAGGGCGAGGCCGGCGCCCTGGCGCCGCGATCGGCCCTCGACGTGCTCACCAACCTCAACGAGCGGGTCGCCGCCGGCAAGGTCGACGAGTTCCAGCCGATCGGGACCGGCTTCGTGCCGCTCGACAAGACCATCGGCGGAGGACTGCGACCCGGCGAGCTGATGCTGATCGGTGGAGCCCAGGGGCAGGGCAAGACGACGATGGCGCTGCAGATGGCCCGCAACATGGCGGCATCGGGGCAGGCGACGGCGCTCTACGTCTGCTTCGAGCACGAGGAGGAGTACCTCATCCAGCGCCTCATCGCGATGGAGTCGGCGCTGCATCACCTCCCGGCCAAGACCGGTGCGGTGAAGATCCAGGACGTCAAGAAAGAGGTCATGCAGAGCTACGCGGCGGCGGTCGAGGCGGGGCAGCGGGCCAAGCTCGGCACCAACCCGCGGCTGCGGCCCTCGCTCGAGCGGATCGCCCGCTACGGCAGCAACCTCTATCTCATGCGCGGCACCGCCACGGGGTCGACCATCGATAACCTGCGCACCCTCGTGGCCCAGCATCGCGGCCCGGAGGAGAAGCGCCTCGTCCTCTTCATCGACTACCTCCAGAAGGTGCCGGTCATCCCGGAGCCGTCCGAGGAGACCGAGAAGGTGACGCGCATCGTCGGCGGCCTCAAGGACATCGCGCTGTCGCTCGAGATCCCCGTGATCGCGATCGTCGCTGCGGACCGCGAGGGGCTGAAGGCGAAGCGTCTGCGCAACCATCACCTGCGCGGCAGCAGCGCCATCAACTACGAGAGCGACATCATCCTGATCCTGAACGACAAGTACCACATCGTCGCCAAGGTCAACATCGAATTCAACCCGTACCAGGCCCAGCGCTACCGCGACTGGGTCGTGGCCACGGTCGAGAAGAACCGCGGCGGCCAGGACAACGTTGACCTCGAGTACGAGAAGTTGTTCGAGTACAGCTGCTTCGACCCGAACGGCCGCGTGACCGCCGAGAAGCTCATCGAAGAGCGGCTCTTCAATGAGTGAACCGGGGCAGACGACCCCGTCGATGGACCCGTACCAGGTGCTGCAGGTCTCTCCAAAGGCCGAGCAGGAGGTCCTGCACGCAGCCTTCCGAGCGCTCGCGATGAAATATCACCCCGACCGTGACTCGTCGGCGCGAGCCAGCCGGCGCATGATCGAGCTGAACCAGGCGTATGCCATGGTCCGCGAGCCCGAGCTGCGGGCGCAGGTCGACAAATCGCGGCGCACTGCTCGCACCCCGTTCGACGCTGCGGCCATCCCGCCGATGTACGGTCGCGCTGTGGCGCCTCCGGCCCGCCGCCCGGGTCGAACCGACACCAACGCCAACGCCACCAAGCTCGAATCCGGCCGGTACTCGGGGTGGACGCTGAAGGATCTTGCGGGCCACGACCCTGATTACCTGAAGTGGCTGTCGCGTCACTCGTCCGGGCTGCGCTACCGGAAGGAGATCTCCCTCATCCTTGGCTCCAGGGCGGTCGCCGGGGGCTGATCCACGCCCCGCGTCGAAGGGGTAGGCTTGGCCCGATGAGCGACGATCGACCGGCTGCGCCGCTGCGGGCCGTCTTCCTGGATATCGGCGACACGGTGATGCGCCCCAACCCGTCGTGGGAGCACGTCTACGCGATCGCCTTCGAGGAATACGGCATCAAGGTCGAGGTCGAGGCGCTCTACACCGCGCTGCGGCGGGCCTATCACCACGGAGGCTTCGGCTTCGAGGCGGGGTTCGAGCCAACCGAGGACACCTCCTTCGCGCGCACCATGCAGATCGACAGCGCGGCCCTCGAGGATCTCGGCTTCGACCCGATGCCGGAGTCGTTCTACCGCCGCCTCTCTGAGCTCTTCATGGTGACCGCCAACTGGCACGTCTTCCCCGACGCCAAGCCCGCCCTGGCGGCGCTCCGATCGCGCGGCCTGGTGGTGGGGGCGGTCAGCAACTGGGTCTGGCAGCTTCCCGAGCTGTTGCACGCGCTCGACCTGGTCAGCCACTTCGACTTCATTGCCGCGAGCTCGCGCATCGGCTTCGAGAAGCCACACCCGGAGATCTTCCGCTGGGCGCTGGAGCAGGCGAGGGTGGAGGCGGGGGAGGCGATCCACGTCGGCGACCACCTCGACGCCGATGTCGCCGGTGCGCGCGGCGTGGGGATCCAGCCGGTCCTGATCGACCGGCGAGACCGATTCACCACGGCCGACGTGCCGGACCGCACGCCGCTGATCCGGTCGCTGGCCGAGCTGATTCCGATCGTTGACGCGCGGCTCCCCGCGAGCGTGGCCGGCCGATGATCGACGAGGGCTGGCGCTGCTTCGTCGGCGTGCCGATCGGGCAGCCGCTCGATCGAGACCTCCGCGGCGCGCTGGGTGCGCTCAAGGGGGCTGCATCGGCCGATGCCGATGAGCTTCGGTGGATCGATCCACAGGAGTGGCACCTGACGCTCGCCTTCATGGGGCCAATCGCCGAGTCCGAGATCCCGCGCCTGATCGATGCGCTCACCGACGTGGCCTCCAACCATGCCCCATTCGCGATCCCGACCGGGGGGCTGGGAGCCTTCCCGTCGCGGCGCGAGGTCCGGATCCTCTGGTACGGGCTTGCCGACCGCTCGCGGCGCCTGGCCGAGCTGGCCATCGCGGTCCGCATCGCGGTCGACTGCGAGACGGCCTCGCCGTTCCGCGCCCACCTGACCCTGGCGAGGGCGCGCGGAGACCGCGGAGTGACGCTCCCCGCGGCCACCTGGAAGGTGCCGATGCCGGCTGGATCCCTCGCGGTCGAGGAGCTTGTGCTGTACCGGAGCCACCTTGAGGCGGGGCATGCGAAGTACGAGATCCTGGCTGCTGTTCCCCTGGGCCTGACCCTGGCGGGGTCGCGCGCAGCCTCGTGACGCAGCCCGTCCAGCGCCCGAGGGCGCCGTTCGTCGCGGTGATCGGGGATGGGGACCCTCGAGGTCCCGAGGCGCACCGGATCCTCGAGTGGGCGGAGGAGGTCGGCCAGCTGCTCGCGCGTGGCGGCGCGGTCGTGATCACCGGTGGGCTGGGCGGCGTGATGCGGGCGGCCTCGCGCGGTGCCCAGGCAGCAGGAGGCGCCACGATCGGCATCCTGCCCGGAGCCGATGCAGCTGAGGCAAACGAGTTCGTCACCATCCCGGTCGCGACCGGGCTGGGCGTGGTCCGCAACGTGGTTGTCGTCACTTCGGCCGATTCGGTGGTCGCCGTCGGCGGCCGCCACGGCACCCTGTCGGAGATCGGGATGGCGCTGCGCATGGGCCGCCAGGTGGTGACCCTCAGCTCATGGCGGGTCGAGACCGACCACCGCATCGGCGGCCCGCGCGTCCACCGAGCCCGCGACCCGCGCGAGGCCGCCGCGATGGCACTGCGCCTCGCCACCGCCGGAGCCGATCCGCCCGACTAGTCACCGGAAAGCGAACCGGCCGGGCGAATCGCCCGGCCGGTATCGGTCATGGACCGGGCTGCCTCGCTAGTGGACGAGGCCCCGCTGTACGAAGGTGAACAGCTCGTCAGGGTCGTACGGCATGTCGACCAGTGCGTTCCCGCTGACGTCCCAGGCCTCCGAAATGATC
>DASSIB010000083.1:0-19434 GCA_035692365.1 Candidatus Limnocylindria bacterium | reverse complement strand
GTCAACGTGGTCCGCGTCGGCCGAGGCAGCCCGCTGCTGATATCCGGGGGTCCGCAGCTCGGCCACCCGTACCTGCGCCGGCTCGATGCCCTCTCCGACGAGCACGAGATCATCTACTACGACGCGCGTGGTACCGGCGGTAGCCAGCTCGGTGACGCGTCGCAGCTCACGCTGGGCGGCGCGGTCGAGGATCTCGCGAGCCTGCGAGCTGCACTGGGTTTCGCGCGGTGGAGCGTCCTTGGACATTCGCTCGGCGGGCACGTGGCGTACCTGTACGCGTCCGCGCATCCCGACACCATCCAGTCGCTGATCCTGGTCGACACGGGCCCTCCGCTGGACGAGGACGAGGGAGCTGAGCTTTGGGGCGCGATGCAGGCCAAGCGGACGCCCGAGGACGATGCGGAGTTGAAGCGCATCGGGGCCTCCGACGCGTTCGCCGCCCGCGAGCCGAGGGCCGTCGAGCGCTACATCCTCAATATCTACACACCGTTCTTCCGGGAGCGAGGCACGGTCGCGACGCTCGACCTTGGTTTCACGGAGATGACCGCCGCGAACGCTGTCGACTACGAGGACCGGCTCGTCGCGAGCCTCTCCGATCAGGACCCGCTCGGAAGCCTGGCTCGCGTCACCTGCCCGACCCTTGTGGTGCACGGCGAGCACGATCCAATACCGGTTGCCTTCTCGCGCTTCCTGGCCGACCGGATCGCCGACGCCCGGCTGGTCGTCATCCCGGGAGGCGGCCACTTCCCGTTCATCGAGGAACCGGAGCCATTCGAGCGAGCCGTACGGGAGTTCCTGCCCGCATCGTGAGGGCGTGCGAAGTCGGGGAACCTACGGCCCGAAGAAGAGCTCCAGCCACTGCTCGAGTGGCGGCTTCGCCGCAGCCCGCTGCTCGCGCGCCGCGGGAGGAAGCGCAGCCTCGGCGCCCGGCGGAATGATCAACACGTGCTCCCCGGCGAGGCCGAGGTTCAGCAGCCGACGAGCCTCCGCGGACAGGAACCCGTTGCTCTGCAGGTAGTCGAGCTGCTGTCGCAGCGCCTCGTTGTGGGCCTCCATGGCAGCGATCTCGGTCCGGATCGCCTCGGCCTCCTGGCCGATCGACCAGCTGGTGTAGACCTGCCGCCCCACCTGAACCGCCAGGAAGGTGCCGATGATCAGGATCACCGCGATCCAGGCGAGCCCGCCACGTGACGCCGGGATGCGGACGCGCAGGGGTCGGTCCGGCGGCGTCCGTCGGGGCGCAGGGAGTTCGAGGCTGGTCATCCGGGAGCCAGTCTAGCCCGGCACTTTTCCACAGTGCAAGGCAAAGCCGGCAGGGTTATCCACACCGCCGGAGCGTCAGCCGCGTGCCGCGGCCGCGTCCTTGAGGATCTGACCGGCCGCCAGGCGGCCGGGGGCGCCCATCACGCAGCCACCCGGGTGGGTGCCCGAGCCGCACTGGTAGTAGCCATCGATCGGGGTGCGATATTGCGACCAGCCCGGCGCCGGGCGGAGGAAGAACATCTGCGGCGCCAGCAGCTCGCCGGCGAAGATGTTGCCCTCGCTGAGGCCGATGGTGCGCTCGATGTCGAGCGGGGTGACCACCTCGCGCTGGAGGACGAGGTCGCCGAAGCCGGGGAAGTAGCGCTCCAGGGTGGCCTGGACGGTGTCGCCCAGCCGCTCGCGCTCGGCATCCCAGTCGCTCTCGCGCAGCTTGTACGGCGTGTACTGCACGAAGCAGGACATCACGTGCTGCCCGGGCGGCGCCATATCCGGGTCGATCGTCGACTGGATCGCGCCGTCGATGTATGGCTCGTCGCCGTACCAGCCGTACTTGGCCGCGTCGAAGGCGCGCTCCAGGTAGTCCATCGAGGGAGCGATGTTCAGGAAGCCGCGGAACATGTCGCTCCCCTCGAGCGCCGGGTAGCGCGGGATGCCGTTCAGCGCGAAGTTCACCTTGGACGAGACGCCCTGGAACTTCATGCGGCGGACGGTCTCCACCAGGTCGTCGGGGAGCTCGCGCGGGTTGACCAGCTCCAGGAAGGTGTGACGCGGGTCGAGCGCCGAGACGACGACCTTCGCGTGGAGCTCGGTGCCGTCGGCGAGGGCGACGCCGGTCGCGCGTCCGTCCTGGGTCAGCACCCGCTCCACCGGCGCGCCGAGCCGGATCTCCGCGCCGAACGCCTCGGCGGCCCGCGCCAGCACCTGGGTGAAGCCGCCGTTGCCCCCCTTGTGGAAGGCCCACGAGCCGAACTCGCCATCGGTCTCGCCAAGCGAGTGGAAGAGGAGGACGAGGCCGGAGCCCTGCGACCGGGGTCCCACCTTGGAGCCGATGATCCCCGACGAGGCCAGCCAGCCCTTCAGGAGGTCGGACTCGAAGTAGTCGTCGAGGAAGTCGGCGGCGCTTCCGGTGAGAAGCCGGATCGCGTTGTGGAAGGTCCGCTTGTCGAGGCTCCGCAGCCGCGAGCCGATCCCGGCCAGGGCCAGCAGCTCCTCGGGGTCGTCGCTGAACGGGTCGGGCGGGACCATGTCGAGGAGCGGCTTGATCGCCTGGCAGACGCGATCCATGTCGTGGCCGTACTGCTCGTACGCATCGGCGTCATGCGGGGAGATGCGTGCGATCTCGCGCAGGTTCTGGTCGTGGTGCTTCGTGAACCACAGGTACTCGCCCTCGGGGGTCGGCGCGAACCGCGACGACATGAGCAGCGGCATGAACCCGTGCTTCGGCAGCTCGAGCTCGTGGATGATCTGCGGCCGCAGCAGGGAGAGCGCGTACGAGAAGGTCGTGAACCAGAAGCCGGGCCGCAGCTCCTCGGTGATCGCCGCCCCGCCGACGACCTCACGCTGCTCGAGGATCAGCGTCCGCAGCCCGCCACGGGCCAGGTAGGCCCCGTTCACCAGCCCGTTGTGGCCGCCGCCGACCACGATCGCGTCGTAGGGCTCGCCGTTCATGCCGTCTTCCGCTCGGGGTTGTAGAAGGGGAGCCGCACGACATGGGCTGCGACCTTCTGGTAATGGTGGTCGACGGTGAACTCCAGCTGCACGCGCTGCCCAACCTTGGCCAGGTCGGGCCGCACCCGGCCCAGCGCGATGTGCCGTTGCAGCATCGGCGAGTACATGAAGCTGGTCACGTAGCCGACCCGCTGGCCACCCTCGTCGTAGACCATCCAATCCTCGTGGACCGGCGCATGCACCTTGGGCGGGATCAGCCCGGCCGCGCCGTAGACGCGATCGTAGTCCTCCCAGTCGACGACCAGGCCGCTCATCCGCCAGCGCGACGTCTTGTCGGCCATCTCGCGCTCCAGCGCGCGGCGCCCGATGAAGGCGCGATCGTCATCGGCCAGCCCCTTGAACATCCACGACCAGCCGAGCTCGATCGGGGTGGACCGATGGGCATCGTTGAAGGCGTATCGGCTCGAGTCGAAGTCGACAGCCAGCAGCAGCAGCCCGGCCTCGATGCGAAGCATGTAGAGCGCGGCAAGCCCAAACGGGAGGACGCTGAGCCCGTCAGCCGCCTCCCACAGGCCGTCCCACGCGGTCAATGCATCGGCTGCGTCGACCCATACCTCGAAGCCAAGGTCGCCGGTGTACCCGGTGCGTGACACCGTGACGGGCACGCCGCCGATCTCGCCGGTGGTCAGCCCGAAGAAGGGGGTCGTGGCGGCGCTCGGCACGAGCCTGGCGAGCAGGTCGCGCGAGCGCGGGCCCTGGACCGCGATGGTGCCGATCTGCGTGCTGACGTCCTCGATCGCGACCGACAGGCGGCCGATCCGGTCGGCGAAATAGCCGAAGTTCGGCTCCGCGCTGGTGAGGAGGTACTCGTCGGGCGCACGGTGCTGGATCACGCCGTCCTCCAGCACGAAGCCGCGGTCATCGAGCCAGGTCGTGTACTGGGCGTTGCCGGGCGGGCAGGCACGGATGTCGCGGGCAAGCATGCCGGCCAGGAAGCGCTCCGCATCGGCCCCGGAGATCCGGTACTTGTACAGCGGCGAGGTGTCGAAGATGCCCGCCGCGTTGCGCACCGCGAAGTACTCGAACTTGTCCGATACCTGGTAGCGGTTGGCGGCGAGATGCCCGGCCCAATGGCTCCACAGGCCCGTCTCGTTGAGCACGCTGGTCCGCGGATGGAATGGCGTGGGGCGAATCACAGGTGCGAACCCTAGCACCCGCCGACGCGACAGCCGAGCTGTCGCGGGCGCGGCGATGCTCGAGATGCAATCTCCAAAGAGAACAGGCGTGCTATTTTGGAGCGCATCATGCTGACCGACCGGCCAACCACCCCCACCGACGCCATCGAGGCACTCCTCGCCGACTCCGCCCTGCAGCCGCTCGTTGCCGCGCACCGGGTGCTGGAGCCGCGCCCGCCGCGCCACGCCCCATGGCCGGAGGGGCTGGACCCGCGCCTGACCAACGCGCTCCGCTCGCGCGGGGTAGAGGCCCTCTACACCCACCAGGCGCAGGCGCTGGAGGCGATCCGCGCCCGTCGCAACGTATGCGTGGTCACGCCCACCGCCTCCGGCAAGACGCTCTGCTACAACCTGCCAGTCCTCGACGCCGTCGCCCGCGATCCGACCGCGCGGGCGCTCTACCTCTTCCCCACCAAGGCGCTGGCGGCGGACCAGCTGGTCGAGCTGCGCGCACTGGCGGAGGCCGCGGAGCTGGACCTCAAGACCCACACCTACGACGGCGACACGCCGCCGAACGTGCGCTCCGTGGTGCGGGCCGCCGGGCAGGTGGTGATCACCAACCCGGACATGCTCCACGCCGCGATCCTCCCCCACCACACCAAGTGGTTCAAGCTCTTCGAGAACCTCCAGTTCGTGGTGATCGACGAGCTGCACACCTACCGCGGCCTCTTCGGTAGCCACGTGGCCAACGTGATCCGTCGGCTGCGCCGCATCACGAACCACTACGGCGCCGACCCGGTCTTCATCTGCGCCAGCGCCACCATCGCCAATCCCCGGGACCTGGCCGAGCGGATCGTCGAGGCGCCGGTGGAGCTGGTGGACGACAACGGGGCGCCGTCGGGTCGGCGGCACATCCTGGTGATCAACCCGCCGGTCGCCAACGAGCAGCTCGGGATCCGCGGCTCGGCGCTGCTCACCGGGCAGCGCGTGGCGGAGCGGCTCATCAGCGGAGGCGTGCAGACGATCGCCTTCGCGAAGTCACGGACCTCGGTGGAGGTGCTGACCACCTACCTGCGCGAGACCTTCGCGCCACCGCCCGGGCACCCACACACCATTCGGGGCTATCGCGGGGGCTACCTGCCGAACGAGCGCAAGGAGATCGAGCGCGGCCTGCGCGACGGCCGGGTGCGGGGCGTGGTGGCGACCAACGCGCTCGAGCTGGGGATCGACATCGGCGGCCTCGACGCAGCCATCAGCATCGGCTATCCGGGGACCATCGCCTCGACCTGGCAGCAGATGGGTCGGGCGGGGCGGCGGGTGAGCACCAGCCTCTCGGCGCTGATCTGCTCATCGGCTCCGATCGACCAGTTCCTGGCGGCCCACCCCGAGTACCTCTTCGACACCTCGCCGGAGCACGGGCTGGTGAACCCCGACAACCTCCACGTGCTCCTCAACCACCTGCGCGCCTCGAGCTTCGAGCTGCCGGTTCCCGCCGCCGAGCGGTTCGGGATCGCCGAGACGCCGGCGCTGCTCGACGTCCTCGAGGAGGACGGCTATCTGCGGCGAGCCGAGGACGACCGCTACTACTGGAGCCACGAGAACTTCCCGGCCAGCTCCTTCTCGCTGCGCAGCGGCGCGCCGGAGAACGTGGTGATCGTCGACACGACCGGGGACCGCAACCGGGTCCTCGGCGAGGTGGACCTGTTCGCGGCGCCCCTGCTCGTCCACGAGAAGGCGATCTACATCCACGAGGGGGTGCAGTACCACGTCGATCGGCTCGACTGGGACGAGCGCAAGGCCTTCGTGACCCGCACCGACGTCGACTACTACACCGATGCCGACCTCGGCATCACGCTCAAGGTGCTCGAGGTCTTCGACGAGGCCGATCAGCCTCCCGCCGGCATGCGCCAGCGCGGCGAGGTGATGGTCGCCTGGAAGGTGACCATGTTCAAGAAGATCAAGTACCACACCCACGAGAACGTGGGCTGGGGCTCGATCGCCATCCCCGAGCAGGAGATGCACACCACCGCCTGCTGGCTCGTCCCACCGGCAGAGGTCGTGAACCGATACGACCGCGACACCCTCGACGGCGCGTTGATCGGCCTGGCGCGCGTCGCCCGCACCACCGGCTCGCTGCTCCTGATGTGCGATCCACGCGACCTCGGCGTGCTGGCCCAGGTCCAGGCGCCGTTCACCGGACGACCGACCCTCTACCTGTACGACGCCGTCCCGGGCGGCGTGGGCCTGACCGAGCGGCTCTTCACCCTCACCGATCAGCTGATCCGGGCCTGCCGCGAGGCGGTCGACTCGTGCGCCTGCGCCGATGGCTGCCCGGCGTGCGTCGGTCCGGCGATCGAGGTCGGCGCTCGGGGAAAGGCGACTGTCTCGGAGCTGCTGGCAGCGCTCTCCTGACCGATGCGCACCCTCGCCGATCGACTGGCCGAGATGCGGGCCGAGCGGGGAAGGCCAGCGACGCCTCGGACAACGCCGTCCGCTGGCAATCGGGCGGAGACCCTCGCCCGCTGGTTCGGCGCTCGACTGCAGATCGCCCCGGAGGGCGCGGCGGTTGTCGTCGAGCGACGAGTCGCGCTGCCGCCGGCGACGGTGGCGAGCCTCGCCGGCCTGCCGCCCGCCTGCTACTTCGACACGGAGACGACCGGCCTCTCGACCGGCGCGGGCACCGTCGTCTTCCTCGCCGGACTCGGTCACGTGGAGGGCGACGAGCTGGTCGTGCGGCAGCTGCTCCTCCCCGACTACCCGCACGAGGCGGCGCTCCTGCGGCTCGCTGCCAGTGAGCTGGCCGCTCTGCCGCGTGTGGTCACCTACAACGGGCGCGGCTTCGACCTGCCGCTGCTCGTCACGCGACTGACCGTCCATCGCCTCTTCCGGGAGATGGCGGCGCTGCCCGAGGTGCATGACGACCTGCTGCCGGTGGCGCGGCGCCTGTACCGGCGGCCCCTCGGCGGAGCGCGCCTGGCCGACGTCGAGTTCGGCGTGCTGGGCGTCATCCGCAATTCCGACTGCCCCGGCAGCGAGGTCCCGTCGCGCTACTTCGGGTACCTGCGCGGCGGCTCGCCGGACCTCCTGACAGACGTCCTCGACCACAACCTGCAGGACGTCGTCTCGCTCGCGCTGCTGGAGGCCGAGATCACGCGGATGCGGGCCGGCGGCTGGCGCGACGCCCCCGTGCTCGACCCGCATGGCATGGCGGTCGAGCTGCTGCGATATGGCGCCAGCGAGGAGGCGCTCGAGGTCGTCGAGGCCGCGATGCTGCCCGGCGTCAACCAGGAACGGGCCCACTCGCTGCGGCGGATGGCAGCGCGCCTGCTGCTCGGAGCCGGGCAGGTCGACCGGGCCGAGGAGCTGTGGACCACAGCCACGCGACGCGCCTCGACCGACGCGGCCGCGGCCTGGCTGGAGGTGGCCCGAATCCGCGAGCGACACCGCGGCGATCTGCACAGCGCGCTCGAGGCTGCGGCAACGGCGTCACGGGTGCTCGACCTTGCCTTCGCCCTGGGGCGCGGCGGCGGGATCCTGGAGCTGGGACGCGTTCGTCTCCGGGTGGAGGCTCGCCTGCGCAGGTTGCGTCGCTGGGTCGCGGCCGCAGACCGCCGCGCCGCCAGGGCGGAGCGGGTCGCCTAGGCCCGCCGCCCCTCCAGGACATCGGCGACGACGCGCATCGCTTCTTCGGCGCGCTGCCTGGCGAAGCCTGCGGGGGCAAGCACCGGCCACCCTCCTGCAAGCATGAAGGCCGCGAAGACGTCCCCCGCACCCACGCTCGGGACGCCGTCAACCTGCCGAGAAATCGGAAGGTGCTCATGCTCCATCCAGGCGCCGTCCACCCCATCGGTCACCACGAGCGCCGGGCGGGGACCAAACACGCGTCGCAGGGCGGTGAGCTGGTCCGACGGTTCGGCTGCCTCCCCCAGCAGGTCCTCGCGGCTGGCCACGAGCAGGTCGAACCCGCTCAACACCGCCACAAGCTCTGGAGCGAGTCGTGCCAGGGGCAGGGGCCGCACCTCGCCCTCGGCGGCGAACGACCGCAGGTAGCCCTGCAGGATGGCGCCGCGTGTTACCGCCGCATCCAGGCGATCGAGATCGATCGCCGTCACTTCGTCGGCGATGGGCGCAGCCAGGATGGCGCGGTGGTCGCGAGCGTCGATGCGCGCCATGGAGATGGGCCCACCAGCCCGCGTGCGCCAGAGCTGCCTCCCGTCAGGCGAGTCGCGGTGCACGAAGGTGGTAGTGCCATCGGCCCATGCGACCGATGCAATGACGGAGCCGAGCTCGGCTATCCCCGCCCGTGCCTCGGGCTCAGGTCCCGCCGCCGTCACGACCGACACGCGGACGCCGCGCGGGCGCGCCGCCCGGGCGATGTGCAGGACCGATCCGCCAGGAGCGGACGAGCCATCGGCGAAGCGGTCAATGGTCAGGCCGCCGATCACGAGCAGGTCGGGGCGGACGGCTATCATCGGCCCATCATGAAACTCTTCTTCTACGAGCTGCACGAGGGCGCCACCGACCTGCTGACCGATGCCGTGCTGGTCAGCGACCGCCAGTACACGCCGGAGGCCTTCGCCGCACTCGTGCTGGCCGCGCGCATCGCCGTGGTCGACACGTTCGAAGAGGACACGCTGGTCGAGGCGATCGCCCGCGAGCTGGAGCGCAGACACGGCTTCACCTACGCGGGTGACGAGAAGCTGACCGCGAGCATGAGCGTGGGCATGGAGGAGGCGGACACCTATCTCGTCGAGACCAGCGACGAGTT
Source organism: Candidatus Limnocylindria bacterium (assembly GCA_035692365.1). Lineage (GTDB taxonomy): Bacteria > Chloroflexota > Limnocylindria > QHBO01 > QHBO01 > CF-167. Next base: position 10,560 of record DASSIB010000083.1, on the reverse strand, counting down.
CCGCAGCGTGATCGCCGAGGTCGATCTCTCCTCGTAGGCGGGACTCTCAGCGGGCGACGTTGAAGAGCACCTCGATCACGTCGCCGTCGCGGACCGCGTACGTCTTCCCCTCCGACCGCAGCAGGCCGCGCTTGCGGGCCTCGGCCATGCTGCCGCAGGCCATCAGGTCGTCGTAGGTCACCACCTCGGCGCGGATGAACCCACGCGCCAGGTCGGAGTGGATCGCCGCTGCCGCGTCGACGGCGTTCGCGCCGTGGCGCAGAGTCCACGCCCGGCACTCGTCCTCGCCGGCGGTGAAGAACGAGAAGAGGCCAAGCAGCGCATAGGTCAGGTGGATCACCCGGCCGCGACTCGGCTCGGCGATCCCCAGGTCGTCCATGAAGAGGGCCGCGTCGGCCTCGGACAGCTGCGCCAGCTCGGCCTCGATCTTCCCGCCGAGCGCGGCGACGTCCGCCTGCTGCTGGCCGTACCGAGCACGGCCGCTCGCCTCGAGCTCTGCGGCAGCCCCCAGCTGTCCCTCGTCGATGTTCAGCACCACCAGCACCGGCTTCTGGGTCAGGAAGCGATAGCCGCGCAGCCTCAGCTCGTCGTCGCTGCTGAGACTGACCGCGCGCAGCGGATGCCCCGCCGAGAGCTCCGGCTCGAGGCGTGCGAGGAGCTCCTCCTCCTGCGCGTTCGCCTCTCGCTCCGCGGGCGATCCGTGGCGTCCCGAGGTGCGCAGCTTCTCCAGGCGCTTCTCGATCACCATCAGGTCGGCGATCGCGAACTCCAGGTCCAGCGCTTCGACGTCGCGCCACGGATCGGGCTGCCCTTCGCTGCCCTCGAAGGCGCGGGCCACGTGGAGGAGCGCGTCGGCGTTGCGGATCAGGGCCAGCACATCCGGGTTGATTGTTCCCTCGCGGGTCGCACCGGCCGGGATGGCGACGTCCACGTAGGTGACGTCAGCCGGGATCGTCTTGCGCGGGTGGAAGAGCTCGGAGAGGCGGTCGAGGCGGTCGTCGGGGACCTTGACCACGCCCATGTTCGGCGCGGCGCGTCCGCCGGAGAAGCCGCCGGTGTCGGCATGGGCACCGGTAAGGGCGTTGAAGACGGTCGTCTTGCCGCTCCCCGGCAGCCCGACGATGGTGACCTGCACCGGCTAGTACCCGGCCTCCAGGTCGACGACGTTCTCGAGCGGCTCGCCGGCCGCGAAGCGCCGCAAGTTGGCGATGAACAGCTCCAGCGAGCGGTCCACCACCCGGTCGCTCGACCACGAGGTGTGCGGGGTGATGATCAGGTTCGGCGTCCCGTACAGCGGCGAGTCGGGGGGAAGCGGCTCCTCGTTGAAGACGTCGAGCACGGCGCCACCGATCCAGCCCGATTCGAGCGCCCGCCGCAGGGCCAGCTCGTCGAGCAACCGGCCGCGCGCGATGTTGATCAGCCAGGCGTGCTCCGGCATCTCCTGGAGCTGGGCGGCGCCGATCAGGCCGGCCGTGTCGTCGGTGAGCGGAGCGGCCACGACCACGATGTCGCTCCGGCGCAGCAGCTCGTCCAGCTGGTCGAGGCCCAGCAGCTCGACGTTCGCCGCGTCGCCGGACCCACGGTCCGGATGCCGCCGCGTGGCGAGAACCTTCGCCTCGAAGGGCGCCAGCAGGCTGGCGATCTCGGAGCCGATGCTCCCGAATCCGACGATGCCGACCGTCATGCCGCCGAGCTCGGTGCCGCGCAGGGGCTGCCAGGTGCGTTCCCGCTGCAGCTCGAGCAGCTGGGGCAGCCGCCGCGCGATGGCCAGGCACATCATCACCACGTACTCGGCGATCGGCCTCGAGAAGACGCCGCGGGCATTCGTGACAACCAGGCCGCGCTCGCGGACCGCCGGGGTCGCGACCCGGTCCACTCCCGCCGAGAAGGAGTGGATCCACTCCAGGCGCGGCGCGCGGGCGATGATGTGGTCGAGCACCGATGCCGGCACGCCCCCGCGCAGCAGGACGCGCGCCGAGGCCAGCGCCGCCTCGGCGTCGTCGTGGACCAGCCCCTCCCGCGACATCTGCACGACCCGCGCGCCGGGCACCTCCTCGAGCTGGGCAGCGTGCTCGGCGGAGAGCGGGGCACCGAAGATCGGTGTCGCGAGGATGACGATCTCGTCGCTCAGGTGAGCTGCTCCTTCGTCGTGCGTCCCTCGATCCGGTCGATCCAGCGCTGTGGATGGCGGATCTCGGCGAGGTCAGGCAGGTTGTCGGGGCCCTCCCACACCTGGTTCAGGAAGGCGCGGTCCCGGGCGGCCAGGACGCCGGTCACGAATCTCTCACCCGCCGCGTATTGCTCCATCTTCAGGTCGAGCCCGGTGAGTCGCATGATGGCTCGCTCGAGCGCGCCGCGCGCCTCGTTCCGTCGCTCGAACCGCTCGTGGAGCTTCGCGAACCCGGGCAGGAGGCGCTCGCCCGCGTCGTTCATGACGTGATTCGAGTACCCCTCGAGGAGCGACATGAGCGCCTGGGTCCGGCGGAAGCTGCTCAGCTGCCCCGGCGTCATCATCCGCTCCAGCCAGTGCCCGTCCCGTCCGCGGAGTGCGCCGCGGAGGCGCTGGCCCAGGCCGCCGGTATCGGTCGCCATCTGCTCGATGGCCTCCCCGACGGAGGCGGCGAAGTGCTCGCGGAGCCACGGATAGGCCTCGAATTCGAAGGCGTGGGTCGCCTCGTGGAGCGCGATGAAGGTGCGGAACTGCCCCAGCGGAACGCCGAAGGCCGCGGCGCTGGCCTGGATGTTCGGCTCCACGAAGTTCAGCCGGCCGCGAGCCGCCGGCGCAGCGGCGAGGAGGCTGACGTCGTACTGGCCCAGCACCTTGCGCGCCAGGAATGCCATCAGCAGGCCGAGCTGCTGGTTGCCGAACGACCGATTCAGGATCCGGGCCAGGGCGCGGCCCGGCGTATCGGCCCCGACGGTGGCGTCGTTGATGATCCGCTCCACCCGGCCGAAGAGCTGCTCGAAGGTCGCCAGGTTGAGGTCGATCCACTCGAATCGATCGACCACGGCCGGCGTCTCGAGCGCGCGCGGCAGCTCGGCGCCGATCGCCTCCGCCACGATCGGCTCGATGCGCAGCAGCTCGGCGCGGTAGAACGCCTCCGCCTCCACACGATCCGCATCGGTGAGGCCTGCCGCGGCGGGGCCGAGCCGGCGACGAGCGATGCGCCGCACCGCCTCCCAGTCGATGAGCCGCGTGCCGGCTCGCCGGAGGAGCTCGCGCTGGACGGCGGTGGCGCCCATCGCCAGCAGACCGCCCACGACGATGCCCATCCCGATCCGACTTGCGCTGCGTGCCATGCGGGGAGTCTAGACGGGTGCCAGCACCGCCTGCTCAACCGAGGGAAGGGCAGCCCCGAACACGGTCCCCGCGACGGTGGCGAACGCGGCCACCTCGCCGGTGGTCACGATCCGGTTGGCCCCTGGGCCGGCCGCGCCGGTCCGCGCGCCAAGCGCGTCGAGCAGGTCCTCGGCAGCGAGCGCCGTCGTGAAGGCCGAGTCGACGACCGCGACCCGTGGCCCTGCGACCTCCTCGATCAACGGCCGCAGCAGCGGGTAGTGGGTGCAACCGAGCAGCAGGGTGTCGATGCGCGGGTCGGCGGCGAAGAGCTCGTCGAGGTAGCCACGGACGGTGGCCTCGGCCATCGGACCGCTCAGCTCACCCGCCTCGACCATCGGGACCAGCTCCGGGCAGGCAAGCTGGGTGACCGTCAGCTTCGCGTCAGCCTCGCCGACCGCGGCCACATAGGCGCCGGACTCAACCGTACCTGCCGTGGCGATCACCCCCACGTGCCCGGCGCGGGTCGAGGCCGCGGCAGACACGGCACCGGGCCGAACGACGCCCAGCACCGGAACGGTTGCGACCTCACGGACCAGAGGCAGGGCATGCGCGGTCGCGGTGTTGCACGCGAGGAGCAGCAGCTTCACGTCCTGGGCCAGCAGCCAGGCCACCGACTCGAGCGTGAAGGCCCGGACCTCCTCGGCGCTGCGCGGCCCGTACGGTGCACGCGCGTTATCGCCGAGGTAGATCGTCGATTCGGCCGGCAGGCGTCGACGCAGCTCGGCGAGGACGGTCAGGCCGCCGACGCCGGAGTCGAAGACGCCGATCGGCCGGGGGTCATCGTGCAGCCCCACCGCGATGGTCAGCGGCGTGCGAGGACGGCCGCGTGCCCCGGCAACCGGGAGGCGATCGAGGCAGCCATGGCGCGGACCCCCTGGGAGACCGGCGCCTCGGGGTTCGCCAGGACGAATGGAACGCCCTCGTTGTTGGCGGCAATCACGAGCTTCCCGTCGGACACCACCTCGTGCTGGATCGTGCGGTTCAGCGCCTCCTCAACATCGGCCTTGCTGAAGCCTCCGGTCGAGTCGGATCGGTTCAGCACCGCCTCAAGCTTGCTCGGCGGGTAGCCGATGGTGGCAAATGCCTCATCTGCCATCGCCAGCGCTCGAATCGCCATGCTGTCGTAGGCGAGCACCTCGAGGATGAGGTCGGAGCCGTCGAGGAAGGCGAGGACGTCGTCCGACAGGGCCGCGCGCGTGTCCACGACGATCACTTCGTAGACCTGGCGAATGATCGAGATCGCCTTCTCGATGTCGCGGACGGTGACCATCTCGGCCATCTCGAGCCTCGGTGGGGCCAGCAGCACGTCGATCCCCGATGGGTCCTTCCACACCACATCGGCAAGGTCGGTGTCGCGGATCTTGTCGGTGGGCAGGCTGATGATCGAAGGGGCCGCCGCCGGCACGCGCAGCAGACCGCGCAGGTCGCTGAACTGGAGCGAGCCGTCGATCAGGCAGACCCGGTGATCGGCGCCCAGCGCCACGGCCAGGTTGAAGGCGAGCGTGGTCCGACCGACGCCGCCCTTGGGCGAGAAGAGGCTGATCATGGTCGATGCGTTGTGGCCGCCGGCGACGCCGCTCTGCTCGTGCACCTTGCGGACCATGGTCGTCAGGTCGAATCCCGAGAAGGGCATCTTGAGGACGGCGTCGATCCCGGCCGCGGAATCCTCGGCAACCGGGTTCTGCGGCACGGTCAGCACGATGACCGACACGCTCGAGTCGCTGGTCCGCACCTGCTGGGCGACCTGCATCCCCGAGACGCGACCCTGCAGCAGCGCGTCGACGATCAGAACGTCGGGCCGCAGCTGGCTGACCGCCACCAGCGCCTGCTCGCCGGAGGTGATCACGTCGAGCATCTTGATCTGGGACTGCGCGTTGAGGAGCGACCGCATGTGCATCGCCACTTGCGGAACGTCCTCGACCACCAGCAGACGGATCTGCTCAGCCAACCCTCACCTCATGCAAACCGCGGCGCCGCGGGTTCGTACGCGACGACAAAAATCCGGCGCCCGCTATCTCGTCCAAGCGGCTCGAGGTCGTGCGAGCCGTAGCTCAACTCGACCACCATCCCCGCCTGCCTGACGAGCGCGGTGAGCGCCTCAGGAGATGGATACCAGAGCTGATGACTTGCAGGAAGCCGCGCTATCGTACCATCGGGTTGTACTGCATCCGCGATGGTGGAGAAGGCCACGCGAAGGCCTTCCGGCGTCTCTCGCCGCACCAATTCGCTCCGTCTGACCACCTCGCGCCCACCCAGCGTCCTGCGCCAATCGACCGATAACGGCATGTCCCGATCGGGCATCTCTGCCGGCCCGAGGTCGTCGATCACGAGCCGCCCGCCCCTCGCCAGCACCGATCTGGCGCCGCCAAGCAGCCGCAGCGCATCTTCCGGTCCGTTGAGGTGCGGCAGCACGCCGACCGCGATCGCCAGGTCGAATCGCTCGCGGATGTTCAGCGTCGAGATCGCCCGCACGTCACCGCGCATCGTGGCGAGCCGGCCGTCCCGGACCGCCCCGGCCAGCAGCTCGTCGCCGGCGATCCGCACCTCGGCCCGGCGCAGGAGCGCCGCCGACCCGTCGATCCCCAGGATTCGCGGCGCGCCGGCCTCGAGCAGCGTGGCGAAGAGGCGACCCGATCCGCAACCGAGGTCGAGGACGGGGCCTTCCGCGTGCCGCGCCAGCTCGCGGTAGAAGGGGAGATCCTCAACGACCGCGTCGTGCTCGAGGTCGTAGAGCTCGGCGAGCCGCTCCTCGTCGGCAGGCTGTGACGCGAAGATGTCGGCGGTCACGCCCGATGCAGCCCTAGGGGAGGTCGAAGCGACGGAGCGCGACCCACTCCAGCGCCGCCGCGAGGCTGATCACGAAGAGCGCGACCGGGACCGACAGCGCGTCTCCCAGCCGCAGCCCGGCGATGGCGGCGATCACGGCCGCCACGAGGAGCCCACGGCGCGCAGCGCGTCCCCAGGCGCCGCGATAGATGATCCGGCGCCGCACCGCGAACTCGGCGAGGAGGGCAAACGGCATCACCGCCAGCCCCGCGGTGATCGCAGCCAGGGCGACCACCACGACCCGGTTGGTCCCGGCCTCCGGGCACGGTCGGCCCGGCAGGTCCTGTGCGCAGGCATTGCCCGCAAACACGACGAGGACCACTGCCCCAAGCACCGCGAGCAGGACCAGCGCGGCGACCGCAATGCGGGATCGGGCGGTCATCGCATGGCGTCGGGGCAGATCTCGCGGAAGGGGCAGTAGCCGCAGCGGGTCGGTGACGGGTTCGCGTCGAAGCGTCCGGCGCGGACACCATCGGCTGCGGTCGCAACCTGTTCGGCGGCAGCGGCAAGGCGCTTGGGGGTCGGCGTGCTGTGCCCCTCGATCCCCGACTCGAGGAAGTGGAGCACCAGGTCGCCGGGGGGATTCCCATGCTGCGCCTCCCAGGCCGAGCCGTAGATCGCCAGCTGGAGCGACTCGCGCGCGCGCCGCGATGCCGTCGCCGCATCGCGAACGTCGCTCGACTTGTAGTCGACGATCGTGACGCGTCCCGACGCGTCCGTGTCGACCCGATCGTAGCGACCGCGCACCCGGTCGCGCCCGAACCGGACCGCGAACTCCGACTCGACCGCGGTGGGCGTGACTGGATCGGCCAGCTGCGCGGTCCGGAAGCGCTCGAGGGTCTCGCGCGCCGCGGTCCGCCGCGCCTCCTCGTGGTCGCGGGTCAGGAACCCGATCGACTCCCAGGCCGCGTCCAGCTCGTCGTGCAGCTCCTCGAGCGTCATCGGCGGCTCACCCGCCATCTGGCGCCGATGGAATGCCTGGACCGCGCTGTGCAGCGCGCGCCCGTAGACCATCTGGTGCGAGACGGGCGTGGGAATTCGGATGACGTGCCCGAAGCGGTACTTGGCGGGGCACTCCAGGTAGTCGCTGACCTGTCCGAAGCTCAAGGTCAACGGCCGGTCGTCGAGGGCCGGCGGGGCGACGGCGGTCGGCTGTCGAGCTGGGTGCTGGTTGCGGGCCAGGCGCTCGGCCACCGAGGGGCGCAGCGCCTCTACCGGCGTGGCCGGCGGCAGATCGAGTGCCTCCAGCACGAACTGGCTCATGCGGCGCGCGCTGCGACCCCCGTAGTCGCGGGCCCAGCTGAGCACCAGCTCCTCCTTGGCACGGGTCATCCCCACGTAGAAGAGGCGCCGCTCCTCGGCCAGGTGGTGATCGCCCTCGGGTAGCGTCTCCCGGACGAGCTCGGCGGGGAACGGGAGGAGGTCGCCGCGCGACCGCGTCGGGAATCGGTCGTCGACGAGGCCGAGCATGATCACGGTCGGGAACTCGAGTCCCTTCGCCCGGTGGTAGGTCAGGACGTGCACGGCGTCGCCCTCGTCAACAGCGACGTCGGCGGTCGAGGGGTCGTCCCCGACCTCGATCAGCGTGTCCAGCTGTGCGACCAGGAAGGGGAGGCGGTCGTCCCTGAGCAGCGATGACTGGCGGCGCACGATCTCGAAGAAGCGGGCGACGTTGGCGAGCCGCTCATCGCCGCTCTGCCGCGCCTCCGCGGCGAGGCGACCGAGCCAGCCGGACGCGCTGATGAAGTGGTAGAGCAGCTCGCCGGTCGTCCGCTCGGCGCTCATCCCGCGATGCTGATCGAGGCTGGCGAGGAGCCGGCCAACCACCTCGAGCGGCCGCCTCCCGAAGGGTGCCTGGTCGGGATCCGCCGCGGCGGAGCGCAGCGCGGCTTCGAGGCTGGTGCGACGCCGCGACGCCGCGTTCAGGGCGAGCGTCACGTCGCGCGGGTCGAGCCCGAACATCTCCGAGGTGGCCAGGTCGTAGCAGCTCACCGAGTCCCCGGGATCGTTGACCGCCCGCAGGAAGCTGACCAGCAGCCGCACCTCTGGCTGCCGGTAGAGGCCGGCGGTGCCGGCGAAGCGCCACGGCACGCGAGCCATGTTCAGCGAGCGGAGGATCGGATCCGCGTCACGGTTGGTGCGGACCAGGATCGCGTGGTCGCCGGCCCGTCGGCCGGATCGGAGCGAGGCAGCGATCCGCTCGGCGATGGCATCCGCCTCGTCCGAGCCGGTATCGAAGGCCAGCAGCTCGATGCTCGACTCGGTTGCCGCATCGCGGCGACCGTGGGCTCGCGCCACGAGCCGCTTGTCGAGCCCCTCGCGGGCCTCGAGGCGATCGGGATCGTTGTGCCGGATCAGGCGGTAGGCGGCGTCCAGGATCGATTGCCGGCTGCGGAAGTTGTCGGTCAGGACCACGCTGGGGGCGGATGGGAACGCCTCGCGGAAGCCGAGGATGTTCGAGAGGGCTGCTCCGCGGAAGCGGTAGATGCTCTGGTCGTCATCCCCCACCACCGCCAGGTTGGCCGTCGGCGATCCGGCCAGCAGCTTGACCAGCTCGAACTGCGCGTGATTGGTGTCCTGGAACTCGTCGACCAGGATGTACCGATAGCGCTGCCGCTCGGTCTCGAGGATCGCGGGATGGTCCCGCAGCAGGCGCAGCGCCAGCCCGACCTGGTCGCCGAAGTCGATCCGGTCGGTGCCCCGCATCAGCTCCTCATAGGCGGCGTAGCACGCCGCGAGCTCCGCCTGCTGCCCTGCCACCTCGGCCAGCGCGGCGTCATCCGGACTCTCCCCGGCGGTCGCCGCGAGCCGCGCGGCGAGGGCGCGGTACTCCGATGGCGGCACGTCCTCATCCCGCGCCCTGCTGATGAGGGTCACGAGCGCGTGGAGGAAGCGGGTCGGGTCACCCAGCGGGCGGTATCGGTCCAGGGGGAGCTCGAAGAGGTGCTCCCGCAGGAAGATCACCTGCTCCGCCCTCGACAGGACGGTCGAGCGGTCGGAGAGCCCCGCCTCCAGCGCGTGGTCGCGCAGGAGTCGATCCCCCCACGCGTGGAAGGTGCTGATCACCGTGTCGGTGAACCCGTACGGCACGAGGCGATCCACCCGCTCCGTCATCTCGAGAGCGGCGCGATCGGTGAAGGTCAGGGCCAGGATCTCCGAGGGCTTGGCCAGCTTCTCCGCGATCAGCCAGGCGATCCGGCGCGTGATGACCGTGGTCTTGCCGGTCCCGGCCCCGGCCACGATCAGGAGCGGCCCCTCGCCATGCGTCACCGCCTTACGCTGGCGCGGCGTGAGGTCGGCAAGCAGCGGTGGCTGGATGCGGAGATGGGGGCGCGCGGGTTTTCGCGGTGGGGCGACGAGATCCTCGAAGAACGGGATCTGGTTCGGGGCAGGCACCACCGCTGGCATCTCCCCGATGGTAGCCGGTGTGCCATTCACCGGACCGTTATCGCCGGCTTATCCGACACCTCATGTGTCGCGCAGCGACTCCCAGCGTTTCAGGATCCGCTCGGCGAACCGCCGGGCCGAGTCAAGGTCATCGCGCACGATCACGACCGAGAGCGGTCCAGCAGCGGCCAGGCGCTCAAGGCGCGCGAGAATGGTGGCCCAGCTCTCGCGCGTGAGGTCCATCCGCGGCCCCAGGCTGACGAGCTCCCCCGTGGCACGCAGCTGGTCGAGCAGCGCCGCGGGAATGCCGAGGCGGGCTGCCACCGCGTCGGTCGGAGGAGGCTTCGCCGCCGCCGCGGTCAGGGTACGCAGGAGCTCGTCCACGCGCCCCCGCATGATCGGGTCGAGCGCCATCCCGTCACCCGACAGGTGGACCCGATGTCCCGTCCGCCGCAGCACCCCGTCCGCGACCATGGCGTCCACGACCGTGCGGAGCTCGCCGTCGGTCAGGCCCAGCAGCTGCTGGCCGCGGTGGCTGCTTGCCCTGGCGGGCTCGCCGGTGCGCAGCTCGGCGATGAGCGTGTCCACCCGCACGTCTGGCCGAAGCGGCGAGCGCCGCTGATGCCGGCGCAGCGCCGCGAGCAGGCGGCGCTCGGCGAGACGTCGCTGGCCGAGGTCGATCGGCTCAGTCAGAGTCGGAAGCCGGCCGCCCGCCTTCGATCGCGACCCGAATCGCCTGGGCCTCCTCGTCGGAGAGCTGGTGCGTCGACTCGCCGCCCTCGACCGGCTTGGCGAAGACGCGGGTCTGTCCTCGTCCGTGGAGGCTGCTCAGCACGATGCCGTCTCGACGGTCGTCGAGGAGGGCGATCGCGAAGCTCTGGTCGGAGCCGGTGTCCTCGAACGGGTTGAACCGCACCATGCCGATGTGCTGGAGGCTGCGCTGGGTGCGGCCGTCGATCAGCCCGTGCATCGCCTCCATCTCGGACATCCGCTCCGACGCCCGCTCC
>DASSIB010000082.1:0-3443 GCA_035692365.1 Candidatus Limnocylindria bacterium | reverse complement strand
TGGGCCAAGGACATCGGAGCCATCGCGCCGAACCTGATCGGCCTCGTCCCACTCGGATGGTTGATGGCCCAAATCTTTACCCTTCCGAACGGCGTGGGCTGGTGGGCGACGGCGCTCTTCGTTGTTCCGCTGTTCACCACGCGGCTGGCGTACCACCGCTACGTCGAGACCCGCGAGCTGTTCGAGCAGACCATCGGCGCTCTCGCCAATGCCGTTGACGCGCGCGATCGGTACACGCGGGGCCATTCGAACCGGGTGAGCCGCATCGCGGAGGCGATGTGCCGGGTCATGAACCTGCCCGAGACCGAGATCGAGAAGATCAAGTGGGCGGGGCTGCTGCATGACGTGGGCAAGATCGGGATCCGGGACAACATCCTGCTGAAGGAGGGGCCGCTCGACAAGGAGGAGCGGACCCTCATGAACCAGCACCCCACCATCGGCTACGAGATCGTGTCGCCGGCGCGCCAGCTGGCTGCCGAGGCGCCGCTGATCCTGACCCACCACGAGTGGTTCAACGGCTCCGGCTACCCCGCCGGGGTGGAGGCGCTCGACATCCCGCTGGGCGCCCGCATCCTGGGCGTGGCCGATGCGTACGAGGCGATGACCTCCGCCCGCCCGTACCGCAAGACGCCGCTGACCCACGAGATCGCCATCGGCGAGCTGCGGAAATACTCAGGCATCCAGTTCGACCCCGAGATCGTGCCGGTCCTGATCGGCCTCGACCGGGAGATCCTGGACCGCCGACCGGAGTCCCCGGACGAGCTCCCAACCATGCTGCACGCCGGCGAGGAGAACACCACGCCGGCGGATGGAGGGACCCAACCGTCGAGGCCAGCACTCGCCTCTGACGATGTTTCTTAGCACCATCGTCCTCGCCCTGGTCGTCGGCGCGCTGGCCGGCGGAGGGCTCCCCCGCCTCGCCGACCTGCGGCTGCGCTGGGTCTGGATCCTGGGCCTGGCGCTCGCCCTGCGGTTCGGCGCCGGGCTGGTGCGGCAGGGGGACATTGGCGTGGAGTTGCCGCTGGGCGCCGCCTTTGTTGCCGCCTACGCGCTCATCTTCGTCTGGCTGGTGGGCAACTGGCGGGTGCCGGGGCTCCAGATCGCCGCGGTCGGCATCGGCCTCAACAGCCTGGCGGTGATCCTCAACGGGGGCCAGATGCCAGTCTGGACGGCGGCCTTCACCGCGGCCGGCTTCACCCCCGCAGCCCTCGCCAACGACCCCTTCCACTTCCTCCTCCAGAGCAGCAGCGTTGCCGACTTCGTGCGGCAGGGCGGCATCTTCGGCGACGTGGTGCCGATCCCCATCCCGGTCATCCGCGACGTGGTCAGCATCGGCGACACGCTGCTGGCGGTGGGCATCTTCTGGGCGATCGTCTACTCCATGACCCGTCCCAACGCCCCGACCCGCGCGGCGCTGGCGATCGGCCTGCGACCGGGTGACCCATTCGCCCACGCCTCTGCCTTCCCGGGCGGGCAGGCGCAGTCGGTCGGGAGCCTGCCGGCACTGGCCGGAGCCGCGGCCAGTGGCGGGACGGTCGCCATCCCGCAGCCGCGGGCGCAGTCGCCGTACCTGGCGCTGGTCCGCAACCGCAACTTCAGCCTGCTGTGGATGGGGCAGCTGGTCAGCTTCTTCGGCGACCGGGTGCACCAGGTCGCGATCGGCGTGCTCGTGCTCCAGGCCGGGACGCCGCTCGACGTGGGGATCGTCTTCGCCGCCACCGCGGTGCCGAACGTCTTCCTCGGCCCGCTGGCTGGCGCCCTGGTGGACCGATGGGACCGCCGCACCACCATGATCGCCTGCGACCTCGTGCGGGCCGGGCTGGTGCTGCTGGTGCCGCTGCTGATCAACGTGCACATCGCGCTCGTCTACCTCGTTGCCCTGGCGGTCGCCACCGTGGGCCTCCTCTTCCGCCCGGCCAAGACGGCGATCGTGCCGCTCATCGTGGAGGAGGACCAGCTCGTCACCGCCAACTCCGCCTCGAGCATCAACGAGACGCTCGCCGACCTGCTCGGCTACCCGGTGGCGGCGGCCATCGTGGCCGGGCTGGCGGGGCTCATCGGCGCAGCCTTCGTCCTCGACTCGGCGACCTACCTGGTCAGCGCAGTCCTGATCTGGGGCATGGTCGTGCCCGCCGAGGAGCTGCCCACCGAGCCCTTCAGCGTGCGGGCGATCTGGCGCGAGATGGCAGAGGGCTGGCACTTCCTGACCCACAAGGCCGAGCTCCTCGCCAACACGGTGGTCAGCACGGTGGCGCAGCTCGCCTTCGGCGCGGAGATCGTGGCCAGCCTGATCTACGCCAAGGACGTGCTGGACCAGAGCTGGCTGCCCTTCCCGGAGAACTACGGCTGGCTGATGGCCTCGCTGGGGCTGGGCAGCGTCATCGGCGGGGTGGCCATCGGCTGGTTCGCTCCGCATGCCCCCAAGGGCCCGATGACGATCGCCGGCTTCATCGGCCTGGGATTGGCCATGGTCGGGGCCGGGATGACGACCTCGGCGCAGGTGGCGATCGTGCTCTTCTTCGCCATCGGCGTCGCCAACATGCTCTACCTGGTGCCGACCATCACCCTCTTCCAGGAGCTGACCCCGCAGCGGCTGTTCGGGCGGGTCGTGTCGAGCCGCCAGGCACTCACCTTCGGGGCGATGGCGATCTCGATGGGTGCTGCCGGCTACCTGGCGGGGGTGGTGGGCTCCGCGACGGTCCTGATGCTGGGTGGCGGGCTGATCGCCCTGGCCGGGGTCGGCGGGCTGCTGGTGCCCGCCATGCGCGGGGCCCGATAGAAGTTGCTACCCTTCGCCCGCCCGCCGGACCGGCGGCCTTCGTGATGGGAGATTCATGAGCGATCAGCGGCGCGGCGTCCCTGGACGCGGCGAGGCGGCTCCGCCAGCCGGCTACCGCGGCGCGCTGCCGCCCCAGAACGACACCCTGGCGCGGCCGTGGGTGCTGATCGTGGTGGTGATCTTCATCCTCATCTTCGTGCTCGCCTTCCTGAACGTCCCCACCAACCTCTTCCCGTCGGCCAGTCCCACGCCCGTCCCAAGCGTCTCGGCCGATCCGAGTGCCTCGGGGAGTGCCGCTCCATCGGCCTCGGGCTCGGAGAGCGCGTCGGCAGAGGCATCGGCTTCGGGGTCCGAGAGCGCATCGGCCTCGGCGTCGCCCTCACCATCGCCGTGATGACCCTCCCGGGACGGGAGGACATTACCGACTAGAGCTGTCCACCATCACGGAATGATTGGCGTTGGCGCCGCCTGTGGGCACACGCCCGCCGGCTGCAGCTCCGGGTGAGCCGGGCAGACCTCCATCGTCATCAGGAAGAGTTCGAGCAGCTGTCGGGCCCCACCGTATTGGGCGACCTCCGGGTCAGACTCTCCCGACCACACAGCGACGATCACCATTTTGTCGCCAAATTCGCCCCCTGTGTAGAACGCTTGGACGTCCTCGTCG
>DASSIB010000081.1:0-8638 GCA_035692365.1 Candidatus Limnocylindria bacterium | reverse complement strand
CGTCGAGACCAAGACGGTCTGGCACCCGATCGGGAGCTAGCTCCATCCGAGCCAGCCGGCGAGCGTCGAGCCGAAGAGGACGGCGGTGAGCAGGATCACCAGCCCGGTCAGCCCCCAGGCGAGGACGTTCAGCCAGCGCGGGTTGGTGTGGCTGCCCATGATTCGCGGGTTGTTCACCAGGCGCAGCATGAAGATCAGGATGATCGGCAGCAGGATGCCGTTGAGGTTCTGGCTGACGAGGATGACCCCGATCAGGGGCAGTCCCGGGACCAGGACGACCAGGGCGCCGATCACGATCAGCGCGGTATAGAGCCCCATGAAGACCGGTGCCTCGTGGAACCGGCGCGAGACGCCTGATTCCCAGCCGAAGGACTCGCAGACCGCGTAGGCGGTGGTGAGCGGGATCACAGTTGCGGCCAGAACCGATGCGCCGAACAGCCCGAAGGCGAACATCCCTTCGGCGAGCCCGCCGGCAACCGGCTCGAGTGCCACCGCCGCATCCTGTGCGGTTTCGATCGTCAATCCTCGACCGAACAGCGTCACCGCCGTGACGATGACGATGAAGAAGGCGATCACGTTGGTCCAGAGGGCCCCGACGAAGGCATCGGCGCGCTCCAGCGGCAGCTCCTCCGGCCCGAGGCCCTTCTCCGCGACTGACGCCTGGAGGTAGAAGAACATGTACGGCGTCACCGTCGTCCCCACCACGGCGATCATCAACAGCAGTTGCGAGGGGTCCGCCACCAGCTGCGGCGAGGTGAGACCCCGTCCGACCTCGCCCCAGTCGGGCTGGACCACGAAGGCGCCCACCACGTACGCGAGGAAGACGACCGCCACCGAGAGGAAGACCCGTTCGACGACGCGGTAGCTTCCGAACACGACGAGCGCCCAGATCCCGGTGGCCACCACCGGGACGGTCACCATGCGCGGGAGGCCGAAGATCTCGAGGGCGGCGGCCACCCCCGCGAATTCAGCGACCAGGGTGGCGGCATTCGCCACGATCAGGACCAGCATCGCGACGAGCGTCCATCTGATCCCGAAGTCGTCGCGGATCAGGTCACCCAGCCCCTGTCCGGAGACGGCGCCCATTCGGGCTGACATCTCGAGCGCGATGGCCAGCATCACCGTCGTCAGGGGCAGAATCCACAGCAGCGTGAACCCCGTCTGCGAGCCAAGCACGCTGTACGTGGCGATTCCGCCCGCATCGGTTCCCGCGAGCCCGGCGATCAGGCCCGGTCCCATGACCGCCAGAAAGGCGAGCAGCCCGGAGCGGTGGATGCGGAAGTTCGGCAGCCGCTCGCGAAGCGAGCGCTGCGCGCGCCGAATGCGGCGGGGGAGTGCCAGGCGCCGGGTCACGTCGCCTACCGATCCTCGGCCGGCTCGTAGATCTCCGGGAGGCGCTTCCGCCATCCCTCGCCCAGCGCGCGCTCGAAGGCGTCGTCGACGGTCACGATCCCCTGCATCCGGCCCTCCCCGTCGACGACCGGCAGCGCCAGCAGGTTGTAGCGGGCGATCGCGCCGCCCACCTGCTCGGCATCGAGGTCGACGCCGACACTGATCGGGTCGGGGCGCATGAAGTCTCGTACCGCAGTCTCCGGTGCGGCGACGATCAGCCCTCGCAGGGTGACCGTGCCGACCAGCATCCCGTCCGCATCGGCGACGTAGAGGTAGTACACCTGATCCGCGTCGGGATGCAGCTCGCGCAGCCGCTCGATCACCTGCTCGGCGGTCATCTCCGGCGTGACGGTGATGAAGTCAGTCGTCATCAGGCCGCCGGCCGTCTCCTCGCCGTAGGCCAGCAGCTCGCGCACGTCGGATGCCTCCTCGGGCTCCATCAATCCGAGCAGCTGCTCCTGCCGCTCCTCGGAGAGGTCGGCGACGAGGTCGGCGGCCTCGTCCGGCCCCATCTCCTCCAGGATGTCGGCCGCCTTCTCCGGTGAGAGCGCCTCCAGGATGTCGACCTGGTCGTCCGCCGCCAGCTCCTCGAGCACGTCGGCAGCTCGCTCGTCGTCGAGCGCAGCCAGGATTCCTGCCCGGTCGCGAGGGGCGAGCTGCTCGACGATGTGGGCCACGTCCGCGGGGTGCAGCGTGCCCAAGGCCTCGTGCGGGACCTTCAGCTTCAGGCTCGAGACGCTCGACTCGACCGGGTCGACGTCCTCCCACTCGATGTAGTTCTCGGCCTCGAGGTGGAGGGCGCGCGCCAGCCGTTCGCCGGGCCCGGCCAGGCCCAGGCGTCGCAGGATGCCGGCAAGCCCCACGTCCACCGCCACCAGGCGCAGCCGCCCCTCGACCGGGGCGAGCTGGATGTCGTTGACGCGGACGATCTTGCGGTCCTCGACGTCCACGATCTGCTTGTCGAGCAGGTCGAGCCAGAGGCGAATCTCGTTCGGGCGCTGCCGGAAGCTGGCCATGTCGATGAGCGTCGTTCGCAGGCGGGCGCCATCGGCATCGATCTCCTCGACGTCGGTCCAGGGGAGGAAGATGTCGCGGCCGGCGGCCACCCGGACGACGAGGCCGGTGACCGGCGGGTACTGCTCGCCGAGGGCCACGATCAGGTCGCGGACCTTGCCGAACGACTCGCCGTGCCGATCGCGGACCGGCCGGCCGACCAGGCGGCTGAGGAAGAGCATGGACGACCACCTCGCTCTGGCGTCGGATTGGATGTTGACGCGCGCGGGTGGTCGAGGTCGACGCTAGGCGGTCACCCTCGCCCCGGCCATCGGCCTCGGGCGCGCGCAGATTCGGCTATCAGAACCGGCATCCACCTTGGATCGTGCTTCGCCTCGGTGCGTTCTCCACGCCACGAGGGCTGCCTGAGCAGCCGTCGGGTCCGCCTGATTCTAGCCCGCGCTCGAGGCGTGCGGAACCCCTCAGGGGGCGCTGAGCGGGGTTTCGTTGGCCTGGTCCCGAGCGCGGGCGCGATGCCGTGCGACCTTGGCCTGGTTCCCGCAGGTGCGCATGTCGCACCACCTGCGTCGCCCCGTCGGCGAGCGGTCGATGAAGAGGTACCGACAGCTGGCATTGGCGCAGACGCGTAGCCGCGACGGCGCGTCGTCGGCGAGGAACTGTGCCAGCGAGCTGGCGATCGTGGCTCGGGCCTGGTCGAGGCGGTCGCCCACCTGCGCGAACGTGTAGCGGGTTCCGTCCGGGTCGCGCTCGATCTGGTGGTAGTGCAGCCCGTGGCGAAGGATGTGGTTGAGGTCGCGAAGCTGCTCGCCGGTGGGGTGGTCCCTCTCGGTCACCTCTTCGGCAATGCCGTGCAGGACCTCGCGAAGGTGGTGGAAGCGCTCGACGCGGCGAGCCGTCTCATCGGGGTCGCGGCGGAGGCGAGCAGCTTCGGCAGCCAGGCCGCGGCCGCTGATTAGCCGGCGCTCCCGCAGCCACGCGAGCAGCGTGGTGATGTCGGGGACGGCGTCCACCGGCTGCCCACGCTCGTGCTCGAGCGTGTTCCCGAAGGCAATGAAGAGCTCCTCGGCCTGGTCGGGCTCGGATGGGGCAGTACTATCAACTGGCATGTAACCATTGTACAGCCCTTGACAAGTTACCCTGCCCACGGTACATTTTCGCTGTAACCGTTCATCAGTCATTAATGAGTTACAGGACCCTGGCAGAGGAGGCTCGGAACGATGGTTGGTTTGGTGATCGTTATCGCGGTGGTAGTCGTTTTCGACCTTGCCGCGGTCCTGTGGGGGGCTGACAGTCGTCCGTCGATCGACGAAATCCCCTCGCACAAGTTCTAACAGCACAACTCGAGCCCAAGTCGCGGTTCCGAGCACATCCAGGAGGTTTCCCATGAGCCGAGGAGCTACCTATCTCGGCCTGCTTGCCACTCTGAAGCAGGAAGAGATGCTCTACGAGGCGCGGCGACGCACGTTCCAGACGGATCCGATCCGTCCCCGTCGCGATCGCAGCCTCGGCGCCTCGCTGCTGCGCGCCCTGCGCATCACGAAGCGCTAACCCTTCATCCACGACCGCGGCCCATCCCTCGCCCGGGGGTTGGGCCGCTTTTCGTGCCCGTAGAATGGCCGGCATGCCACGGCCCCGCGCGATCTCGCGCAGCGATCCGACGCTCATCAGCAACGCCGAGATGGCGCGCGTCTTCAACGAGATCGCCGACATGCTCGAGATCTCCGGTGAGCTGGTCTACAAGGCGGTGGCCTATCGGCGGGTGGCCGAAGCGGTCGAGCGCTGGCCCGACGACGTCGCGCACCTCTTCAGCGCCGAGGTGCCACCCAAGATCCCCGGAGCCGGACCCGCGCTGACGACCAAGCTGGCGGAGCTGGCCAGCACCGGGCAGCTTGCCTACTACGACAAGATGCGCGCGCAGGTGCCCACTGGCCTGCTCGAGATCCTGAAGATCCCCGGCGTCGGGCCCCGCACGGTGAAGCAGCTCCACGATGAGCTCGGGATCGACTCGGTCGATGCGCTGCGCGCCGCCGCCGAAGGAGGGACGCTCCGCAGCCTGAAGGGCCTCTCGGCTCGCACCGAGGAGAACATCCTCGCCGCCATGGCGCGCCTCGCCTCGCGCGGCACGCGCCTCCTCCTGCACGACGCCGATGCGCTGATGTCGGGCCTCGTGGAGCAGCTGCGCAAGGTGCGCGGGGTCCGTGCCATTGAGCCGGCCGGCTCGCTGCGGCGGCGGAAGGCGACCATCGGCGACCTCGACCTCCTGGCGGCGACCGATGATCCGGCCCGCCTGATCCGGGCGCTGGACAGCCTGACGAGCGTCGAGCATGTCCTGAGCGCCGGCACGGACAAGTCGAGCATCGTGCTGGCCGATGGGCCGCAGGTCGACCTGATGGTCTGCCCGCCGGCCGCGTGGGGCAGCCACCTCGTTCACTTCACCGGCAGCAAGGAGCACAACGTCGCGCTGCGCGGCATGGCCCTCGACCGCGGCCTGTCGCTGTCCGAGAAGGGCTTCAAGGTTGTCGAGAGCGGGGAGCTGCAGCCGATCGCCACCGAGGAGGAGGTCTACGCGCGCCTCGACCTGCCGTGGATCGCGCCGGAGATGCGCGAGGACAGCGGCGAGATCCAGGCCGCTCGCGCCGGCAGCCTGCCAGGACTCGTGACCCTGTCCGATCTGCGGGGCGACACGCACGTCCACTCCGACTGGACCGATGGGGTCGACTCGATCGAGGTGATGGCCCGCGCTGCGCGCGACCTCGGCCACGACTGGTTCGTTCTGACCGACCACTCGCCATCACTTGGCGTCACGCGAGGCCTGTCGGCGGATCGCGTCGCCGAGCAGCGCGAGGAGATCGGCCGGCTGAATGCCGAGCTTGCGCCCTTCCGTATCCTGCACGGCACCGAGATGGAGATTCGTGCCGACGCCACCCTGGACTATCCCGACGACCTGCTGGCGGGCTTCGATGTCGTGGTCGCCAGCGTCCACACCGCCCGAGGGCAGTCGACCGAGCAGCTGACCAGGCGCACCCTGGCGGCGATCGACAACCCGCACGTCGACATCGTCGCCCACCCGACCGGTCGGATCGTCAACCGCCGTGATCCGATCATTCTTGACTGGCCGCGGGTCTTCGCCGCGGCCGCTCGCACTGGAACGGCGCTCGAGCTGAACGGCAGTCCGCGGCTCGACCTCGACGATGCGCTGGCACGCGCGGCGAGCCAGGCGGGGGTGCGGCTCACCCTCGCGAGCGACGCGCACCGCACCGAGGAGCTCGATCAGCTCCGCTACGCGGTCTCCGTTGCCCGCCGCGCCTGGCTGACGCCCGAGCAGCTGCTCGGCACCCGGACCGCCGACGAGCTGCTGGAGCTCGTTTCATGACGGCCACCGAAGCACGCCGCGAGGGACTCTGGATCATCGGGCGACGCATCGAGCGGCCCGAGGCGATCCTGCTGGCCCTGGTAATGGGCGCCCTCGTGGTCTACGGCTGGTTCGCACCATCGTTCTGGCTTGCCGTGGCGATCGCGGGACAGCTGGCGATCGGCGGGATGGGCGCCGTATGGGTCATCGGTCCGATTCGTTCTCGATTCGGCTTCGCGCGCTACGCGACCTTCCCGGTCGCGGCGGTGGCGCTGACACTCCTCGGCCACACGCTGAGCCCGATCGCGCAGCTCGTCGGCGCGCCGGTGGTCGTCCTGCTGCTCTTCGGCGTGCTGTGGTTCGAGCTGCGCCTGCCCGAGGGCCGGTCGCCACGGCTGAGCATCGACCTGACCCTGGTCGGGATCGTCTTCGCCGCTGCCGCCGGTATCGCGGCGACCTTCCCGACCGCGTCCTGGCCACCGGCCGTGCTGCTGGTGGTGATCGCGGCGGCGGTGCCCGCCCTTCGCGCCGCCGAGCTGCGGGGGCGGTGGGGAGTCGAGGCCGTAGGCCAGGCCACGCTCCACCTGCTGGCGATCGCGCAGCTCGGCGCGAGCATCGCCCTGCTCCACCTCCCCGGCGTGGTCGGATCGGCTGTGCTGGCGCTTGGATTCCACGCCTGGGCCGGCGCTGCGGAGGCGCTCGAAAACGGCGCTCCCGCCCGTGCGGTGGCCATCGAGTTCGGCAGCCTCGCGCTGCTCGGTCTGCTGGTGGCCCTGCTCCTGCGACCTGCCTGAAACCCCGGGTGGCGGTGCTCGTTGACACCCCTCTCGGGCTCTGCTACAACAAGGCGCCCTTCGGCCGGGTGACCCCGCCGGACGGGCCATTTCCGCACCAGTGGCCGCCTCAAAATGAGCTTGGGGAGACGATGACGCTCGACGAGACGGAGACCATCAACCGCCAGCGCAGGCACCTCACCGATCTCGCCATCGGGCAGGCGACCCGCGGCGAGTGGGAGGCGGCGGTCTCCACCAATCAGCAGATCCTCGAGCTCGGCGGTGACACCGATGCCTTCAACCGGCTGGGGAAGGCGCTCGCCGAGCTCGGGCGCCACGCCGAGGCGCTGGAGGCCTACCAGGGCGCGCTCGCCCGCGACGCCACCAATCGCATCGCCGAGCGCAACGTTGGACGCCTGCGCGTCATCGCCGGCGGCGGCGTCGACGCTGGATCGGTGGGTGACGGCAAGCAGGAGAAGGCATCGGCCTCGCACTTCATCGAGGAGATGGGGAAGACCGGCCACGCTCGACTCATCAACCTCATCCCCGCGAAGCAGCTCGCCGGCCTGTCGGCGGGCGACGCGGTCGAGCTGACCCTGGATGGCGCGCTGCTGGTGGCATCCGTCGGTGAAGTCGAGGTCGGCCAGGTGGAGCCCCGCATCGGCTCGCGCCTCGCGAAGCTGATGAAGGCGGGCAACCGCTATGAGGCCGCCATCACCACCGTCGATCACGACGAGGTGCGGGTGATCATCCACGAGGTCTTCGCCCACCCTGCCAACCTCGGCAAGGTGAGCTTCCCCAGCAGCGCGACCGGCCGGCCGGGTGACGTCCGACCGTACATGAAGGGCACTGCGCTCCGCTACGATGACGAGGAGGAGTCCGAGGAGTCGGAGGAGGAGACCGAGGAGGTCGAGGAGCTCGACACCAGCCTTCCTGAATTCTCCGCCGAACCCGAACTCGAGGAAGAGCTGCTCGAAGAACCGTAGGAGCCCGATTGCCCGAGGCCGAACGGAAGCGACTGGATCACGTCGTTCTTCCACGCCGCCTCCCCGGGCTCGCACTGCTTGAGCGCTACTTTCCCTCGCCGGCCGACAACCAGCTCGACGCCGAGCTGACGGCCTTCGCCCGGCCTGGGGACACGGTCCTCGACCCGTGGGCCGGCACCGGATGGACCGCCCGCCGCGCGATCGCCCATGGCATGCGCGTGGTCGCTGCGGATCCCTCTCCATTCGCCCAGCTGGCCGGCCAGGCGTTCCTGCTCGCACCGGAGCCGATCGCGCTCGATGCCGCTTTCGCCCAGCTCGCCGCCTCGCGTCGGGTCGACGTGCCGCTGCGCCAGCACCTCGAGGAGCTGTACGCCACCCGCTGCTCGACCTGCCGTCGCCCGGTGGTGGGGGAGCAGTTCATCTGGCCTCGCGATGGCGACGCCCCCGGCCGCAAGGTCTATCACTGCCCGAACTGCGATGTCTCGGTGGGGGGCCCGGCCGAACGCGTGGCGCCGATCGACGATGCCGACCTCGCCAAGCTCGGCATCGACCGCCCGGTCGAGCCGGAGCCGGTGCTGCCGGTTGGCGACGCGGCAGCCGATGTCGAGGATGACCTCCCCCCCGCCCCGGTCGGGCTGACCGCCGCGCCGGAGCCCGAGGACGACCCGGCCTCGCCGATTGGTGAGGCCGGCGGGCCCCCGTCGCTGGCTCCGGCGATCCCCGATCCTCCGACCGGCTCGCTGCGCTCGGGGCGCCCGCGCTACGCCTCGACCGTGCATCCCGACCCAGCCGCGCCCCAGGCCACCGATGTGCGGCAGAGCCTCCATTACCAGCAGCTGCGCGATCGCTTCCCGGTCCTCGACGGGAGGACCGAGCTGGTCGACGAGCTGCTCGACCTGTACACGCCGCGCAACCTGTACGCCCTCCAGACGATCGCCAACAAGATCGACGCCGAGTTCCGAGAACCCTCCCTGGCAGCGGTCTTTCGGCTTGCCCTGGCGGCCTGTCTCCTCCCCGGCTCGCGCCTGAACGGCTACCCCGGCCGGGTCGCGTCGCTGCGGATCAGCGGCGGCCACGTCCGCCAGCCGGCCTCCCGCCACCAGCGCGAGGTGAACGTGTGG
>DASSIB010000080.1:0-17946 GCA_035692365.1 Candidatus Limnocylindria bacterium | reverse complement strand
GCGCAGCTCGCAGGGCGATCATCCGCTCCACTCGCGACGAGGCTGGCGCAACCGACGACGCCAGGCAGATCCCCGGCTGGGAGGCGGTCGACCACGTTGCGGCGGTGTCGACCCGCGCGCTGTACACCCTCGCGCCGGCGGGCGGGCGTCGCGGGCGAGCCACCCTTGTCGACTTCGGGGTGAAGCGATCGCTCCTGCGTGCGCTGACGGAGCGCGGTCTCGAGGTCCTGGTCCTCCCCCACGACGCCACCGCATCAGACGTGGCGGCCACGAGCCCGAACCTGGTGGTCCTCTCGCCCGGGCCAGGCGATCCGTCGCGGATGGCGTCACAGATCGGGATGACCGGGGAGCTCGCACGGCAGGCGGTCGCCGGCGGCGGCCCGCCGATCCTGGGGATCTGCCTCGGGCACCAGCTGCTGGCACTCGCCGCCGGAGCGGAGACGCGGCGTCTGGCGGTCGGACATCACGGCGGCAACCACGCGGTGCTGGAGCTGGAGGCGGGACGCGTCGACATCGGCGCCCACAACCACGAGGTCGAGGTCGTCGACGGACCGGCCCTGGCGGCCGCGGGCTATCTGGTCAGCCACCGAGACCTCAACGACGGCACGGTCGAGGGTTTGGTGCACGCCTCCGGACGGATCGCGTCGGTGCAGTTCCACCCCGAGGGGGCTCCCGGGCCGATCGACGCGGCACGCGTCTTCGACCTGGCGATCGAAGGAACGACGGGATGATGCCGCGCAGGGTCCTCGTCATCGGCTCCGGACCGATCGTCATCGGCCAGGCGGCCGAGTTCGACTACGCCGGGGTCCAGGCCTGCCTGGCGCTGCGTGGCGAGGGGGTGGAGACGGTCCTGGTGAACTCGAATCCCGCCACCGTCATGACCGATCCCGACGTGGGCGGCACGGTGGTGATCGGCCCGCTCACGGTCGCCCACCTGACGAGCGTGATCGAGGAGCATCGGCCCGACGCGCTCCTGCCCACGCTCGGCGGGCAGACCGGCCTGAACCTGGCAGTGGCGCTCGATGACGCCGGCGTGCTCGAGCGCTTCGGGGTGCGAGTGCTGGGCACGCCGCTGGCCGCGGTGCGCGCCGCAGAGGATCGCGGCGGCTTCCGCGACCTGGTGACGCGGATCGGTGAGCCGGTGCCGGAGAGCGCGGTGGTCGAGACGATCGAGGACGGCCTGCGCTTCGTCGAGGAGCTGGGCGCTCCGGTAGTGGTGCGCCCGGCGTTCACGCTGGGTGGAGGCGGGGGAGGTTTTGCCGCGACCGCCGACGAGGCACGAGCGCGGCTGTCGACCGGTCTGGCGGCGAGCCCGATCGGCCAGGTGCTCGTCGAGCGCAGCCTGCTGGGCTGGTACGAGATCGAGTTCGAGGTCCTGCGCGACGCCTCCGACACGGCGATCGCCATCTGCGGCATGGAGAACCTCGACCCGATGGGCGTGCACACCGGCGACTCGATCGTGGTGGCTCCCATCCAGACGCTGCCGGATCCGCTCGTCCAGCGGCTGCGGCGCTGCGCCCTCAAGATCGTGCGCGAGCTGCGCCTCGAGGGCGGCTGCAACGTGCAGCTGGCGGTTCGCCCGGATGGCGGCGACTACCGCGTGATCGAGGTCAACCCGCGTGTCAGCCGCTCCTCGGCGCTGGCGTCGAAGGCCACCGGCTATCCGATCGCGCGGGTTGCCGCCCTCATCGCCCTCGGCAAGCGCCTGCACGAGCTCCCGAATCCCGCCACCGGCTCGGGCAGCGCTGCCTTCGAGCCGGCGGTCGACTACGTCGTGGTCAAGCTGCCGCGCTGGCCGTTCGACAAGTTCCCGACCGCGGACCGCTCGCTGGGGATCCAGATGAAGGCCACCGGCGAGGCGATGGCGATCGACCGCGAGTTCGGCTCTGCCCTCCTCAAGGCGATCCGCTCGCTCGAGCCGCGGGGGCACGGCTGGCTGTGGGAGGACCCCGATTGGGGCCTCTCGCATCGGCCTCCCGATGACCTCGCCCGATTCCTGGCCGCAACCGACACCCGGCTGTGGCGGATGGTCGGCCTCCTGCGCCATGGCTGGACCGATGCCGCCGGCCTGAGTCATGCGACCGGGATCGCGCCCTGGTTCAGCGAACGGCTGGCCGAGCTGGTCGAGGCGGAGTCGCGGCTGGTGGGGATGCCGCTCGACGAGGCCAAGCAGCTCGGCTTTGGCGATGCCGACATCGCGGCGCTGTCGGGCGTGCCGGCGGTGGCGGTGCGACGCGCCAGGGTGCGGGCGGGGATCCGTCCGGCCTACCGGCGGGTGGACACCTGCGCCGGCGAGTTCCCCGCCGAGACGCCGTACTTCTACTCGTCGCACACCGTGGCCGAGGTCGCCCCGCCGGTAGAGCGGCGCAGCGTGATCGTGGTCGGCTCAGGCCCGATCCGGATCGGGCAGGGGATCGAGTTCGACTACTGCTCGGTTCGCGCCGCGTGGGCGATCCGCGAGATGGGGCTCGACGCCGTGGTCATCAACAACAACCCGGAGACCGTCTCGACCGACTACGACGCCTGCTCGCGCCTCTACTTCGAGCCGCTCGATGCCGAGAGCGTCCTCGACGTGATCGACCACGAGCGGGCGCTCACCGGCGAGCCGCCGTTCGTAGTGCTCACCTTCGGTGGCCAGACGGCGATCGACCTGGCCAAGGAGCTGGCCTATGCCGATGTGCCGATCGCCGGGCTCACCGCCCAGGCGATCGAGCTGACCGAGGACCGGGAGCGCTTCGCCGCCCTCCTCGACGAGCTGGGGATCGAGGGACCTCGCGGCCTGCTGGCAGAGGACGAAGCCGAGCTGCGCTCGGTCATCGGCGAGCTGGGCCTGCCCGTGATCGTCCGGCCGTCGTGGGTGATCGGCGGGCGGGGGATCGCGGTGTTGCGCGACGAGCCAGATGTCACCGAGCTGCTGGAGACCGAGATCGGCTGGCCGCTCCGCGTGGACCCCATGGTCGAGGGGATCGAGCTCGACGTCGACGTGATCAGCGACGGGCGGGAATGGTGCGTGCCGGGGATCCTCGAACAGCTCGACCCACCCGGCGTGCATTCGGGCGACTCGGTCGCGGTGCTGCCCCCGCAGGGCATCTCGCGTCGGGTGCAGGAGGCGGCGGCGGAGACCGCGGGCCGGATCGCACTCCGGCTCGGCGTGCGCGGGATCCTCAACGTGCAGCTCATCGTCAGCGGCGATCGCGTCGTCGTGATCGAGGCGAACCCGCGCGCCAGCCGGACGGTGCCGATCGTCGCCAAGGCGACCGGGCGCGACGTGGTCGCGGCCGCGGTGCGCTGCGCGCTGGGCGCCACCCTGGCCGAGGTCGGATGGCCCCCCGGGCTGGCACCCGATGCACCGATGGTCGCCGTCAAGACGCCGATCGGCTCGCTCTGGCGCCTGCCGGGAGTGGACGCCGTCCTTGGACCCGAGATGCGATCCACCGGCGAGGTGCTGGGCCTGGCATCCGACTACGCGGGAGCCCTTGCGGCGGCCGAGGCAGCCGCGGCGGCCCACTCGGGACGCTAGGGGCCGGCTAGCGGCGGCGGCGCGTCGCGGCCGCCTGGCGCGTCGCCGGATCGGCCAGTCGGCGGCGCAGGTAGCCGCCGTAGAAGCCGGCCAGCGCACCGATCCCGACCTGCACCACCCCGTTCGTCAGGAGCACCAGCGCGACCTGCGACGCGGTGATCGGCGGAATCGTGGCGGGTGCGCGCACCACGCTGTAGATGAAGTACGGGGTGTAGATCAGATAGCCGATGGTGGCCGCTGCCAGCCCGAAGAGCCATGGCCGCTGCCATCCGATCCAGCCTGCCGCCACGAGCGACCCGAACGAGACGAACGACGCGATGCTGCCGATGGTGCTGCCGGCGTACTGGTCGACCATGATGTAGGTCGCCGTCCAGAGGAGGCCCATCCCGAAGCTCGCGAACAGGTTGCGCGGAATGAGCCACAGGTTCGCGACGACCGGGCGGAGTCGCCCGGTGTAGTTGAAGCCGATGAACGGGTCTGGCTTGCCGGCCAGCGGGGCGGCCGGCGGGAAGAGCCGTTGCAGCAACGGAGGCGCTGGCTGGCGGACCGGCGCCGCTGCGTCCTCGTCCTCATCTGCCTCGACGACGTGCCCCTGGGCCTGCAGCCGCGCGCGCCGACGGGCCTCGGCGCGGCGCATGGCGTCCTGCTGGGCCGCGCTCTTCTTCGACATGGGCGGCGATTGTACGCGGGATCGGTAAGCACGGGCTAAGCCCTCGGTAAGGACCGCCAGCGCACGCTGTGCCGACCTGCACGCCTCCTCCATCGAGGTGTGCCGTGCCCGTCGTCCGCGCTTCCGTCTCAACCAGGCATCGGCCGTTGGCCGGTCTGCTGTCGATCCTCGTGCTCGGGCTTGGGACCAGCCAGGCCGTCGCACTGCCGCTCGCCGACGAGGTCGGGGGCAGCGAGGCCGAGCTCGACAGCGGTGCCGGCCATCTCGTCATCAGCGAGGTGATGACGGGCGGGGCGAGCGCGTCGGACGAGTTCATCGAGGTCCACAACCCGTCCACCGCCGACCTGCCGCTGGAGGGTCTCGAGATCGTGTACGTCACCGCTAGCGGCGCGACGGTCACCCGCAAGGCAGCGTGGGCGATCGGTTCGGCCGGCGTCCCGCCGGGAGCTCACGTCCTGATCGCGAATGACGCCGGCGTCTTTGGCGCTCTCGCCGATATCGCCTACGCCAACGGGCTGGCTGCAACCGGCGGCAGCGTCGCGCTGCGCGTCATCGGCGCGGCGAGCGCGATCGACGCCGTCGGTTGGGGGAACGCCGCCAGCATTTGGCTGGAGGGGCAGCCGGCGCCTGCACCCGCCACGGGCAGCAGCCTCGAACGCCTGCCGGGCGGGTCCGTCGGATCGGGCCAGGACACGGATGACAACCTTGTCGACTTCTTCGTCCAGTCAGTGCCGGATCCGCAGAACAGCTCCTCGCCGCCGATCCCCAGTGCGAGCGAGAGCGCCGCCCCCACCGAGTCCCCGGTCGCGAGCGAGACTCCGCAGCCAACTGCCAGCCCGACGCTCGCGCCGAGCATCAGCGAGACGCCAGTGGCGAGCGCATCTCCGACGCCGCAGCCGACACCGACGCCTTCCCCGACCTCGCCAATGATCTCGATCGGCGAGGCGCGAGCCCAGCCCGACGGTGCCACGGTCACGATCGAGGGCGTGGCGCTGACCGCCGGCGACTTCGCCGATGGCGGCGGCTACCTGGTCGATGCGACCGCCGGGATCGCAGTGCTGGTCACCGAAGGGTCGTACGCTCGAGGCGAGCTGCTGCGCGTCACCGGCACCGTCGATGATCGGTACGCCCAGCGCACGATCCGCGCGACCGGTGACGCCATAGCGAGCCTGGGCGCGGGAAGCGAACCCTTGCCGATGGACGCCGCAACCGGCCTCATCGGCGAGGGTCTCGAGGGTCAGCTGGTCGAGGTCACCGGCGTCGTCAGCAGCTCGGTCACGACGCTGAGCACGGGCCTGGCGTGGGATCTCGACGACGGCAGCGGCCCCTCCCGGGTCCTCGTCGGCATCGGATCCGGGATCGATACCTCCTCCTGGGACCGCGGCGTCGGGCTGACCCTCGTTGGGGTCGTTGGGCAGCGTGACTCGAGCGGCAGCGGGACGACCGGCTACCGCATCCAGCCGCGGGATGCCTCCGACATCCTGGCCGTCGCGCCCGTCGCGACACCCAGTCCCAGCCCATCGCCGCAGCCGACGGCCACGCCCGGGTCGTCGTCCGCGACCCCCTCGGCCAGCCCATCTGGGGGGCCGGCTGCACCGCTGGTTTCGATCGGCGAGGCGCGCGCCGCAGCGACGGGCACCCGCCTGCGCATCCGGGGGGTGGTGACGGCACCTTCGGGCATGATCGAGTCCGGCAGCGCGATGATCCAGGATGCGACCGCCGCGATCCTGGTCCGGATCGGAACCGATGTCGGCACGCTCGCCCTCGGCCAGTTGGTCGAGCTGGACGGCACGCGGTCGACCAAGGCCGGGATGCTGACCCTGCGGGTCTCGACCGCGCCGCTCTACCTCGGGACCCAGGCTGACCCCGAGCCCGTTCGCCGCGCCACGGGAGCGCTCGGAGAGGCCGAGGAGGCCCGGCTCGTGATCGTGCGCGGGGCGATCAGCACCGCGATCAGCCGGCCGCGCGGCGGGAACGTATCGTTCGCGATCGACGACAGCTCCGGCCCGATCCGGGTCACGATCTCGTCGCGCAGCGACATCTCGACTGCCTCCCTCACGCGCGGCGCGTGGCTGGAGCTGCGGGCCGTGCTCGCGCAAGAGACGACCGGCTCGGCTCCATCGAGCGGCTACCGGCTGTGGCCGCGGACTCCGGCGGATCTTCGCGTGCTCGCCACTCCGGTCGCCGGGTCGACCGTGTCCGGCGCCGCACCGACGACCCAGCGCGGGTCGGCGATTGGGAGCCTTCCCGATGCGCGCGAGGGAGCGGCCGAGGCGTCCGCAGGGCAGGGGACGGCGCCGATTCTGGCGCGGCAGCTGGCGACGAGCGCCCCGCCGCCGGTATCGACCGGCGCACAGGAGATGGCATCGGAGCAGGACGTGGGAGCACGTGCCGGTGGACTGGTCGTCTCCGGCATGGGGCTCGCCGCACTGGCGGGATTAGCTGCCTGGCTGGGCCGTCGGCGGGGACCGGACGACGATCCGTCGGTCGCCACGGAGAGCCACGACGAGCCCAAGGCCCCGGCGAGCGAGGTCGTGCAGGCCATCCCACGCCTCTCCGTGCTGAGAGCTGAGCGTGATCACGCTCAGAGAGAGCAGCGTATACTCCCGCCGACCCGAGGGTCCCACGCTCGCACGAGGAGCTCGCCGAGGCCTTGACCGATATCTCCGCTGCCGACGCGCCACGCACCGAGGGCCGCGAGTACCACATCGCCCTGGAGCGCGGTGAGCTTGCGGAGTACATCGTCCTCGTCGGCGACCCCGGACGCGTGGCCAAGGTCGCTTCGGGTTTCGACTCGGTCGAGCTCGAGCGCAGCAACCGCGAGATCACCACTGCGACCGGCATGTACCAGGGGATGCGCCTCTCGGTGATGTCCACCGGGATGGGCCCCGACAACATCGAGATCGTGCTCGCCGAGGTGATGGAGATCACCGACCACCCCACATTCATCCGGGTCGGTTCATCTGGCGCGCTCCAGCCGGAGATCCGCCCCGGCGACCTGATCGTGTCGATCGGAGCGGTCCGGCTCGAGAACACGACCGACTTCTACGTGCACCCCGGCTACCCCGCCATTGCCCATCGCGACGTGATCTGGGCCCTCGAGGCGGCGTGCATCGAGGCAGGCGCTCCGTACCATGTCGGGATGACAGCGACGGCGAGCGGGTTTTACGCTCCGCAGGGAAGAGCGATGCGCACGCTCCCGGTTCGCTATCCTGATCTCGCGGAGGAGCTGCGGCGCCAAGGCGTCGCCAACCTCGAGATGGAGTCGTCGGCCCTCTTCGTGCTGGCGGGTCTGGCGGGGTTGCGCGCCGGGACGGTCTGCACCGCCTACGCACAGCGCGTCGATGGGACGTTTCTGGAAGGCGCGGCGAAGGAGGCCGCAGAGGCACGCTGTATCGATGTCGGACTGGCCGGCATCCACCTGCTCTGGGCGATCGACAACGGAGACGAAGGCGATCCCCACGCACGCTGGTCGCGCTTGATCGCCGATCGGGGCGGACGGCGTTAAGGAAGCCCGGCGACGGAGCCGGATAAGGAGGCAATCGACCGATGGCGACCATTGCCTACTGCGTCAAAGACAAGATGAAGGTCGAGATGCAGGGCGCCCAGCGCATCACCATGAAGAACGGCAAGCCGGCTTGGCAGGGCACGTGCCCCAAATGCGGCAACAAGGTCTTCAGAATCGGCAATTGACCTTCGTCATCCGGTGAGGCACTGTCTCGCCGCCACCGTCACACCCGGCGACGTTCCGGGAACGAACAACGAACAAGGAGAAGAGATTTCATGGCGACCAATGCCTACTGCGTCAAGTGCAAGGCAAAGCGCGACATGCGCAACGAGAGCAAGATCACGATGAAGAATGGCAAGCCGGCCACCCAGGGCACCTGTCCGGTGTGCGGCACCAAGATGTTCAAGATCGGCGGCTGAGCCCGAGCCTTGCAGTTCTGACCCTGCCGCGCGGGATTTCCGCCCGCGCCGCCGCATAGCAACCACGTCGGCCGTTCGGCCGCGCGTCGTCGGGAGATCCGATGGCCGCCGCCGAGCGGCCGATTCCGTGCTCGGCCGCTACAATGAAGGCCTGTGGATGAGGTAGCCGACCGATCGATCCTGGCGATCGATCTCGGCGGAACCCAGATCCGCGCCGCGCACGTCAGCCCCGACCGTACGGTCTCGTGCCGCCGCGCCGTGGAGACCCGTGACGAGGAGGGCGTGGAAGCGGTGATCGATCGGATCTGCGCCACTGCCCGCGCCGTTCGTGAGGATGCGCAGCGCGCAGGGCTGCCCGAGCCGGTCGGGATCGGCATCTCCTCGCCCGGCCCGCTCGACCCCTGGAAGGGAGTCGTGGTCGCACCGCCGAACCTCGCCGGCTGGCGTGACGTCCCGCTCGCCGCTCGAGTCGAGGAGGCCGTCGGCCTGCCCACATACCTGGAGCGCGACACGAACGCAGCCGTGATGGGTGAGTGGCGCTACGGTGCCGCCGCGGGCGCCGATGACGTGGTCTACGTGACCGTCTCGACCGGGCTTGGCGGCGGCGTGGTCGTCGACGGTCGTCCCCTGATCGGCAAGGACGGAACCGCCGGGGAGATCGGTCACATCACGGTCGACATCGACGGGCCGCTGTGCGGCGACGGGCAGCCGGGCCACGCCGAGGCGATCGGCTCGGGGCGGGCCATCGCCCGCGAGGGTCGTGCGCTGCTGGCCCGTGGCGAATCTCCGGGCCTTGCCTCCCTGGCCGCGGACGCCGAGGTGGACGCCGAGTTGGTTGCCCGCGCCGCCGACGAGGGCGATGCCGCCTGCCAGGCGGTCCTCGACCGGGCCTGGGTCGCCATCGGCGCGATGTGCGCCGGCCTCGTCAACACATTGAATCCCGAGGTGATCGTGCTGGGGGGAAGCATCGGCTGCAACCGGCCGGAGCTGCCGAGCGCGGTCCGGGCCGAGATCGATCGCCGCGCCTTCCCGGCTCCGGCGCGCCGCGTGCGCGTGGAGCTGAGCCGGCTCGCCGGTGACGTCTCGTTGATCGGCCTGCTGCCGATCGTGAATGAACGAATGACAGATCCGTCCTACGCGAAGGAGCAAGCGTGACCCGCATCGGCATCAATGGCTTCGGCCGCATCGGCCGTCAGACCCTCAAGGCCATCCTCGAGCGCCACCCCGACGCCCTGGAGGTGGTGGCGATCAACGACCTGGCACCCACCGCCACCAACGCGCACCTGTTCAAGTACGACTCGACCTACGGGCAGTACCGCGGCGAGGTCTCCCACGGGGAGAGCGAGATCACGGTGGACGGCCATGTCGTCCGCGCCTTCTCGGAGAAGGATCCCGCCGCGCTCCCATGGAAGGACCTGGGCGTCGAGATCGTGATCGAGTCGACCGGCATCTTCACCGATGCCACCAAGGCCCACGCCCACATCGACGCAGGTGCTCGCAAGGTCATCATCAGCGCTCCTGCCAAGAACGAGGACGTCACGCTGGTGCTCGGCGTGAACGAGGCCAACTACGACCCGGAGAAGCACCACATCGTCAGCAACGCCTCGTGCACCACCAACGGCCTCGCGCTGCCAGCGAAAGTGGTCTGGGATTCGTTCGGGATCGAGCGCGGCCTGATGACCACGGTGCACTCGTACACGAACGACCAGAACGTGCTCGACGTGTACCACAAGGACCTGCGCCGGGCGCGCTCGGCGGGCCAGAACATCATCCCCACCTCGACCGGTGCGGCCAAGGCGCTCGCCCTCGTGATCCCCGAGCTGAAGGGCAAGTTCGACGGCTTCTCGCTTCGGGTGCCGACGGCCACCGTCAGCGTCATCGACTTCGTGGCGATCACGACAAGCCCGGTGACGGCGGAGACGGCGAATGCCGCCCTCAAGGCGGCTGCCAATGGACCGATGAAGGGGCTCCTCGGCGTCAGCGACGAGCCGCTCGTGAGCATGGACTTCAAGGGCGACGATCGGTCGAGCATCGTCGACGGCCTCTCGACCATGGTCGTCGGCGACAACCTGCTCAAGGTCATCGCCTGGTACGACAACGAGTGGGGCTACTCCTGCCGCGTCGCCGACCTCGCCAGCTTCATGGCCGCGCGGCTGTAGCTGCATGAACAAGCAGACCGTTCGGGACATCGACGTTCGGGGCAAGCGCGTCTTCCTGCGGGCCGACCTGAACGTGCCGCTCGACGACGGAAGGATCACCGACGACACCCGCATCCGCGCCAGCCTCCCCACCATCCGCTTCCTGCTGGAGCGGGGAGCGGCGGTGATCCTGGCCAGCCACCTCGGCCGGCCGAAGGGGAAGGTCAACGACGCGCTGCGCCTCAAGCCGGTGGCCGACCGGCTGGGGCAGCTGCTCGGCCGCAACGTGCGAATGACCGGGGATGCCCTCGGTCCCGGGGTGCAGGTGGCGATCGGCAAGCTGCGGCCCGGCGACCTGCTGCTGCTCGAGAACCTGCGGTTTCATGGCGAGGAGGAGGCCAACGACCCCGGCTTCGCCAAGGCGCTCGCCGACATGGCAGACATCTACGTCAATGACGCCTTCGGCTCGGCGCATCGGGCCCACGCCTCGACCGAGGGGATCACCCACTTCCTGCCGAGCGTGGCCGGGCTCCTCCTGGAGCAGGAGGTCGAGTCGCTGTCGCGGCTGCTCGAGAAGCCTCCCCGGCCGTTCCATACGATCATCGGCGGGGCCAAGATCAGCGGCAAGCTCGAGGTGCTGGAGGTGCTGCTGTCACGCTGCCAGGCGGTGCTGGTGGGCGGGGGCATGGCCAACACCTTCCTGGCCGCCAAGGGCTATGCCATGGGCAAGAGCCTGGTCGAGAACGAGCAGCTCGCCAACGCCGAGCGGATCATGGGCGAGGCGCGCCGCAAGCGCGTTCGGCTCATGCTCCCCACCGACCTCGTCATCGCCGCGCAGATTCACCCCCGTTCGCAGCGGCAGGTGGTGCCGCTCAACGGCGTGCCGAAGGACTGGATCGTGGTCGACATCGGCCCGCAGACGGTGGAGACCTACACGACTCACCTGGCCAAGGCACGGACCATCTTCTGGAATGGGCCGATGGGCATCTTCGAGGTCGCCCCGTTTGCAGACGGCACCAACGCCATCGCGCAGTACGTGGCCTCGCGCACGGGCGCGGGGGTGATCACCGTGGTCGGCGGCGGCGACTCGGTTTCGGCGGTCGACAAGCTCGGCCTCACCGATCAGATGAGCCACGTCTCGACCGGCGGCGGCGCGTCGCTCGAGTTCGTCGAGGGTAAGAAGCTGCCCGGCGTAGAGGCCCTGCCGGACCGATGAACACAGCGATCTCCGCGGTCCACGGGCGCGAGGTGCTCGACTCCCGCGGCAACCCCACCGTAGAGGTGGAGGTGCGGCTGTCCGGCGGGGGATGGGGTCGCGCGATCGTGCCGTCCGGCGCCTCGACCGGTGCCCACGAGGCGGTCGAGCTGCGTGACGGCGACAGGGCGCGCTACGGCGGCAAGGGCGTCCTCGATGCCGTGGCGAACGTGAACGGCGAGATTGCCGAGGCGGTCGCGGGCTTCGATGCGTTCGACCAGCCGGGGCTCGACCGCCTCCTGATCGTGCTCGATGGCACGGCCAACAAGGGCCGCCTCGGCGCCAATGCGCTCCTGGGCGTGTCGCTCGCCGCGGCCCACGCCGCCGCCGCGTCCGCGGGAGAGCCGCTGTATCGGTACCTGGGCGGTGAGGCTGCGCACGTCCTCCCGGTGCCGCTGGTGAACATCCTCAACGGCGGGAAGCACGCCGTCGACTCGACCGATTTCCAGGAGTTCATGATCGCCCCGTTGGGGGCGCCCACCTTCGCCGAGGCCCTGCGCTGGGCGGCCGAGACGTTCCATGCGCTTGGCGCGCTCCTCCACGAGCGCGGTTTCGCGACCACCGTCGGCGACGAGGGCGGGTACGCACCGAGCCTCGAGACGAACGAGGCGGCAATCGGCCTGGTCCTGGAGGCGATCCAGCGCGCCGGATATCGGCCCGGCGAGCAGATCGCGATCGCCCTGGACCCCGCCGCGAGCGAGGTCTACAGCGAACGACGATACGTGCTCGCCCGCGAGAAGCGCACGCTGGGGAGCGACGAGCTGATCACCTTCTGGGCCGATTGGATCGACCGCTACCCGATCATCAGCCTCGAGGACGGCCTTGCCGAAGACGACTGGGCCGGCTGGACCGCGCTCACCGCGCAGCTCGGCGACCGGATCCAGGTGATGGGCGATGACCTGCTCGTGACGAACACCGAGCGACTGGCGCGCGGCATCGCCGAGAAGGCGGCCAACTCAATCCTCATCAAGCTCAACCAGATCGGCACCCTGAGCGAGACGCGCGACGCGGTCGAGATGGCCCGGGCCGCGGGCTGGACGGCCGTCGTCAGCCATCGATCCGGGGAGACCGAGGACACCACCATCGCCGACTTCGTGGTCGCGATGGGCACCGGCCAGATCAAGACAGGCAGCGTCAGCCGCAGCGAGCGGATCGCCAAGTACAACCGGCTCCTGCGGATCGAGGAGGAGCTCGGTTCGGCGGCTGAGTACGCGGGTCGCGGAGCCTTCGCCGCGCCGGCCGGCTGATGGACAGCCTGACCGACCACGCCCGGACGAATCGCGCCTTCTGGAACGAGCTTGCCGACACCTACCAGGCCGATCACGGTCCCGACCTGGCGCGCCACGGCGCGGCGTGGGGCGTCTGGCAGATCCCCGAGGACGAGATCCACGCGCTCGGCGAGGTGGCCGACAAGGACGTGCTGGAGCTCGGCTGCGGCGCTGCCCAGTGGTCGATCGAGCTGGCCCGGCGCGGCGCGCGGATGGTGGGCCTCGACCTCAGCGAGCGTCAGCTCGAGCACGCTCGCGAGCGGATGGCGGAGGCGGGCCTGGACTTCCCGCTGGTGCACGCCAGCGCGGAGGCGGTGCCGTATCCGGACGCAAGCTTCGACCTGATCTTCTGCGACCACGGGGCAATGGTCTTCGCCGATCCCCGTCGAACCGTCCCGGAGGCGGCCCGCCTGCTGCACCACGACGGACTGCTCGTCTTCAGCATGCATACCCCCATCGCCGACATCTGCTGGCCGCCCGATTCCGAGCAGGTCACCGACCAGCTGCGACTCAACTACTACGAGCTGAACGTCGTCGACGTGGGGGAGTCGCAGCACGTCGAGTTCCAGCTGCCGTACGGGGAGTGGATCCGCCTCTTCCGGGCCAATGGCCTTCTCGTCGAGGACCTGATCGAGCTCCGTCCGGAGCCCGATGCCGTCAGCACCTATCGGACCGACGCTGACCGCGAATGGGCGCGCAAATGGCCGATGGAGCACATCTGGAGAGTCCGCCGCCAGCGAGCGGACGCGCTCTAGCGGACGGCGTCTCCGGGTCGGACGGGTCCCTCGCTGATCACGCGCGCATACCAGCGCGCCTCGGCGGGATTGGTCTTGCCGCTGATCCGCGCGTACCGACCGTCGGAGAACCAGTCGGCCTGCTTCTTGCACGGCTGCGCGTGCTCGACGATCTCGATCACGAGCCCGTCCTCCCCGATCGCGAGCCGATCTCCCGGCCCGATCGAGTCCAGCTCGATCCCCTCCAGCGTCAGGTTCTCCCCGAAGGCGCCGGGGAAGACGTTGTGGCCCTCTGCGACGAGGCGGCCGATCGCCTCCATCGAGTAGAGGCAGACCGCCTTGTCGACGCCTCCGTGCCCCGGCTCCGGCTCGAGGTGACGATCATCGGCCAGGCCAAGGGCCCCAACCCACTGCTCGGGCACGGGCAGCTTGGGGACGCCGCCCTCGTTGACGTTGACGCTGACCACGCGGCCGGATCGGGCTTCGCTCATCGGTCGGTCAGTCTAGCGCGCTAGGATGCCGAGCCATGACCGAGCCTCCGCTCCATCCGCTCTGCGCGCCGGTCGCCTTCCTGCTCGGAGAGTGGCGCGGGGAGGGGCACGGCGGCTACCTGGCCATGACCCCCTTCAGCTACCGCGAGGAGATGCGGGTCTGGCACACCGGGAAGGCGTACCTCGCCTTCGAGCAGCGGACGTGGCAGACCGACGGCGACAGGGCCGGCCGCGAGATCCACGGCGAGCTTGGCTACCTGCGCTGCCTCGAGGAGAGGCGCCTCGAGCTGATGGTCGCCATGGCGCCCGGCCACGTGGAGGCGTCGAGCGGAACGGTCGCGGGCACGCGAGTCACGCTCGCGAGCGTGGGCGTGGTCGATGCGCCCAGCGCCGCTGGCGTGAGCTCGGTGAAGCGAACGTGGTGGCTGGACGGCGAGGTGCTGCGCTACGACCTCGAGATGTCAACCCTGGACCAGCCGATGAGCTGGCACCTGAGCGCGGAGCTGCGCCGGGTCTAGCTCTCGGCGGGAGCCTCGGGCTCGGAGTCGCCGGCCTTCGCTCGCTTGCGGGCCGCCGCGGTTTCGCGGCTGGCACGCACGACGGCGACCTTCGCCTTGCCGGCGGCGGTTCGCGGCCGATCGGCCGACTTGGCGGCGGCCGCCTTCGAGGCCTTCGCGGCGGCGACCTTCTTGCGCTGGACGGTCTTGGTGGCGGTGGACTTCTTCTTCGGCGCCGACGGGGCCTCGCTCACGGCACCGTCGAGGAGGTGCGCGGCGTTCGCCTTGATCATCAGCCGGCTCTTGCGCCGGGCGGCGTTGTTGGGATGGATGATCCCCTTCTCGGCGGCCTTGTCGAGCGCGCTGATGGCGGCCGTCACGGCGGCGGCGCCATCACCCTCGGAGCGGCCGAGCGCGATGCTGCTGGCCTGCACGACCAGTGTCTTGGCATGGCTCCGCGTGCGCTGGTTGATGGTGCGACGGCGGAGCGACTGGCGGACGCGCTTCAGGGCCTGCGGCGTGCGCGCGCCCTTCCAGGTTCGAGCTTTTCGTGCCACAGAAAGACCTCAGCGTTGGCGGGTGAAACAAAAACAGCGCCGGCGAAGCCTGGCGCCGCAGTCCGGCGAGTATAGCATCGGTCTCGGCTAGACTCCGGCCCGATGATCCCCCCGGAGCGCACCCGCAACTTCAGCATCATCGCGCACATCGACCACGGCAAGAGCACGCTGGCGGATCGGCTCCTCGAGGCGACCCACACCATCGACCCGCGCCAGATGACCTCGCAGGTCCTCGACTCGATGGACCTCGAGCGCGAGAAGGGGATCACCATCAAGGCCCGCGCGGTGCGCCTCCAGTACGACGCGAAGGATGGGCAGACCTACGCCCTCAACCTGATCGACACCCCCGGCCACGTCGACTTCACCTACGAGGTGAGCCGATCCCTCCAGGCCTGCGAGGGCGCGATCCTCGTCGTGGACGCCTCGCAGGGGATCGAAGCGCAGACGCTCGCGAACATGCACCTGGCGCTCGAGCAGCACCTCGTCATCATCCCGGTCATCAACAAGATCGACCTCGCCTCCGCCGACCCCGAGATGGTGCTGGGCGAGCTGGAGGAGACGCTCGCCATCCCACGCGAGGAGGTGATCCTGGCATCCGCCAAGGAGGGGATCGGGATTGCCGAGATCCTCGAGGCGATCGTGAAGCGCGTTCCTGCTCCGAGCGGCGAGGCATCGGCGCCGCTCCAGGCCCTTGTCTTCGACAGCCACTATGACCCGTACAAGGGCGTGGTCGCGTACGTTCGCGTGGCCAACGGCACCCTCCACGACCACGAGCGGATCCGCTTCATGGCCACCGGCGTCGAGACCGACATCCTGGAGCTCGGCTACTTCCGGCCGCAGCCGGTCCCGACCCGCCGCCTGACCGTGGGCGAAGTGGGCTACGTGGCCTCCGGCCTGAAGAGCATCGCCGACGCCCGAGTGGGCGACACCCTGACCGATGCCGACCGGCCCGCCACCGAGCCGTTGCCCGGCTACAAGCAGGCGCTCCCGCTCGTCTTCGCCGGGATCTACCCGATGCGCGGCGACGACTACCCGCTCCTGCGCGACGCGCTCGAGAAGCTGCACCTCAACGACGCCTCATTCGTGTACGAGCCCGAGTCGAGCGTGGCGCTGGGCTTCGGCTACCGCTGCGGCTTCCTGGGGCTGCTGCACATGGAGATCGTCCAGGAGCGGCTCGAGCGCGAGTTCGGGCTGGAGCTGATCGCGTCGGCGCCATCGGTCGAGTACCGCGTCAAGCGCCTGAACAAGGCCGATGAGCTGGTCGTCGACAACCCGGCCCAGTTCCCGCCGGCGGGTGAGGTCGAGGGTATCAGCGAGCCTTGGGTCTCGGCCACGGTCATCACCCCGACCGACTACATCGGCCCGATCATGGAGCTGGCCACCGCGCGCCGCGGCGACTTCATCAACATGGAGTACCTGGACCCGAAGCGGGTGAACCTGCACTTCGAGATGCCGCTGGCCGAGCTGATCATCGACTTCTACGACCAGCTGAAGAGCCGATCCTCCGGCTATGCGAGCCTCGACTACGCATACCTGGGCTATCGGCCCGGGGAGCTGGTGAAGCTCGACATCATGGTCAGCGGCGAGCCGGTGGACGCGCTCTCCCTGATCGTCCATCGGTCCAATGCCTTCCGGGTCGGGAAGGCGCTGGTCGAGAAGCTCAAGGAGCTGATCCCGCGTCAGATGTTCGAAGTGCCGGTCCAGGCGGCAATCGGCTCGCATATCATCAGCCGCGAGACGATCCGGGCGATGCGCAAGAACGTGCTGGCCAAGTGCTACGGCGGCGACATCACCCGCAAGCGCAAGCTCCTCGAGAAGCAGAAGGAAGGCAAGCAGCGGATGAAGCGGATCGGCTCCGTCGAGATCCCGCAGGAGGCCTTCCTGGCCATCCTTCGCATGGACGACGGGCAGTAGCGTGGACTTCCAGGAATCGCTGCGCCTCTCGATTGCGCTCGGGCTGACGATCTTCCTGGTCCTGCTGCGCTTCGACTCGGACCGCATCATGCGCTCCGACTACTTCCGGTCCCGCGCTCCGTGGGTCGGCCCGCTCTCCTACTACGGGCTGGTGGTGCTGTTCGCGATCGGGATCGCCTTCATCCTGCCACGCGGCCGCGCCCAGCTCTTCCTGACGCCGGGCGACCCCGAAACGATGCTGCCGGTGATGCTGCTCTTCTGCGCCGTGGCGATCCTGAACGGCCTCGTGCTCGCGTTTGTCCGGTACCGCGCCATCCTGCCGCTGCCGACCCCGCTCCTCGCCTCGCGCCTCGCCGGAGCCGCGGCCAACGCCTTCGCCGAGGAGCTCCAGTTCCGCTCGATCGTGCTGGGGATGCTCCTCTTCGCCGAGCTCCCCGGTGGCGTGGGAACCGCGCTGGTGGTGCAGGCGCTGCTCTACGGACTGGCCCACCGGCGCCTCTGGAACGAGCGGGACTGGTACTTCCTGGCGGGCTCGGTGATCCTGGGTTACGCCGCAGGCCTGGCGACCGTCACGACCGGCTCCGTGGTGCCCGCCATGGTCGGGCACTTCGCGGTCACCGCCTCACTCTTCGCCTTTGCCGGGGCACGGCTGCGCCAGCGACCGATCTAGCGGGCACGTCTGCGCCCGTCAAGGTTGGGGCATTAGTCGCCATGGGGTTACATCAGCGCGTCTGGGCCCTGATCCGACGCCGTGAGGCCGCCCCGGGGGTCGGGATAGTCGCACCGCGGTTGCCGTGATGCGTAGCCGAGGCTTCCAGCGACCCCCAGGCGCCGTTGTAGTCGGCATATGACTACGCGCGTGTTGGTCCGTGAGGGTGTCGATCCTGCGGGTCTCGAAGCGTCGTAGAGGTAGACAGGCGAAATCGCCGCGCCGATCAGAACAGAGAAGGAGATCCCCGCTCATGGCATCAGCAG
>DASSIB010000079.1:0-7529 GCA_035692365.1 Candidatus Limnocylindria bacterium | reverse complement strand
AGTCCGTCAGCCTGGAGAGGAACTTCAGCATCTGGAGGATCGAGTATATCCGGCTGGGCCGATCAGCCCGTCTGGACGATCAGGCCTCGGGGGCGACCGGCGGCTCCTCGTCGTCGGCGTGGCTGCCCCAGAAGGTCATCTCCTCGACCAGCTGGACCTCCGATGAGAAGAGGGCACCAACGCTCTCTCCGCGGTGGATGCGCTTGATCGCCTCGCCGAAGAGCGGCGCGATCGAGAGGACGGTGACCTTGTCGCGGTTGGCGTTGTCGGGGAGCGGGATCGTGTCGGTGACGATCACCTCGGTGATGGGGCTCGCCTCGATCTGCTCGAGCGCCCCCTTCGAGAAGACGCCGTGCGTGGCGCATGAGTAGATGTTGACGGCCCCTTCGGCGACGAGCGCGGAGACCGCCTCGAGCAGCGAGCCTGCGGTGTCGATCTCATCGTCGATGATCACCGCGGTCTTGCCGGAGACGTCGCCGATGATGTTCATCAGCTCGGTCTTGTCCTCGTTGCCGACGCGCCGCTTCTCGACGATCGCCAGCGGTGCCTGCAGGATCTCGGCGAAGTTGCGCGCCTTCTTGGCGAAGCCGAGCTCGCTGACGACCACGATGTCGGGCAGGTCCTTCTCGCGAATGTAGCGGGAGAGGATGTTGACGGCGGTCAGCTCGTCGACGGGGATGGAGAAGAAGCCCTGGATCTGCCCCTGGTGGAGGTCCATCGTGAGGACTCGATCGGCCCCAGCCACGGTGAGCATGTCGGCGACGAGGCGCGCCGTGATCGGCACCCTCGGCTGATCCTTCTTGTCCGAGCGTCCGTACGCGTAGTACGGCACCACGGCGGTGATCCGCCCTGCGCTGGCGCGCTTGAACGCGTCGATCATGATGAGCAGCTCCATGACCGAGTCGTTGACGGGGCGCGAGGTCGGCTGCACCAGGAAGACGTCCTGCTCACGCACGTTCTCCATGACGCGCACGAAGATGTTGTCGTTGGCGAACTTGAAGACCTCTGCCTTGCCGAGCGACGTGCGCAGGTAGCGGCAGATCTGCTTCGCGAGCGGCTTGTTGGCGTTGCCGGCGTAGATGCTGAACTCGTCGGCGTACACTCGGGTCTCCGGTGCGGATGGTCTCCCGCGGCCGATTCTAGCCCCTCGGCGGCCGCGTTCAGCCCTCGGTTTCCGCGTCCTCGTCCGGTGCCAGGGGCCGATCGTCCACGAACACGGCGATCGAGACGATGCGATCACCCTCGCCGGGCTTCATCACCGTCACGCCGCGTGACGCGCGGCGATAGCGGTTCACGCTGCTCACCTCGGTGCGAAGGATGGTGCCCTCCTCGGTGATGAGCATCAGCTCCTCGTCCTCGCGTCCGACCACGCGCACCGCGGCGACCTTGCCGGTCTCCGCGTTCAGGGAGTTGGCGATCACGCCACCAGTAGCGCGGTGCTTCCGCGGGAAGTCCTCGAGCACGGTGCGCTTTCCGTAGCCCTGCTCGGTGACCACCAGCAGCTCGGCGGACGGCGCGACCACCTCCATCCCGATCACCTCGTCGCCGGCGCGCAGGCGAATCCCGGTGACGCCACGCGTGTCCCGCCCCATCGGGCGGACCTCGTTCTCGTGGAAGCGCGCCGCCTGCCCGTTCCTGGTGGCGAGGATGATGTCGTTCTGCCCATCGGTGAGGCCCACCCACCGCAGCTCGTCGCCCTCGACCAGGCTGATGGCGATGAGCCCGTTGCTGCGGATCTTGGCGTACTCCGCCAGCGAGGTCTTCTTGATCATTCCGCCGCGCGTGGCCATGGCCATGTAGTGATCGGCCTCGAACTGCGGCAGGGTGATGATCGCGCTGACGTACTCGCCCTGGTCGACCATCACCCCCGGCAGGTTGATGATCGGCAGC
Organism: Candidatus Limnocylindria bacterium; assembly: GCA_035692365.1. Lineage (GTDB taxonomy): Bacteria > Chloroflexota > Limnocylindria > QHBO01 > QHBO01 > CF-167. The sequence continues at coordinate 5,639 of DASSIB010000079.1, read as the reverse complement.
CCCTTCGCCTGGCGGCTCGCCTCGGGGAGGGTGTGGACCTTGGTGATGAACACCCGCCCGCGGTTCGTGAAGAAGAGGATGTTGTCGTGGGTGTTTGCCACCAGCAGGTGGCGCACCGCGTCCTCCTCCCGGGTGATCATCGCCAGCTTCCCCTTCCCGCCGCGGCGCTGCGAGCGGAAGGTGCCTATCTGCTGTCGCTTGATGTAGCCGCGCTGGGAGAGGGTGACGACGACATCCTCGGCTGCGACGAGGTCCTCCGCGGTGAGCTCGCGGTTGGCGTCGGACTCGATCCGGGTCTTGCGGTCGTCGCCGTACTTGCGGATCAGCTCGTCGAGCTCGTCTCGGATCGCGGTGAGGACCTTGCGCGGGTTGGCCAGCAGGTCCTCCAGCTCGGCGATGAGCCGGATCACGCTCTCGTATTCGTCCTCGATCTTCTTGCGCTCGAGCGCGGCCAGCCGGCGTAGCTGCATCTCGAGGATCGCGTTGGCCTGGGCCTCGCTGAGCTTGAACCGCTTGACCAGCGCCTCACGCGCCGCATCGGTGTCCGCGGAGGCGCGGATCGTCTTGATCACCTCGTCGAGGTTGTCGAGGGCGATCTTCAGCCCTTCGAGGATGTGCGCTCGTTCGCGGGCCCGCGCCAGGTCGAACTCGGTGCGGCGCCGGATGATCTCGCGCCGATAGGCGATGTAGTGCTCGAGCATCCGCTTGAGGCCAAGGGTCTGCGGCTGCCCGTCGACGAGGGCAAGCATGTTTGCGCTGAAGCTGGTCTGGAGGGCCGTGTGCTTGAACAGCTGCTGCATCACGGTGTGCGGCGACCCATCGCGCTTGATCTCGACGACGATCCGCATGCCGGTTCTGTCGCTTTCGTCGCGAATGTCGCTGACATCGGTGATCCGCTTGCCGCTCACCAGCTCGGCCATCTTCTCGATCAGGGTGGTCTTGTTGACCTGGTACGGCAGCTCGGTGATGACAACCGAGATGCGGCCGCGCGCGTCCTCCTCGAACGCGACCTGGCCGCGGATGACGACCCGTCCGCGTCCGGTGGCGTACATGTGGCGGATCACGTCGATCCGCTCCTTCTCGCCGGTGAGGCTGTTGCGCTGGTCCTCGAAGCGGAAGATGGTGCCGCCAGTCGGGAAGTCAGGTCCGCGGACGATCTCGCACAGCTCGTCGACGGTGAGATCCGGGTTGTCGATGAGCGAAATCACCGCCTGGCAGATCTCGGTCAGGTTGTGGGGCGGGATGTTGGTCGCCATCCCCACCGCGATCCCGGAGCTGCCGTTGATGAGCAGGTTCGGCAGCCGCGCCGGCAGGACGGTGGGCTCGCGGAGACGACCGTCGTAGTTGTCGACGTAGTCGACGGTCTCCTTCTCGATGTCGGCCAGCATCTCGTCGCTGATCGCGGTGAGTCGCGCTTCCGTGTACCGGTAGGCTGCGGCGGGATCGCCGTCGACCGACCCGAAGTTGCCCTGGCCGTCGACGAGGGGGTAGCGGAGGCTGAAGTCCTGCGCCATGCGCACCAGGGCGTCATACAGGGCGACGTCGCCGTGCGGGTGGTACTTGGCGAGCGCGTCGCCCACAACGCCGGCGCACTTCCGGTAGGCGGCGTTCGAACGGAGCCCCATCTCGTGCATCGTGTACAGGATTCGCCGATGGACGGGCTTCAGCCCATCGCGGACGTCGGGCAGCGCCCGCGCCACGATCACGCTCATGGCGTAGTCGATGTACGCCGATCGCATCTCGTCCTCGATCGAGACGCGCCGGACGGCGTCGATCCGCTCGGTATCCATCGGTCCTTCGCTTACTCCCGCACTCGTGTCGCGTTTGTCGCTGTGGTCATTCGCGCGCCCCGGCGACCGTCATCTCGGCCGGCATCCCGTAGCGCGCCTTCAGCTCGGCCTTGGCCGATGGGCTCGCCCCCAGGAACCGGCCGTGGGCCTCCGCCACGAGGCGACCATCTGCTCCCCGCACCTCACCGCGCACCTGGTAGATCCGGCGGCGCCGCTCCGTGACCCAGCCACGGGCGGTGAGCGGCTCTCCGGGATTGGCTGGCGAGCGGTAGCGGATCGACATCTCGGCGGTGACGGCCCACGAGTCGAAGCTCGAGGGCGCCCACGCCATCACCTCGTCGAGGAGTGTGGCGAGAAGGCCGCCGTGGACCTTCTCCTCCCACCCGACGAAGTTCGGCCCCGGCAGCCAGGTGGTGCTGGCGGTCCCCTCGCCGAGCTCGATCGCCAGGTGCATCCCGATCGGGTTCGTGCCCCCGCACGCGAAGCAGTTGTGGTCCGCGAAGGCGTAGCGCCGGCCGTCGGTGCCCTCGATCAGGCGGCTGCTGCCGATCGTCGCCGGCTTGCGGCGGGCTGTGCTCACCAGCGGTCATCCTCGTCGTCCCAGAAGGTCTCTGCCCCGAACTCGTCCGTCCGCGACGGGCGGAGGCAGTGCGCCGCGATCGCCAGCGCGAAGGCGTGGCTGATCGCGTACCCGTCGCGCAGGAAGTTGACGGCCTCGCGGCGCTCCCCGACGCCGTTCGCCTCGAGCAGCGCGCACCAGTCCTCGAGCTTGCGGCCGGTCTTCCCCTCGACCTGGCGGATGTCGGCGACGTGTCGGCTTGGCATCGGTCTCGTATCGGCTCCTAGAAGTCCAGGTTGCGGACCTTGCGGGCCTCGCCTCGAATGAAGTCGCGCCGAGGCTCGACCTTCTCCCCCATGAGTGTGCTGAACACCTCGTCCGCATCGGAAGCTTCCCGCACCGAAATCTGTAGGAGGGTGCGGGTGTCCGGGTTCATCGTCGTCTCCCACAGCTGCTCGGGATTCATCTCGCCGAGCCCCTTGAAGCGCTGGACACTGATGTTCTTGGTCTTCCCCTCCCGCGACAGCTCCTTCATCGCCTGGTCGCGGGACTTCTCATCCTTGGCGTAGCGGGTCACCTTTCCCGTGCTCACCCTGTAGAGCGGAGGCTGGCAGAGGTAGAGGTAGCCCTGCTCGATCACGTCGGGCATGTGCCGGAAGAAGAAGGTGAGGAGGAGCGTGCTGATGTGCGCACCGTCGACATCGGCGTCTGAGAGTAGGCAGATCTTGTGGTAGCGCAGCTTGGCAATGTCGAACTGGTCGCCGATGCCCGCGCCGAGCGCGATGATCAATGGGCGGATGTTCTCGCTCGAGAGGACCCGATCGAGCCGGGCCTTCTCCACGTTCAGCAGCTTGCCGCGGAGGGGCAGTACGGCCTGGGTGCGGCGGTCGCGTCCCTGCTTTGCCGAGCCGCCGGCCGAGTCGCCCTCGACGATGTACAGCTCGCTCCTCGCCGGATCGCGCTCCTGGCAGTCGGCCAGCTTGCCGGGGAGTGCCATGCCGTCGAGCGCCCCCTTCCGGATGACGAGGTCGCGCGCCTTGCGGGCCGCCTCGCGGGCACGCGCCGCGGTGACCGACTTCTCGATGATCCGTCGGCCGTCGGCCGGGTTCTCCTCGAGGTGCTGGATGATCCCGTCGGTGACCGCCGCCTGGACGGCGCCCTTCACGTCGGCATTGCCCAGCTTCGCCTTCGTCTGGCCCTCGAACTGGGGGTCGGTGAGCTTGACGCTGATGACCGCGGTGAGACCCTCGCGGACATCGTCGCCGCTCAAATTCGCGTCCTTCTCGGACAGGACGCCAGCCTTGTGAGCCCAGTCGTTCAGCGACGAGGTGAGGGCGGCGCGGAAGCCGGTCACGTGCGTGCCGCCATCGACGGTGTGGATGTTGTTGGCGAAGGCGAGCACGTTCTCGGCGAAGCCGTCGTTGTACTGGAGCGCCACCTCGACGCTGGTCGTGCCGACCATGCGCTCGACGTGGATCGGGCGCTGGTTGAGCACGTCGCGGCGCCGATTGAGGTGCCTGACGAAGCTCGTTACGCCGCCCTCGAAGTAGAAGTTCTTCTCGCGATCGATCCGCTCGTCGCGGAGGCAGATCCAGAGTCCCTTGTTGAGGTAGGCCGACTCGCGAAGGCGGGTCGCGATCAGGTCCCAGCTGTAGTCGAGGTCCTCGAAGATCTCCGGATCGGGCTGGAAGAAGGTGCGCGTGCCGTGCTGCCGCTCCTTGGCGGTCGCGAGACCCCGGTTCGCCTCGGCTGCGCCCCCCTGCTGCTTGACGGAGCCCTTCGGCGCCCCGCGGCTGTACTCCTGCACATAGCGTTTCCCGTCGCGGAGAACCTCCACCCGCATCGCAACCGAGAGGGCATTGACGACGCTCACGCCCACGCCGTGGAGGCCACCGGAGACCTTGTAGCCTCCCCCGCCGAACTTGCCGCCCGCGTGGAGCACGGTATGGACGACCTCGAGCGCGTCCTTCCCCGAGCGATGCTTTCCCACCGGGATACCGCGCCCGTCGTCAACGACCTCGACCCGGCCGTCGGCGTGCACGGTGACGTCGATCCGGGTCGCGACGTTGGCCATCGCCTCGTCGATGCTGTTATCGACGATCTCCCACACCAGCTGATGCAGGCCGCGCGAGTCGGTCGAGCCGATGTACATGCTCGGGCGCTTGCGGACGGCGCTCAGGCCCTCGAGCACCTGGATGTTCTCGGCGGTGTAGTCCGATCCGACCTTGCTGCGACGCGCGCGCCGCTCTGGCTGGGCCGTCACGCGCCACCTCCCACGCCGCGAGCGATGATCGCGTGAAGGCGATCGAGCTCCTCGTCGGAGTAGAAATCGATGACGAGGCGACCACCGCGACGCGTGCGGACGATGCCGACCCTCGTGGCGAGCAGCCCGCGCAGCTGGGCCTCCAGATCGGCCAGGTCGCCGCCTATCGAGCTGCCCCGGTGGGATGGCGCCGAGTCGCGCTTTCGCCGGACCAGCTCCTCGGTCTGCCGCACAGAGAGGTGCCGCTCGATCACGATCAGGAGCGCCGCGCGCTGGAGCTCCGGGACGGTGAGCGCGGCAAGCGCGCGGCCGTGGCCCTCGGTGATGCGCCCATCGGCGATCGCCTCGCGCGTCTCGCTGGTGAGGTCGAGGAGGCGGAGGGCATTGCTGATCGCCGCCCGGCTCTTCCCGACCCTGCGGGCCACCTCCTCGTGCGAGAGGGCAAACCGGTCGATGAGCTCCCGGTACGCGGCGGCCTCCTCGATCGCGTTGAGGTCCTGGCGCTGGAGATTCTCGACCAGAGCGAGCTCGAGCTGCTCGCCAGGCGCCGACTCCCGGATGACCGCCGGGATGTGGGTCAGGCCCGCCACCCGGGCCGCGCGCAGGCGACGCTCGCCGGCGATCAGCTCATAGCCTCCATCGGCCGATGCGCGCACCACGATCGGCTGCAGCACGCCGTGCAGCGCGATCGACGCGGCGAGCTCGGCCGTCTCGGCCTCGTCGAACCGATTCCGTGGCTGATGGGGGTTGCGGGCGATCCTCTCGAGGGGGATCTCCGGGATCTCCGTGGTGGCGGCCCGCGGTATGAGGGCATCCAGCCCGCGCCCCAGGCCGAAGGTCTTAGCCACGGGCGGTCACTTCGGCGGCGAGGCGCCCATACGCCTCAGCTCCGCGCGACGAAGGGTCGTAGATGGCGATCGGCACCCCGTGGGAGGGCGCCTCGGAGAGGCGGATGCTGCGCGGAACGACCGTGTCATACACGGCTCCTTCGAGGTGCCGGCGCACTTCGGCCGCGACCTGGACGGAG
>DASSIB010000078.1:0-20561 GCA_035692365.1 Candidatus Limnocylindria bacterium | reverse complement strand
GGCGCTGACGGAGTCCCCGCAGCGGTAGTTCGGTTGGCGAGCCGCCAAGGCGATCGCCGTGGAGGCTCGCGCCGCCGGCTTTGCCGGCGTGGTGCTGATGGGGCTCAAATTCGAGACGGCCGTCGGCGAGGCGTACGAGGTCTGGCACGACGAGCGGGTGGCGCCACTCGCCGACGAGGGCAACTAGACTCGCCGCATGTCCCGCATCCTGGTCGCCGAACCGGTCGCCCAGGACGGGCTGGAGATCCTGACCGCCGCCCACGACACCGCCGTCCGCCTCAACCTGCCGCGCGCCGCCCTCCTCGACGCGCTGCGCGAGGACGGGGGCTGGGACGCGTTGGTGGTGCGCTCGCAGACGCGCGTTGACGAAGAGCTTCTGGCGGTCGCCGCCCCCCGCCTCAGCGTGGTCGGAGTCGCCAGCGTCGGGACCGATCGCGTCGACCTCGCGGCGGCTACACGCGGTGGGGTGATGGTCGTCAATGCCCCGACCGGGAACACGATCGCGGCGGCCGAGCACACGATGGCCCTCATGCTGTCGCTGCTCCGGCAGATCCCCGGAGCCGACGCGTCGGTGCGCCGTGGCGAGTGGGAGCGCGGCCGGTTCATCGGCGCCGAGCTGCGCCATCGCACGCTGGGGATCATCGGCCTGGGAAAGATCGGCAAGGCGGTGGCCCGCCGTGCCGCCGCCTTCGAGATGCGGGTGATCGCCCACGACCCGTTCATGACCGCCGAGCAGGCCGATGAGAACGCGGCGCGGCTGGTTGGGCTCCCCGAGCTGCTGGTGCGGTCGGACGTCATCACGGTGCATGTTCCGCTCACCGCCCAGACCCGCGGCCTGATCGGCGAGGCGCAGCTCGGCGCGATGAAGCCCGGCGCGGTCCTGCTGAACGTCGCGCGCGGCGGCCTGGTCGACGAGGCTGCGTTGGCGCGGGCGCTCATCGATGGACGGCTGGCCGGCGCGGCGGTTGACGTCTTCTCGGCCGAGCCGATGGCGGCCGACAACCCGCTCCGCGACGCCCCCAACACGATCCTGACGCCGCACCTCGGTGCGTCGACCTCGGAGGCGCAGGGCAGGGTCGGGGTGGAGATGGCGGAGCAGCTGGTGATGGCCCTGTCGGGGGTGACCCCGCCGTACGCACTGAACGCCCCGTCCGTGGCGCGAGAGGTCGCGCCGCATCTGCACCCCTACGTCGAGCTGGGCCGTCGCCTCGCGGTCCTGGCGCGCCAGCTGGTCACAGTGCCCTTCGACGGCATCACCCTCACCTACGCGGGCGAGATATCGGCCTGGGACGGCGCACCGATCCGGACCGCGGTGCTGGCCGGTCTGCTCGAGGCCGTCACAGACCAGCGGGTGAACGCGGTGAACGCCGACGTCGTGGCGCGCGAGCGGGGCCTCGCCGTCTCCGAGGAACGCAGCGATACAGCCGACCCCTTCGCCTCGCTGGTCATCCTCGAGGTGGGGGAGGGCGACGCACGCGTGACGCTGTCCGGGTCATCAGCGCATGGCCGCCCGCACCTCGCCGGCGTGAACGGCTTCGCCATCGACGCGGAGCTGGCCGGCACGATCCTCGTCACTCGCCACCGTGACCAGCCCGGGATCGTTGGCGCGGTCGGCAGCGCCCTCGCCGCGGCCGGGGTCAATATCAGCTCGCTCGAGCTGTCACGCCTCTCGGCCGCCGGGGAGGCGATGATGTTCGTGAGCGTCGACCAGGCCATCTCCGACGCGGTGCTGGACGGGCTCCGCGCGGTGGACGGGATGCTGCACGCGCAGGTGGTGGAGCTCCCGGCGCTTTCGTAGGTCGCGGCCTATCATCCGCGGCGTGAGCCGCAGGCCCTTCGCATCGTCGGCCGACCTGGCCGAGAAGACCGCCACCCTGGAGGAGCTCGCCCCGGGCGTCTACGCCTACACCGCGCAGGGTGACCCCAATGTCGGCTGCATTATCGGGACCGATGCCGTGCTCGCCATCGAGGCGCGTGCCACCCCGGTCATGGCCCGGCGGTGGATCGAGGTCATCCGGACGCTCACCGACCTCCCGTTCGGCGACCTGGTGCTCACCCACTACCACGCCGTCCGAGTGCTGGGCACCTCCGCCTTCGGTGCGCGCCGAATCGTCGCCCACCGCAACACGGCGGCCTGGATCGACGAGCGGGGGATGGAGGACTGGGCGAGCGAGGCGGGCCGCATGCCACGCCTCTTCGAGGGAGCCGAGACAATCCCCGGCCTCACCCGGCCCACCGACACCTTCGACGACACGATGCAGATCGACCTGGGCAGCCGCGTGGTGGAGCTCCGCTACCTCGGGCGGGGTCACACTGCCGGCGACATCGTCGTCTGGTTGCCGGACGAGGGGATCTGCTTCGGCGGCGACCTGGTCGAGGCGCAGGCCGCTCCCTACATGGGCGACGGGCACATCGCCGATTGGCGCGGCGGCACGCTCGAGGCCGTGGCGTCACTGGGCGCGCGCCAGCTGGTCGGCGGCCGCGGGCCAGTCGTCCGTGATCAGGCTGTCGGGCAGGCAATCGACGACACGCGCGCTTTCCTCTCAGCCGTCCTCGACGGCACCCGCGCCGTAAAGGACGGGGGCGGGACGCCCGCCGAGGCGTATCGGTCCACCCGGGCGGCGCTCGAGCCGCGCTACGGCAGCTTCCCGATCTTCGAGCACACGATGCCCTTCAACGTGCAGCGCGCCTGGGACGAGCTCGACGGCATCGATCACCCGCGGGTGTGGACGGTTGAGCGCGACCGCGCCGTGTGGGACGCACTGACCGGCTGATGGCCCGGACCGATCCGTCGCTGCCCTTCGACGCCGAGGTCGCCGTTGTCGGCGCCGGGCCGGTGGGCATGACCCTGGCAGGGCGCCTCGCCCAGATGGGGGTGCGGGTCGTCCTGCTCGAGCAGCACCCGCAGCACACCGGCGAGGGCAGCAAGGCGCTCTGCATGCAGCGCGAGACGCTCGAGATCTGGGCGCGGCTCGGGATCGGCGAAGCGGTGGCGAGCCGCGGGGTGCAATGGAACCTGGGGCGGACCTACTTCCGCGGCCGCGAGCTGTTCCAGATCCGGCTTCCCGACACCAGCCGGGATCACTTCCCGCCGTTCGTGAACATCAACCAGACCGAGGTCGAGGAGATGCTGGTCTCCCGCCTGGCCGAGCTCCCCGAGGTCGACCTCCGCTGGAGCCACCGCCTCTCCGGCATCTCGCAGGACGACGACGGGGTAACGATCCGGTGTGACACGCCAGATGGCGAAACGACGATCCGGGCCAGGTACCTGGTCGGCGCCGACGGCGCGCATTCCGCCGTCCGCCACGCCATCGGGGTGGGATTTCCGGGCCATTCGTTCCCGGACCTGTTCCTGATCTGTGACATCCGCGCCCGGCTGCCATTCCCCCGCGAGCGGCGCTTCTTCTTCGACCCGCCGTGGAACCCGGGGCGCCAGGTGCTGATCCATCCGCAGCCGGACGACACGTGGCGCATCGACTGGCAGGTCCCGCCCGGGACCGATGTCGAGGCTGAGCGGGCCAGCGGCGGCCTCGACCGCCGTGTTCGGGCGGTGATCGGTTCGACCACCGACTACGAGCTCCTCTGGCTGACGCCGTATCGATTCCATCAGCGACTCGTCGAGCGCTTCCGCATCAGTCGGGTGATCCTGGCCGGCGACGCGGCGCACCTCGTCAGCCCCTTCGGCGCGCGAGGCCTGAACTCCGGCGTGGCCGATGCCGAGAACCTTGCCTGGAAGCTGGCCCTGGTCCTCGGCGGTCGCGCCTCGGAGGAGCTGCTTGAGAGCTACCACACCGAGCGCCGCGCGGCGGCGCTGGAGAACCTCGCCGTCACCGACGCAAGCATGCGGTTCATGGTCCCCCGCGGGCGCATCCGCCGAGTCCTGCGCAACGCGATCCTGCGGGGCAGCCTGCGGATGCCGCGCCTGCGACGACTCGTCAACTCGGGGCGCCTCGCCCAGCCGTTCAGCTATGCGGACTCGCCAATCGTGGTGGCAGAGACGCGCGAGCAGCGCATCCCCGCCATCGGCGGCGTCGCGCCGGATGCAAGCTGCCGGTTCCTCGACGGGGCGGACGGAGCGCGGCTGCGCGACCTGTTCGGCACCGGCTTCGTGGTCCTGCTGGCCGGCGACTCTCCGCGGGTGGCGGCCTCGGCCGCGATTCGCGCCTCGCGGCTGGCCTGGCCCGCCCCCTGCCGGATTGCGGCAATTGGCCCGGATGGGCCGCTCAGCGGTGTGACCGTCCTGGCGGACGATGCGGGCGAGATCCGCCGCGCGTATGCCGGCGCAGGCCCATCGGCCTTCCTGATTCGGCCCGATGGCCACCTGGCGGCATGGATACCGCTGCGACGGACCGATTCGGTGGACGCGCTGCCGGGGCTCCAGGCGATCGCGATCGGGGCCTAGCCGTACACCGCCCCTTCGCTCGCGGATTGGGTGTGGATAACTCCGCGAGATCGCCGAGAAGTGGTGGATAAGTCCCCTTGTGTGCCTCAGCCGGAGGCTGGCATGCTAGGGGCGTCCCGGAGGGGCAGCTGGCCGACTGGAGATTACATCAACGGTCGCCGCGGTTCCTTCGGGACTCTTCATGTCCGCCGCCAGATCACGAAACCGCCGCTCACGCTGCCCCGCACGGTCGAGGCTCGGTGCCTTTCAGAAGGCCCAGACGCCGGTCGCGAAGCGCCCCGCGAAGTAGATCAGGCCACCGATGGACAGCGCGGACAGGAGCACGAGCATCCAGGTGCGAGCGCTGGCCAGCGCCAGGGTCACGAACAGCGGGAAGAGGGTCAGGGCGTAGCGCGGCGTCGACAGCAGGAACGAGGTCGACAGGAACAGGAGCGTGTTGCCGGCCATCCAGATGAACCATGACGGCCGGAACCGGAAGGCCGCGAAGATCGTGCCGCCGAGTGCGATGGCCACGAAGAGAAGCTCCATGAAGCCGTACATCAGCCGGCTGTCGGGCTTGGCGCTGCGGAACCAGTCGAATGCCCCACTGACTGCGTCCCACGGTGCCGCGAGCGACTTGAACCAGTGGTCGTGCTGGACGCGCAGGAACTCGAACGGGGTCCCGTAGATGGCGTAGTTGAGGCCCAGGTAGATGCCGAAGCCGAGGGCCACCAGCCCGATCGCCAGCCATTCCAGGCGCAGGCGCCGTTCCTCCGGCGGGCGCTGCAGCCACTGGGTAAACGCCTCGGCCGCGAGTGCCGGGATCAGCACCAGGCCGTTGATCCTCGCCAGGGCGGCGAGCCCCCCAAGCAGGCCGGCCAGCCACCACCGCTCGGTCCGGGCGGCCAGGAACGAGCCGAGGACGAGGGCCATGAAGAGCGCCTCGGTGTAGCCGATGTGCAGGAAGTACGCGGTCGGGAAGATGAGCGCGAACCAGGCTGCCCGCAGCGCGACCGATGCGTCCTCCTCGTGACGGACGAGCCGATAGAGCAGCGGGGCGACGAACATGGAGGCGATGGTCGTGACGACGAAGGCGCTGACCAGCGGGTCGTCGACGAGGAGGTTCACGACGGTGCCGAGCCAGGGGAAGAGCGGATAGAAGACGATGTAGAGCGCGAGGTCCTCCGGGAAGACCGAGCGATAGCCGTGCGGCCCCACCAGCCCGCTCGAGTCCCCGTCGCGATACCCGAACACGATCAGGTCGAGGTAGTGCGGCCCGTCCCAGTGGCTCCACATGCGCAGCAGGTCGCCGGGCTGATCGATCACGCCGTTGCGGAACGAGACGTACGCGATCGCACCCACCAGCAGCACGCCCAGCTTGACCAGCCAGGTCAGGCCGATGAGCCTGCGATCGGTGTCCGTGAGCCACGCCATCGGCGCAGTGTAGGGGTGGGCCATGGCGGTCCGCGGGGCGCTACCCTACCTCCATGGATCGACCGCCCGTCTCGGGCGCCACGCAGCGCCGCTACGAGGAGATCGCCGCCGGGCTCGAGGGCGCCGGGGTGAGGGCCAGCAGCATGTTCGGGATGCCCACCCTCAAGCTCAACGGCAAGGCGATCGGGGGCCTGTGGGGCGAGGCCATGACCTTCAAGCTCGCCCCCGACGCGCTCGCCGACGCGCTGCGCATCGATGGCGCGCAGCAGTTCGATCCTTCCGGCCTGGGCCGCCCGATGAAGGCCTGGGTGGTCGTCCCCGCCGCCCAGGCGGGAGAGTGGGAGCGGCTCGCCCAGCTCGCCGTGGCCGCCAGCGGCGCTTAGCGAGATCGGCTGCTAGACTTCGGCTCCCATCGGCACCCGATGGCACGGTCGGGGCGTGGCGCAGTTAGGTAGCGCGCATCGTTCGGGACGATGAGGTCGGAGGTTCAAATCCTCTCGCCCCGACCAGCACCACCCTCCGGCGGTGGCCGCCTAGCCCGGCACCGCTGACGGATCCTCTCGTCGCAGCAGGATTCCCAGGTAGGCCCTCCATGGTCCGACATCGGCATCGTGCGAGCCGGCGAGGCCGGCATAGATCTGGCTGACATGGTCGAGGTCGTGGACCGCCCAGGTCGCGAGCAGCTCGCGCAGCGTCACCTCGCCCAGCGAGGGGTGCAGGCCGCGGCGGTCGAGGTCGGCGTCGGTGACCAGCTCGGCGAGCGCCGCAAGGTTGTCGGCGCGGAGCGCCCCGAACCGCTCCACGAGATCGTCGAGGGGCACGCCCGCGTCCCGATCCAGCATCGCGAAGCGCTCGAACGCGTCGAAGGGGACGGAGGTGCCCTGCTCAAGGATCCGCCGCGTCCGGGTCATCCAGTCGGTCTGCTCGCCGGTGATGAGGTGGCCCACCACGTCGCGGGGTCGCCAGCCTTCGGCGACGTCGGGGACACCGGTCCAGCCGTCAGGCAGGCCGATGAGCAGGGTCCGCAGCAGGGTGGGGGTGCGTGCCAGCAGGGCGGTCGTATCAGCCAGGAAATCGGTCATCGGACTTGGCCGTCCACGCGGGCGAGTTAGCCACGCCGCGAGGCAGGCGTCAAGCACGGGACAACGCAAAAGTCGCCCCGGCAGATGCCGGAGCGACTCTTGTGGCTATCGGTGCAGGGAGGGCGAGTTGCCGTCCGTGCAGGCAGCCTTCAAACGGGACTAGGCGGCGACAGGCATGCCGCGGAAGAGGGCCAGGTCACCGATGTAGGTGGTGACGAGGTGGACCCGATCCGCGATGTTCTGGCGGACCCAGGTGGCGGCCATGTCGGCCGACTTCAGGGCCTCTTCGCGAGTCTCCCAGATGGAGATCGAGACGACCTTGTGGTTGCCAACGTCGACCAGTCCGTAGTTCACGAAGCCGGGCTCCTTGACGAAGGTCGGCAGAATGCCGGTCTCGGCAATGCTGGTCAGCTCAGGGAAGGTGCCCTTGGTCAGATCGTAGGTAGAGATTCGTGTGAAACGCATGGTTGACTCCTCTGCCCCCATTTGCGGCCAAGTCGATACGAAACGGGTTTGCCGATGGCTCTCCGTCGTGCGACGGCCATGAGATCAGTCGGTTCGCAGCCTTGCAGCCGGAGACGCAGTCTACCACCTGTGATAGATTAGCGCCAGCCCCGCTACATATATGTACAGGAGCGTACAGGTGCCAAGGATTGAATTCGAGGCTGACACCGAGGAACAGCTGATGGCGCTCGCCTGGCGATGGGTGATGGGTCCGCAGCACCAGCGCGGAGAGCCGGTGATGGATGAGGCCGATCAGGCGGACCTGCGGCGCAAGCAGCTCGGCGAGGTGCTCAACGCCATCCAGGGTGCTGATAGCCGCCGCCTCCTCCGCGAGGTGGCCGAGCTGTCGACGCAGAATACCGCTCTCGTGCTGGATGCCGACCTCGCGGTCCGCTACGGCAAGCAGTCAGGCACGGCCTTTGCCGGGATCGTGGCAGGTCCGAACAAGGTGATGCGGCGCGTCGCGCACCGCGACCTGATCACATGGGACGCCGATGCGCGCGGGTATCGCATGGATCCCGCCGATGCGGAGATCGTCCTCCAGCGCTGGCCTGCGCCCTAGCTCAGCTCGCCGGTGGGCTCCTCTGGCATCCCTTCCCAGAACTCGACCGCTGCCCGCTCGTACAGCATGCCCATCCGCAGGCTATGCCCGTGCCACTCGTCGAGCTGGCCATCCGCACCGCGAGCGCCCCGGGCCTTCCGCAGAGCGTGGATGCGTTCTGTATACGATTCGAGCTTGTCTCGGTGGATGGCCAGCTGCTCGCGAGCGATGATGCGGGGAGTATCGGTCGACCCGAGGTCGGCAAAGTAGAGCTGAAGAAGCCCCGGGTCACGAAGCTCGGTCAACTCGCCCGATGGGCGCGCCAGCCATTGCTGCACCGCATCGTCTCCGGCCTCGGTGATCGTAAAGGTGCGGCGCCGCCTCCCCTGCAGCTCCCGCTTCTCGGTCACGAGGCCCATCCCGGCCAGCCTCGGCGGTTCGGCGTACAGCAGCGCGTGGGGGAACGACCAGAACTGCCCGAGCGTGGCAGCGACGTGGCGCTTCAGCCCGTACGGGGTGGAAGGGCCCTCCCGTGCGAGCAGTCCCAGGACGAGGTACGAGGTCGGACTCAGCTGGTGTGTTGACAACATTGGTACATAGAGTACCATATCACATAGACCGTTCCTCACGAACGATCCAATATGGAGGCGCAGTCCGCCCATGACTATTGAAGAACACACCACCGTGGTTGACCAGACGACGACTCCCCAGGCACCGGGGACCGTCAGCGACCAGCCAGCGACTATCCAACAGCGAAGCACCGTCGTGACCAGGTCCGGACCGAGCGGCGGCGAATTCGCCCGTCGTGCCGTGGTCTTCCTCTTCGGCATCGTGCAGGGCCTGATCGTCCTGCGCATCGTCTTCCTCCTGCTCGACGCTCGCGAAGCGAACGGCATCGTCTCCGGCATCCTGAACGTCAGCCAGGTATTCGTCGGCCCGTTCGACGGAATCCTGAACACGAATGCGCTCGCTGCCGGTGGCTCCATCCTGGATATCGCCGCCATCGTTGCCATCGTCGGCTGGACGGTCCTCGAGCTCGTCGTGATCGCCGGAATCGGGATCTTCCGACGCGAGCCAGCTTGATAAGAAACCTCAGCACCCGGCACAGAACGGGATCACCGATTGGCTTCCGGGAGCGGACACACTCGAATCCCACGAAGGACTAACCGCATGTTTCGCATACTGAAGCTCATTGGAACCCTTGCCTTGACTGCCTCGATGGCGGTCGTTATGGCGACAAGCGCACTGGCCGCCCCTACTTCCGTCGGTCTCGGAACGGCAAAATCCTTCGCCGTCCTGGCGGGCGAGACCATCACCAACACGGGTCCGACGAAGATCACGGGCGATATCGGGCTGCATCCGGGGTCGGCTGTGACCGGCTTCTCGTCAGTGACGTACGTCGGCGCGCTGCACCTGGCCGATGGAGTCGCACTCCAGGCGAAGAACGCCCTGGTCACCGCCTACAACGACGCCGCCGGCAGGACACCGGTGACGACCATCGCCACCGAGCTCGGTGGGCAAGTCCTCAAGGCTGGCGTCTATGACTCCGCCGCAGGAACCTTTGGAGTGACCGGAACACTCACTCTCGACGCGGAAGGCGATTCGCAGGCGGTGTTCATCTTCCAAATGGCGTCAACCCTGATCACCGCGCCGGCCAGCAGCGTCGCATTGATCAATGGAGCCAGCGCCTGCAACGTGTTCTGGCAGGTCGGAAGCTCTGCCACACTCGAGACCACGACGAGCTTCAAGGGGACGATCATGGCTCTGACCTCCATTGCCCTGAAGACCGGCGCCACGCTGCAGGGGCGGGCCCTGGCCCGCAACGGTGCGGTCACCCTCGACACCAACGTGATCACGAGCGCCGCATGCGCGCCTCCGACGGCCCCGACGGTCCCGAACACCTCCCTGGGTGGCGGTGGCCCGTTGTCGCTATCGCTGTCGCTGACAATGAGCCTGATCCTCATCGGGACGTTGGCGGTCATGATGTCGACTGCCCTGTTCGGGCTGGCTCGGCTGGGCCGACCGAGCGGACGCGGTCGCAGGTAACTCTCGAGGGTCAGCCCGTCACGGCTTGAGGGCAGGCCTGTCCTTCAATCGGCTGTGGGCAGTGGCCGATCCGGCGGCGGGTTCGCGGGCTGCGACGCCAGCCCAGAACTCGACCGCCGCTCGCTCGTAGAGGAGGCCCATCCGCAGGGTCACCCCGCGCCAGTGCTCGACGGTCGGGCTGGGCGAGTGTGACTCCCGGGGGGTGGCGGCGGTCCGCCCTGCGTCGTACGTGGCCAGCTGGGCGCGATGCAGGGCGAGCTGTTCGTTGGCGATGTTGACCGTCGTCGCTGGCTCAAGGTCGGCGAAGAAGAGCTGCAGGAGGCCCAGATCGCGAAGCTCGGTCGGCTGCTGGGCCGGGCGTGCGAGCCAGGATCGGAGCGCCTGCCTGCCGGCATCGGTGATCGAGAAGAGCCGCCGGCGACGCCCATCGGCCTCCCGTTCCTCCGTGAGGAGTCCCAGCTCCTTGAGGCGCTGCGGCTCCTTGTACAGCAGCGCATGCGGAAACGACCAGAAGTGGCCGATCGTGGCCGTAACGTGACGCTTGAGGTCATACGGCGTCGATTGGCCCTCCCGGGCGATCAAGCCCAGGACGAGATACGACGTGGGCGTCAATTGCGCCGTCACGAGGGACATGCGGGCAGCATTCATCATCTCGGCGATACCCTAGCGTTGCGGTGGTATCAATGCCGGTCAGCGTGACGTGGGCGTGACGGGTGTGCCGCCGTACCCATGCGTCGCGATCTCGCCAGCCCGCTCTCGGTAGGCCTCAGGCGTGGGTGCCGTGCGCGCCCGGAACCCATCGACCATGCGGTTGTACATCGAGAAGGCGGCGGCAATGAGCACGGCCAGCTGGATGTCGGCGTCGGTCGCGCCGGCCTCTTGCGCCGCCCCGACATCGGCTGGGGTGAGCTCGCGCGGCTGGCGTCGAACCGTTCGAGCGATGTGCAGCAGCGCCTGCATCTTCGGGTCGAAGCCCTCGGACGAGCCGAGCTTCACTGCGTCGAGGAGGGGCGCGAGCTCGGTCTCGCCGGAGTGTTCCAGGAGCGCGTGTGCATGGGCGGCGTGCGAGTCCATGCAGAAGAAGCAGTCGTTCGCGGCCGAGACGGCGGTGGCCAGCATCTCCCGCTCGGCGCGGCTGAGGGTGGCTCCGGGGAAGTCATTGACCAGCAGCTCGTCGGCAAGTCCGCGCAGGTGTAGGCCGAGGCCTGGCGTCAGCCGAATGGCGGCGCCGATGCCGGGCACATCGGGCAGTCCGCCGACGATCGGCTCTTCCTGGGCTCGCACCTGGCGCTCGTCATCGCGTGTCATCCGCACCCTCTCGTGTCGTTCAACCGGCAGTCCGCCAAGTATGCCGCAGTGCCTGCGTCAGGAGGCCGAGGCGCCGGGTTGGGCGGCCATCGATTAGCATGCGGCCATGACACTACCGACTGAGCCGATCGGCAGCATCCCCCGACCCGAGGCGCTTCAGTCCGGCATGCAGGCCGCCGCCGCGGGGAAGATCGCGCCGGAGGAGCTCGACGCCCTCTTCGATGATGCCGTGCGCGACACGCTTCGCCGCTTCGAGGCGACGGGGTCCGCGGTCGTGACCGATGGCGAGCAACGCAAGCAGAGCTTTGCGACCTACCCGGTAGCCGGCCTGGACCTCGCCGGCGGGGGCGTGACCATCCCGTTTGCGGACGGTCACACGCGCGAGCTGCCAGTCCTCACCAGCGGTCCCTTCCGGTACGCCACCCCGGCGTGGAGGTATCTGGACGCCGCCCGGGGAGAGACGACCGCCCAGCTGAAGCAGGCCGTTATCTCGGCCTCGGCAATCAGCCTCATGTATCCATCGGATGGGATCGCCGGCTACTCCCGCGAGGCGTTCCTCGACGACCTCGTAGCCGAGGCGGCTGCCGAGATCCGAGGCTGCCTCGAGCGCGGCGCCATCGTCCAGATGGACTTCACCGAGGGCCGCCTCTCGCTGAAGCTCGACCCGTCGGGCGGATTGCTCAACGCCTTCGTGGACCTCAACAACCGAGTCCTCGCGCAGCTCACCGAAGAGGAGCGTCGCCGGGTCGGGGTGCATACGTGTCCAGGGGGCGATCGAGATTCGACCCACAGCGCCGATGTCGACTACGGTGCGCTCTTCCCCAGCCTCTTCCGCATGAACGTGAGCAACTTCTACGTGCAGCTGGCCAGCGAGGCCGATCGCGAAGCGGTGCTCAGGCTCCTCGGCGGCTATGCGACCGGTTCGCGGCGGATCTTCGTCGGGGTGACCGATCCGCTCGACCCGCGCGTCGAGACGGCAGAAGAGGTACGCGACCGGGTGCTCGAGGCGGCGCGCTTCATCACGCCAAGCCACCTGGGCACCACCGACGATTGCGGCTTCTCGCCATTTGGGGACGACGACTCGACCTCGCGAGATACTGCGTTCGCGAAGATCCAGGCACGCATCAGGGGAACCGCGCTGGCGTCCAGCGTCCTCGGAGTCTGAGCGTCCGAATCAGGAGCCATCCGCCGATGGCAGGACGCCAACGTTGAGCCACCGCGAACCGGTCGCGCGGCGGACGGCGAAGGTCAGCTCGTACGGGGCAGTCGTGCGATCGAGCAGTGCCCCGTCGGCATCGTAGGTCTCCTCGATCACCGTGCCACGCGACTCGAAGCCGAGGCTGACCCCGGTCTGCTCCCCGAACGGCACGATCAGGACGAGGCGCACAGCATCGAACCGGTAGTGCTGGATCACGGTTCTGCCAGATGCCTCGGCACTCCGGAGCCTGCCCCGCATCTCCACCAATCGGTCGCCATGGTCGACGGCGGGGAGGAGGCTGCCGTCGGCTCGGAGCAGGGCCTGGTTCTCCACCTCGAGGTTCTCGGCCAGCGTCACGAGGATCTCCTGCGCTCCCGGTCCGGCGATTGTGTGGTCCCAATCCGCTACGTCCTGCTCGATCGTGATCGGCGGGAAGGTGGTTGGGTCGACGACGTGCGGGACGCCATTCAACGCCTCCGTCATCTCCGGCACCACGAGGCCGCGAGCCGGGGTCCCGGCGGCGACGATCGCGACGCCCAGGAGGAGGATCGCGGCCGTGGCGAGCCCCACCCGCGCAGCCGCTCGAGACACTCCGGCGCCTCCCGGGAAGAGGCCGGCGGCGAACGGCCGAATGGCGTCTGCGGCTGATCGAGCTTCCGGCACGATGCGGTCGAGGAGCGGCCGAGCGGCGGAGACGATGACGAGCCCCGCCAGCAGCCCCACTTTCGTCCCGAATTCGTCGGTCTGGGGCGCCATCAGGAGCGTGCTGGCGACCGCCGTCAGCAGGCCGAAGATGATCCGTCCGACGTGCCCGGCGGGAATCGTCTTCGGATCGGTGATCATGAAGAAGAGGAAGATCAGCACCTCGGGAGAGGTGACGATCACCCGCCAGAAGTCGAATCCGCAGACCGGCGCGAACGACCAGTTGGTGGTCATGCAGTGTCCGGAGCCTGCCAGGATCCCCGTCCCGACGCCGAGGGCGACCCAGTAGGTTCCTGCCAGTGCGAGGAGGCGCAGACGCCGGGTGATGAGCAGCCCTCCCACCACGATCACGGCGTACGCGGCGATCATCCATCCGTTCATCGGCGCCCACCAGAAGTCGAGCGGTTCGACCCGCGAGCTGCCGAGCAGGACGAAGGCGACCACCAGGCCGATGTTCGACGGGTTGAAGACGTGCGACCCGCGGTAGCGGATGACGTACTTGGTCAGGATCGAGAAGGCGGCCACGCCCGCGAACACGTACCAGGCTGAGGTGTTCCACGGGTCATCCGGCGGCGTTCCGATGACGCGAAGGATGAGGGCGACGCCGCTGCCGGTGAGCAGGGCACTGGCCGGCCACACGAACGACCGCGCCTGGCGGAAGGTGAGGGCGACCTCGATGATCGCGCAGGTCAGCATCGCCGCCAGGATCTGCGGCACGCTCACACGGAAGTGCAGCCCGACCTGGCCAAGGACGTGGATGCTGATGATGACCGCCGCCACGTGCAGCCGCGGGTCGCGGATGCTGGGGAGGAGCAGCGGATATGGCGTGCCGCCGATCGAGAGCGTGCGGCTGGTCATGGTTGCGCAGTGTAGCCCGCGCCCGGACGCTCACTGGCGCCGGGCGCTCGGGCTCACCGCGCCCTAGTGGACGATCGTCACCGTCGCCGGGAACTTGGTGGCAATCGCCTCCGAAACGGAGCCCTGGAGGGTCCGCTGCACCAGCCCCAGGTGCCTGCTGCCCGTCACGATGTGGTCATAGCCGCCCTCTTCGGCGGTGCGCATGATCTCGTCCGAGATCTCGCCAAACGGCTCGTGCAGCGACGGGGCGATCCCCGCCTCGACGATCAGCTTGTGCGCCTCGCTCAGCTCCTTGCTGTGGACCTGGCGGTCATCCCACGGGTCGATCCCGATTCGGCCGGCGTGCACCGGCACGACGCTCACCACGCCGACCTCGGCGTGGGCGAGCTTGGCCAGCTCGACCGTGAAGTCCAGCGCCCGTCGCGCCTGCTCCGACCCGTCGTACGCAAGCAGGATTCGCTTGCTCAACATGTTGTTCACCCTGCGAAATTCGCAATCCCGTGCCAGGCTCGTCCGGGCGCGGCTGCGCCGGTCGGCTCGGTCGAGGTCAGCGTCGCGCCCGCCGAATCCCCGCAACAGTGCCGTTCGTCCCTTCGCGGTGGGACCCGCGCCCGTTTCGTGGTCGGGTACGCTGCGCCGCGTGGAGGAGGACCCGATCCGATCCGAGCGCCTCGAGCTGCCGCTCCTGTCGCTCTCGCAGCTCGAGCGCCTGGCAGCCGGAGAGAGTGGGAGCGTCGGCACGGAGCTCGGTGCGGTGCTGTCGCGGTCGTGGCTCGACGAGGTCGGCTGGCTGGCGGGCCTGCGAGCGCAGCAGCTGCGCCTGCACCCCGCCGACGGTCCATGGCTGTTGCGGCCGATCCTGCTCATCGGCCCCGAAGGCCACCGGACCGCAATCGGGTACCTGAACTTCCACGGCGGACCCGATCAGGACGGCCGGGCGGAGGTCGGCTACACCCTGCTGCCCGAGGCGCGCGGACACGGCTACGCCATCGAGGCGGTGCGGGCCGCCTTCGGCTGGGCGACCCGGGTGCACGGCGTGACCCGTTTTCGTGCGTCGGTGGCGCCGGACAACGAACGCTCCCGCAACCTCATCCTGAAGCTGGGCTTTCGGCACACGGGGGAGCAATGGGACGAGGTCGATGGCCTCGAGCTGGTGTACGAGCTGGGCTAGCCCTTGTCGGGCAGATCGGCCTCGAAGGCGGCCTGCTCGTCAGCTGGCATCCCGTACGTGTGGCGCTCCTCCGGATAGGCCCCCGAGCGCACATCGGCCACGAAGGCGGCGAGCGCCTCGCGGATGACGGTCGCCAGGTCGGCGTAGCGCTTCACGAAGCGGGCGGTGTGCCCCTCGGTCAGCCCGAGCAGGTCGTGATAGACGAGGACCTGGCCATCACAGGCGGGTCCGGCACCGATGCCGATGGTCGGGATCTGGAGCGATGCCGTGATCCGCTCGGCAACGGGCGTCGGCACCGCTTCGAGGACGAGCGAGTAGCAGCCGGCCTCCTGCAGCGCCAGCGCGTCGTCGAGCATGCGCCGCGCCCGCTCGGCGGTGCGCCCCTGCGCCTTGTAGCCGCCCAGTGCGGTCGCCGACTGCGGCGTGAGCCCGAGGTGGCCCATCACCGGGATCCCGGATTCGACGATCGCCTTCACGCGGGGCAGCATCCGCCCGGCGCCCTCCAGCTTGACCGTGTCGGCTCGGCCCTCCTTGATGAAGCGGACCGCGTTGCGCACCGCCGACGAGTCGGAGACCTGGTACGAGCCGAAGGGCATGTCGCCGACCACCAACGGGTGCCGCACCGCCGAGGCCACGGCACGGGTCATGAAGAGCATCTCGTCCATCGTCACCGGGACGGTCGACTCGTGGCCGAGCACCACCATCGCCGCGCTGTCGCCGACCAGCACCACGTCCGCACCCGCCGCCTCGGCGAGCCGTCCGCCGGCAGCGTCGTAGGCGGTGACCATGGCAATCTTTGTGCCCTGCCGCTTCATGGCGGTGAGCTCGGTGATCGCCATCTTGGCCGGGACCTGGGAGTCCCCGACGTTGGTGTGGCTGGTCGTCATCCCTTCGCCTCCTCGACGAGGGAGACATTGTCTATCAGATGCGTGGTTCCCACCACCACCGCGGCGGCCAGCGTCGGTCCGTCGAAGTCGGCCTCGGCCACATAGTCGACCCGCAGCCCGGGCTCGGCGTCGAGCACCTCCCTCGCAGCGCGCACCGCATCGGACCCGGACCGATGCGCCGCGAGTCCTGCCTGCAGTGCCCGCGGAAGCGCCAGGGCGGCATGCCGCTCATCGGCGGAGAGGAAGACGTTGCGGCTCGACAGGGCGAGGCCGTCGGCGTCGCGGACGGTCGGACAGGCGACGATCTCGACCGGCAGCTCCAGGTCCCGAACGAGCTGCTTGACGACCGCCACCTGCTGCGCGTCCTTGCGCCCGAAGTAGGCGCGCGCCGGCTTCACCAGCAGGAAGAGCCTGGTGCAGATCGTGGCCACCCCGCGGAAGTGCCCCGGGCGGGCGGAGCCCTCCAGGTAGGTCCCGACCTTCCCGGGATCGATCCACGTGTCGAAGCCTTCGGGATACATCTGCTCGGGGCTCGGCGCGAAGAGGAGGTCGACCCCGGCCGCCTCGGCGGTCGCGATGTCACGCACCTCGTCGCGCGGGTACTGCTCGAGGTCCTCTCCGCGCCCGAACTGGGCGGGATTCACGAAGAGGCTGACCACGACTCGCTCGCACCCGGCCCGGGCCGCGGCGATGAGCGAGAGGTGCCCGGCGTGCAGCGCTCCCATGGTGGGCACCAGGCCGATGCTCGGCACGCGTCCCGGCCCCGGATCCAGCGCCGCGTGCAGGTCGGCGATGGTGCGGACGACCCTCACGGCCGGGTCGCCTCGGCCAGCGCCCGGTAGAGCGGGACGAGGTCCGGCGCACGCTCCTCGAGCGCGCGCATGTGCGCCTCCACGGTCGACCAGTCGCCGCGCGCGATCGGCCCGGTCAGGACGAATCCGTTCTCGATGGTTCGGGTCATCAGCGGCACCAGCGCCTCCGACGGAGCGCCGCTCGCCTCGAGCAGCCGCGCCGCGGCCGCGTGGAGCGTCACCAGGAAGTTGCTCGCCATCGCCGCGCCCGCGTGGTAGAGCGGCTTGTTGCCGTCTGCCAGCTCGAAGGGATGAAGCCCAAGCGTATCCGCCAGCCAGCGGGCTGCCTCGAGAGCCTCGTCGGTCTCGGCGGTGACGGCCGCCCAGGCACTGTCCAGCTGCTCCGGGCCACGGTCGCGGGTGAGGGTCTGGAGCGGGTGGACGCTGAATCGCCGCACATGCGGCTCGAGTGACGAGAGCGATGTGGCACCCGAGACGTGCGCCACCCATGGCCCGATGGGGACCTGTCCGGCCACGCCGGCGATCGCCGAATCCGGGACGGCCAGGAGCACCAGGTCGGCGTCGGCCAGTGCCTCGCGGCCCGCGACGACGGTCAGGCCGCGCTCCGCCAGGCGAGCCGCGATCGTCCCGCCGGCGCGCCCGGTACCGACCACCCGGACCGTCCTGATCATGCGGGGGAGTCTGCCACACTGCCCTGCGTGCGCACGCTGACGCTCACCGAGGCACGCCGCCTCCCCATCCTGGGCACGATGCTGGCCGGCCCGCGACCCGCCTCCATCCCCGCGGTGGTCGATCGCCTCGGCAGGGTGCAGGTCGATCCGACGGCGGTGGTGGCTCGGGCCGAGCAGCTCACCATCTGGAGCCGGCTCGGAAGCTACGACACCGCCGATCTGAGGCGCCTCCTCGAGGAGGAGCCTCGGCAGCTGTTCGAGTACAACGCCTTCCTGCTGCCGGTCGCCGACCTGCCCCTCCATCGGCCAGCGATGCTTCGATCGCCGCGCATCGAGTACAGCCGCGGCCGATACCAGCGCGAATGGCTCAACGACAACGCCCCGTTTCGCGCGTACATCCTCGATGAGCTCCGGACTCGCGGGCCGCTCCGCTCCCGCGACCTCGACGACCGGGCGGTCGTCCCATGGCGGACCGGTGGCTGGAACGACGGCAAGAACCTGGGCCAGATGCTCGAGATCCTGTGGCGTGGCGGCGAGATCGCGATCAGCCGCCGCGAGGGGACGCAGCGCCTCTGGGATCTGTCCGAGCGTGTGCTGCCGGACGTCGAGCCGCTGCCGGACGAGGTGGTGGCCATCGAGACGATGGAGCGGCAGCTCCGTGCTCTCGGCTTCGCGGATCCCAAATTCGGCACCGCCATCGACTACTGGCTCCCGGCGCGGGAACTCGGCCTGGAATCGCTCCTGGCCGATGGCGTGGCCGTGCCGATTGCGATCGACGGCCTCCCGGGCGAGTGGCTGGTCCACGCCGATCTCCTCGCCGCCCTCGGCGAGCCGTGGCGACCGCGGACCACGCTGCTCGGCCCGTTCGACCCGCTGATCTCCGACCGGGAGCGCGCCGAGGCGCTCTTCGACTTCCGGTACCGCTTCGAGGCCTACGTTCCAGCGGCCAAGCGCGAGTACGGCTTCTACGTCCTGCCGATCCTGCACGGGGATCGGCTGATCGGGCGGATCGATCCCATCCTCGATCGGAAGCGACGGATCCTGACGGTCAACGCGGTCTACGCCGAGCCGTGGGCTCCGGCGGACGCATGGCCCGCGATCAGTCGCGCGATCGAGGAGCTCGCCGCGTGGATCGGCGCCGAGGAGGTCAAGCTGCCGAGGCTGCCGGCTCCCTGGAGCTAGCCGTCGAGGTAGACCTCGTCGACGAAGCACCAGCGCCAGTCCTCGTTCGGCTCCATCGACTCGGCGACGGCGTGGCCCTCGGCTCGTGCGTGGCCCGAGGCATGGCGCCCCGGGGACTGGTCGCAGCAGCCGACGTGCCCGCAGTGCAGGCATCGGCGCAGGTGGAGCCAGCGGCCGCCGGCGGCGAGGCACTCCTCGCAGCCACGGCCACGAGCGGCGGCGGGATGGACGCCGTCGAGGTGATGGCAGACGGGTTCCAGGGTCACGCCGCGATGGTAACCGTCCGCTCCTCCGCGCCGCGCAGGACAGTGAGTGGAAGCGCGGCGTCCGCGGCAAGCGAGCCCATCGCCTCGAACAGGTCGTCGGCGCTGGCCACCGGCTTCCCGGCAGCGGCCACGATCAGGTCGCCCTCGGCGATGCCGGCCTTCGATGCCGGCGAGCCCTCCTCGACATCCCGCACCAGCAGCCCGTCACGCTCGTCGAGGCCAACCGCGCGGCGAAGCTGGCGCGCCACGTGGGCCGGGGCGAGCCCAAGCCCCAGCCGTCGGCGCTTCGGCTCCTCGCCGCGGCCAAGCGCCGCGACCCGGTCGTGCAGGGCGGCGTCGGCGGAGATGGCCTGGTAGAAGCCGCTCCCCAGGCGGTTGGTGTTGATCCCGAGCAGCTTCCCCTCTCCGTCCACGATCGGTCCGCCCGACGAGCCGGGGAGCAGGGGAGCGGTGTGCTCCACCGCGCCCGCCACGCGACGTCCGCGCGGGCCGCGGAAGGCGCGCCCGATCCCCGAGACGTAACCGACGGTGACGCGCAGCCCGTTCCCCGCAGGGTTGCCGATGGCGACCACCGGCGAGCCGATCCCCAGCGCCGAGCCATCGCCCCAACCGATCGCCGGCGCGTCGCCGGTGTCCACGCCGATCACCGCGAGGTCGCCGTCGCCATCGGCGCCAAGGACCTTCCCCTCCGCCTCGCGTCCGTCGGCGAAGAAGACGTGCACCTCGTCGCCATGCAGGTTGTGCGCGTTGGTCAGCACCTTGCCGGATTCGACCACCACGCCCGACCCGCCGCGCCATCGGTTGCCAATGCCAACTGTCGACGCGCCCGCGCCTGCCGCGACCGATGCGATCGCCTTGCCGAGCTCTTCCATGGGACCCATCGGTTCGTTCTCCATCTGGTAGCGTGTGACTTGCAATGCGCAAGTTACTCGCTCCGGATGGTTTGTCAAGGCCGATGCCGTACGATCCCGTGATGGCATCCCACGACTCACCCCTGGCCGCCGCGCTCGAGCGGGTGGGGGACCGATGGAGCCTCCTGCTGGTCGAGGCGCTGCTGCCCGGTCCGCGCCGCTTCGGCGAGCTGGAGGAGGCCGTCAGCGGCATCGCGCCGAACATCCTGGCTGACCGCCTGCGCCGCCTGGAGACGGAGCGGATCGTGTCGGCGACGCCCTACTCCCAGCGGCCGCCGCGTTTCGCCTACGCGCTCACCGACGAAGGTGCCGAGCTGGCCGGCGCCCTGCGTCTGCTCGCCGACTGGGGCTCGCGGGTCTCCCGTGAGTCGGAGCCGCTGCGCCACGCCAGCTGCGGCACCCCGGTCGAGGCACGCTGGTACTGCCCCACTTGCGACCGCCCTGTCGAGGGCAAGGAAGCCGAGCAGGTTCGCCGGGTCTAGCCTCCTTGTCGTCACCGGGTCGAGCGACTACGCTGAGCCGCCTCGACATGCAGCTGCCGATGCCCAGGCAGTCAGGAGGTCCCTTGCCGCGCCACCTTCCTCGTCGATCGGCGTTCCTTCTGGTC
>DASSIB010000077.1:0-3134 GCA_035692365.1 Candidatus Limnocylindria bacterium | reverse complement strand
CTTCGACAGCTCACCGTAAGTGGGCCACGAGGCGACGCTGAAGTAGACGTGGCCCTCTGCCTCATAGGCGTGGCCGTTTGCCACCAGCCGCCCGATCAGGTCGAGCATCTGCGGGATGTGCTCGGTGGCCCGTGGGAAGTGGTCCGGTGGCAGCCAATTGAGCGCCGCCATCTCGGCCAGGAAGGTGGTCACGTGCCGGTTGCCGAGCTCGAGGTAGTCCTCACCGAGCTCCCGGGCGCGGCGCAGCATGTCGTCGTCGACATCGGTCAGGTTCTGGACGTAGACCACCGGGTGCCCGAGGTACCGCAGGTACCGATGCAGGACGTCGAAGCTCAGGTAGGTGAACGCGTGCCCGAGGTGGCCGGTGTCATACGGGGTCACGCCGCACACATAGAGGCCGACCGGACCGGGGCCGATGGGGCTGAAAGGCACGAGCTCGCCGCGACGAGCATCGAAGAGGCACAGGGTCACGGCGCGGATTCTAGGCGCTGATAGAATCACCGGCCATGTGGGACGTGCTGCGCTGGTTCGCCGTTTTCGTGATCGCCGTGCTGGTGATCGTGGTGGGCCTGTTCTGGATCTTCGGCAAGCCGCTGCCCATCCCGCAGCTCTTCTGAGTCCTCACCAGAGGGTGGGCTTGGTGCTCATCAGGAAGCCGATCAGGCCGGTCGCGGCCGCCATCGCGTAGGCCACGTAACGGACCCGGCGGGCCTGGTGCCGCCAGCTCTCGGCGTCCGGCTCGCGAACGCGCATCAGGCGCCGCAGGTTCGGACGCGAGATGAAGGCCGCCACCAGCAGGTTCGCAGCGTAGACGCCAAGCGCCAGCAGCAGCCACGGCTGGGCCAGGACCTCCGTCCCGAGCGAGATCACCAGGCCCGCGCCCGTCAGCGCCAGGCCAATCCCGATCACGACGCTGCCGGTCCCCTGCAGCGCGCCGAGGAGGCGCACCAGGGTGCTCGGCTCGCCGCTCGACGCCTGCCTGCGAAGCAGGAAGGGGAGGACGAGGCTGGGTGCCAGCAGCGACACCGCCAGGATCACGTGGGCGGTCAGGAGGATGGGAAACCAGCTCAATTGGAGATAGGTCCTCGTCGTTGGAGCCGTGGCATGATGCCGACCCATGCGTCTGCGGCCGTACCTTACCCTGCTGCGCGACAATCCCGCCTTCACGCGCCTCTTCGGCGCCCAGCTGATCAGCTTCGCCGGCGACTGGTTCGCCACCGTTGCGCTGCTCGGGCTCGCGCTCGAGCTGACCGGGTCGCCGGCCATCGCCGCGCTGCTGCTGGTGGTGCAGACTGGGGCGTTCGCGCTCGCCTCGCCTGTCGCCGGCGTGCTGGCGGACCGATACGACCGCCGCGCGCTGATGGTCGCTGCCGACCTCGCGCGCGTCCCGGTGGCGCTGGCGTTCCTCTTCGCCCGCGACCCCGAGACGCTGTGGATCGCGTTCGTGGCGGCCGCCCTCCTCTCGGTCGCCGCCGCCGTCTTCGAGCCGACCAGCTCCGCCTCGCTGCCGAACCTGGTCGAGGAGGAGGTGCTGCCCGAGGCCAACGTCCTGATCGGCTCGGCCTGGGGGACGATGCTGGCTGTCGGCGCAGCGCTTGGCGGACTGGTCGCGGCCACGCTCGGGCGCGACGTGGCATTCGCCGTCAACGCCGCGTCCTTTGCCCTCTCCGCGGTGCTCATCGTCGGCATTCGCCGGTCGTTTCGGACGGAGCGCGGTGACACGACGGACGGTGGGGCGCCGCCCGACGAGCGCGCAGGGGTGACGGAGTCGATCCGCGTGGTCCTTCGCTTCGCGCGTGGCAATCGGACGCTGGCGGCGCTGCTGCTGTCGAAGACGACCTTCGGGGTCGGCACCGGCGTGATCGTGCTGCTGGCGGTCTTCGGGCGCGACGTGTTCAAAGCCGGCGATGCCGGGATCGGGATCCTCTTCGCGGCCCGTGGGCTGGGAGCGCTTTTCGGCCCGTTCCTGGTGCGATCGATCGTCGGCGTCAGCGAGCGCGGGCTGATCGCCGGGATCGCCGCCTCGTTCGCGATCTTCGCCATCAGCTATGGCCTCCTGCCGCTGGCGCCGATCCTCCCCCTCGCCGCGCTCGCCGTCTTCGCGGGCCACCTTGGCGGCGGGGCCCAGTGGACCCTCTCGTCATACGGGCTGCAGCGGGCCGCCCCGGATGCCATCCGCGGCAGGGTCTTCAGCTTCGACTACGGCCTGGTGACGCTGACCATCACCCTCTCGACCCTGCTGGCCGGCTTCCTGGCGGAGCGATTCTCGCCGGCGGCGGCGACCTGGACGATGGTCGGCCTCGCCGCGATCGCCGCCATCGGCTGGATCGCCTTCGCGCGCCCGGTCTGGCAGCGGCCCGCCGGGTAGCATCCGCTCATGCGCATCGTCGACGCCGACCAGCTCCGCGCCGCAGCGCCCATGCCGCAGCTGCTCGACGCGATCGAGGCGGCGTACCGGGATGTCGCGGCTGGGCGCGATCGGTCTCCCATCCGCTCCCGGATCCCGATGGCTGCGGGCGACCTGCTGCTGATGCCCGGCCTGCGCGATGGCGGGGCTGGCGCATCGGTGAAGCTGGTGACGGTCATGCCCGGCAACGCGGCGCGCAGGCTGCCCACGATCCACGCGCTGGTCGTCTGGCTCGACGCGGAGTCGGGGGCGCCGCTCGCCATCCTGGACGGCCCGACGCTGACTGCCATGCGCACCGGGGCCGCATCGGGGGTCAGCACGCGCCTCCTGGCGCGGCACGATGCCCGGGTGCTGTCGCTCTTCGGGGTGGGAGCCCAGGCCGGCTGGCAGGTTCGCGCGGTGATGGCGGCGAGGGAGATCGCCGAGGTGCGGGTCTTCGCCCGCTCGGCCGAGCGGCGCGATGCGTTCGCCACCGAGCTGGCCACCGAGCTTGGGACCGATACGCGGGTCGTCGCCGCCGACTCTGCGGAGGCGGCGGTGCGTGGCGCCGACGTGATCTGCTGCGCAACCACCTCCTTCGAACCGATCTTCTCGGCCGCCTGGGTCGAGCCGGGCACGCACGTCAGCGCGGTTGGCAGCTTCCAGAAGGGGATGGTCGAGCTGCCGCCGGAGATCTTCGCCGCCGCCGGGCTCGTGGCGGTCGACTCGCGCGAGGCGGCGCTGGAGG
>DASSIB010000076.1:0-5122 GCA_035692365.1 Candidatus Limnocylindria bacterium | reverse complement strand
AGGATCCGGCCGCCTGGTGGATCGCGGCGCAGACGGCCATCAGGGGAGCGCTTTCCGCCGCGGGCGCAACCGGCGACGAGGTCGAGGCCGTGGGGCTCACTGGCCAGATGCACGGCGCGGTGCTGCTCGACCACGGCGGAGGGGTCCTCCGCCCGGCGATCCTATGGAACGACCAGCGCACCGCGGCCGAGTGCGACGAGATCCGCAGTGCCATCGGGCCCGAGCGCCTGATTGCGATCACGGGCAACGACGCGATCACCGGCTTCACCGCTCCGAAGCTGCTGTGGGTCCGCCGGCACGAGCCGGAGACGTGGTCCCGCCTGGCACAGGTGCTGCTGCCCAAGGATTACCTGCGCTATCGCCTGACCGGGGAGCTCGCGATGGACAAGGCCGATGGGTCCGGCACCCTCCTCTTCGACCTGGCCGCGCGTACCTGGTCGGCGGAGATCCTCGCCGGGCTGGGACTGGACGCCGGGTGGTTCCCGCCCACGTTCGAGGGTCCGCAGCCGACCGGGTCTCTCACCTCGGAGGCGGCAGAGGCGACCGGGCTGCGCACCGGCACGCCGGTGGTCGCCGGCGGGGGCGATCAGTCCGCGAACGCAGTCGGCGTCGGCGTCGTCGCCGAGGGGTCCGTGGCACTCTCGCTTGGAACGTCAGGTGTCGTCTTCGCGGCCACCGACAGCCCGGTGCACGAGCCTCATGGCCGAGTCCACGCCTTCTGCCACGCGGTTCCCGGCCGCTGGCACCTGATGTCGGTGATGCTCTCCGCCGCGGGAAGCCTGCGCTGGTTCCGCGATGCGCTGGCCCCGGGCGCGGACTTCGGCGAGCTGGCCGGCTCCGCGGCGGAGGTCGAGGCCGCCGCCGACGGCCTCTTCTTCCTGCCCTACCTCTCCGGCGAGCGGAGTCCGCATCCGGACCCACTGGCCCGTGGGGCGTTCGTCGGCCTGGCGCTGCGCCACGATCGTCGCCACCTGGTCCGCGCCGTGCTGGAGGGGGTCGCCTTCGGCCTTCGAGACGGGCTCGACCTGATGCGCCAGGCGGGAGTTGCGCGCCCGAGCCAGATTCGTGCCTCCGGTGGCGGGCTCGCCAGTCCGGTCTGGCGGCAGATCCTGGCGGACGTCCTGGATGCCGAGCTCGTCACGCCCTCGACGACCGAGGGGGCCGCGTATGGCGCTGCGATCCTCGCTGCAGTCGGTGCTGCCTGGTTCGAGGACGTGCCAGAGGCAGCGACGGCGGTCGTGCGGACGACCCGTGCCGCGGAGCCCGGATCGGCAGTCGCGACCTATGCGGGGGCGCATGCGGCCTACCGCGAGCTGTATCCCGCCCTGGCGCCAGCCTTCCACCGCCACTGACGATCGGTCGCGATCGCTAGCCGATGAGGGGCTCGAGCTCCTCCTTGCTCGCCTGGGCCGGCGGCTTGCCCAGGATGATCATCGCGAGCACGTCGTCGATCGACGTATCGCCCTTGCTCACCGTGTCCACGATCCTGCCGTGGTACATGACGCTGATGCGATCCGCCAGATCGAACACATCATGGATGTCGTGGCTCACCAGGAAGATGCCGAGGCCCTCGTTGCGCAGCTGGCGGATCAGGTCTCGGACCTGTGCCGTCTCCGCCGGCCCGAGGGCCGCGGTCGGCTCGTCCATGATCAGGATCCTTGCGTTGAAGTGGACCGCTCGAGCGATGGCGACCGCCTGGCGCTGCCCGCCGGAGAGCGTTCGCACCGGGACCTTGAAGCGCTTGAAGTTGGGGTTCAGGCGCCCCATCACCTTTCGCGTGGCATCCTCCATCGCCGAGTCGTCGAGCATGCCACTCTGCGAGACCAGCTCGCGCCCGAGGAAGAGGTTGGCGGGTGCGTCGATGTTGTCGGCGAGCGCGAGGGTCTGGTAGATCGTCTCAATCTTCAGGGCCTTCGCGTCCCTGGGATTCCCGATCGTCACCCTCTCGCCATCGATCAGGATGTCGCCGGAGTCAGAGGGGTGGGCGCCGGAGAGGACGCGCATCAGGGTCGACTTGCCTGCCCCGTTGCCGCCGACCAGCCCGACCACCTCGCCGGCCTTCAAGGTGACCGTCGCCCGTTCGACGGCATGCACGCCTCCGAACGCGACCGAGATGTCGCGCAGCTCCACGAGCGGGGGAGTCTGCCCAGTGGTCATCGGACCCGCCTCCGGTTGAGGGTGTCGAAGCCGACGGCGATGATGAGCACGATGCCGGCCACGATGTCCTGGATCGGCGACTCGAGGCCGATGAAGCTCAGCCCGTACTTGAGCGTGTACATCACCATCGCGCCGAGGACAGCGCCCGAAATGGTGCCGATGCCACCGGCGAAGGAGGTCCCACCGATGACCGCGGCGGCGATGACGTAGAGCTCGTAGCCCTCGCCGACGTCATTGCTCGCGCCGTTGAGGCGGGCGGAGGTGATCGCCGCGCTGATCGCGCAGAGGACCCCCATCAGGATGAAGGTCTTCATGACCGTCCAGCGGGTGTTGATGCCGCCCAGCTCGGCCGCCTCCGGGTTGCCGCCGATGGCGAAGACGTAGCGGCCGAAGCGCCTCCGCGTCGCCAGGATGGTCATCAACACGGTCACCGCCAGCAGCATGACGATCGGCCACGGGATGCCCGAGTCGAGGCCGCCCGGTGGGACATGGAAGTTCGGATCCTCGGCCAGATGTCGGTCCACCAGGCCCTGCGGCCACTTGTAGCTGTTCGCCACGAAGACCGCCGCCAGCGTCACGGCGCAGCCGATCACCCCGATGAGGATCTCGGCCCAGATCGGGCGGACCGGGAAGTTGAAGCGATGTCGTTGCCGGCGCGCGTAGAGCAGCAGGAGGACGATGCCGACACAGAACACCACCCCCAGGGCCCAGCTCAGGGGCCCGCCCAGGGAACCCTCGGGACCGCCGGCCATCACGCCGAACTGCTTGTCGTTCGGAGCCTGGGTCGCCCCACCGCTGATCACCCAGACC
Organism: Candidatus Limnocylindria bacterium; assembly: GCA_035692365.1. Classification (GTDB taxonomy): domain Bacteria; phylum Chloroflexota; class Limnocylindria; order QHBO01; family QHBO01; genus CF-167. The sequence continues at coordinate 2,155 of DASSIB010000076.1, read as the reverse complement.
ATGCCCCGGAAGATGAGCAGCCCGCCGAGGGTGACGACGAAGGACGGGATGCCGATGTAGGCGATGATGAACCCCTGGATGGCGCCGATCAGGGCGCCAAGCACCAGCCCGATGGCGAGTGCCAGCAGCCACCCGTATGCCGTGTCCACGCCGATGGTCGTCGGGAAGACCTCGTGCATCAGGACGGCATACGTCATCGCGATGATGCCGACGACCGATCCGACCGAGAGGTCGATGTTGCGCGAGACGATGATGAGGACCATCCCCGTCGCGAGGATCGCGACCGAGGCGGCCTGCACCGACATCGTCAGGAGGTTGATCGCCGACAGGAACCTGCCGTTGGTGACGGCGCCGAATCCCAGGAAGATGACGACCAGCGCCGCCACCATGCCGAAGAGCCGGGGATCGATCTCCGTCGCCCGGAGCGCACTTGCCACGCGGGCGAGACCACGCGGGGCTGAGGGGGCTACAGCTCCTGCACCGGCCGACATGCGCCTCGTCTCCCTTGCTCAAGAACGAGGCTGGCGGCCCCGGAAGCCCGGGACCGCCAGCCGATTGGTTCACCGATAGGTTGCTGACCGACGGGCGGTCAGTCGCAACCGGTCACAGTGCCCGCCGCTACTCCCGTGCAGACCTGCTCCTTGGTCGCCCAGCCGGCATCGATCGCCTCGTGGACGTTGTCCTGGGTCAGGGGCTGCGGCTTCAGGGTGATGGACCACACCTTCGAGCCACCAGGGGTGGTGAACTCAACCGCCTTGGGCTCCTCCGGAGCTGCGGCTTCCGGCAGGTCCGACGGTGCCTCGATGTCCGAGAGGGCCGTGCCACCGCAGAGGTCCATCGCGGCCTTGCCGGCGGTGTGGCCAAGGGCAAACGCGTTCTTCCAGACCGAAACGGCCTGGGTGCCGAGCGCCACCCGGTTGAGGGCAGCGATGTCGCCATCCTGTCCGCCGATCGGGATCGTCAGGCCGACGGCCTCGAGCGCCTCGATGGCACCGCCCGCCATGCCGTCGTTCTCCGCGAGGACGGCCTGGATGTCATTGACGGGGTCGGTCGAGTTGAGCGCCGCCTCCATGTTGTTGCGGGCCCCCTCCGCCGTCCAGTCCGGGGTGTTCTGCTCGAACACCACGTCGATCGGACCATCGTCGTCGTCGAGCGCGGGAACGCCCGCCTCGGTCATCCCGTCGCGCAGGAACTGCGCGTTGGCGTCGGTCGCGTCGCCGAGGATGATCGCGTAGTTGCCTTCCGGCACGAGGCCCAGGATGGTCTCGCCGATGATCTTGCCGACCAGCTTGTTGTCGAAGGTGATGTAGAAGATGTTCTCACCCTCGATCAGGCGGTCGTAGGCGATGACCGGGACGTCCTGGTCAGCGGCTCGGTCCAGCGCAGGCTGGATCACCTCGGTGTCCTTCGAGAGGAGGATGATCGCCCCGACACCCTGGCCCAGCAGGTTGTCGATGTCGGTCAGCTGCTGCTCCGAGCTCGTCTTGGCGTCGGTGCGCGTGTATGTGCCGCCGGCGGCCTCGATCGATTCCTTCATCGCCGGCTCGTCGGCCTTCTTCCAGCGCTCCTGGTCGTAGTCATTCCACGAGACGCCGATGAGGCATCCTTCCCCGGCGCTGGCCCCGGGCGATGAGCTCGTGCAGGCCGCGAGAATCACCGCGGCCACGGCGGTCAACGCCGCCATCTTGCGCAGGTACATGTACGTCTACTCCTCCTTCAGAAGGTCCCAAGCTCGCTCGGGTGAATCGCGCGTAGGCTACCACCCCCCTCGACTGCTGGCGAGAGTTTTGCCGGCACGGAAACTTGTGCGGAAATCGCCTGTGCTAGGCTCGTGCATCGGCGTCGCGCCTGTCAAGACAGAACCTCGCCGGCGCCCTGCCGGCCATTCGAGGAGTCGCTCATGAGCACGCTGCAAGGCAGGGTCGCGCTGGTCACCGGCGCGAGCAGGGGGATCGGCGCCGCGACGGCCAAGGCTCTCGCCGCTGCAGGGGCTCAGGTCGCCCTGGCCTCGCGCTCCGGTGACAACCCGGGAGTCGCGGGTGCGCTCGCGCAGGCGTGCGACGTCCGCGATCCGTCCTCCCTCGACGCCATGGTCAGCGCCACCGTCGAGCGCTTCGGCGGTCTCGACATCCTCATCGTCAACGCCGGCGTGGGC
>DASSIB010000075.1:0-13542 GCA_035692365.1 Candidatus Limnocylindria bacterium | reverse complement strand
CCGCAGCTTGTCCAGCTGGCTGATCGGCGTCGGCAGGTCGGTTACCGGCTCGTTGCCGATGTTCAGCAGGCCCGGGCCGAAGCCGCCGGACAGATCGGCGGCGTGGCAGCTGCCACAGCCGGCGTCGACATAGACCTTCTGCCCCGCCTCGACGGTATCAGGGACATCCTCGTCTGGCAGCTTGCCGGCCTCCAGCGCCCATGTCTCGATCAGGGCGGTGAGCGCATCGATCTGGTTGATCGTCAGGGCCCCGCCGACCTCCGTGCTCCACGCCGGCATCGGCGAGTTGACGTCGCCCGATACGACGACTCCGCCGAAGCGGATCACCAGGTTGACGTAGTCGGGCGGGTCGCCCGGCTTGCGGATCTCGGTGAACGAGCCGCCTGCCTGTGCCTTCAGCTTCTCGAATAGGCTCTTCGAGTGCAGGTTCGGAGCCATCCGTCCGGTCTTGCCCACCTCGCCGCCGGTGCCGTCGATGCCGTGGCACTCCGCGCAGCCGGCGCGGTCAGGAAACGCGAGATCAGTGGGCTTGAAGACCTCCTCGCCGTACGCCAGCAGCTCCTCGACCTGGGTGTCGAATGCGTCCTCCCGGCGAGCAGGATCGGTCAGCCAGTAGAAGGCGGTGAAGAGGGAGAGCGCGCTGATCAGCACGATCCCGAGCGTCTTGATGCGCATCGCTCAGGCCGCGCAGTGCGGGATCGAGTCGGTGTTGCGCGTGTCGAAGGTCTCCGTGCCGATCGGAGGTCCGGACACTTTCGCGCTGGTGTCGATGACGTACACGCCGTCTGTGAGCGTCACGTCGAATCTGTCCATCCCCCGGGGGGCCGGCCCGGCACGCTTCTCGCCGAGGATGTTGTACTTGCTGCCGTGGCAGAGGCACTCGAACCAGAGGCTCTGGTCGCACAGCGGCGGGATGTTGCAGCCCAGGTGCGGGCACGTGCGGTAGAGGGCCAGGACCTCGCCGCCGGGATCGGCGACCGTCTCGCCGCTGCCGCTCACCAGCGCCTTGGCGGCCGGCACGTTGATGAAGAAGATGCGCGCCTTGCCGAAGGCGAACGGCTGGCCGCTGGTCCAGTCCGGCTGGCTGCCCGCGATGTCGGCTGCGCTCCCCAGCGTGAACTTGCCGCCGAGGCCGGACCGCACGTTGGGCCACAGGAAGTTCACAGTCCCTGCCAGGAACTCGATCGTGAGGATGCCGGTCCCCACCCAGAGGATGCGTCTCATGAAGCTGCGCCGACTCATCTCCCCGACTGGGGCGGAGGGGATCTCGCCATACGTGGGCAGATGGCTCATAGGGTGAAGAAGATCCCGTCCCAGGGCCAGACCCAGTTCCAGCCGGGACCTCGGAAGAAGGAGCCGATGAGCGTGATCAGCAGCCCGCCCATCATCAGGGCCATGAAGAAGACCCAGACGGTCTTCCGGTCGCGGGCTGCCTTGTATGGGGAGCGGTCGATGTACGGGATGATCGCCAGCCCGACCAGGTAGAGGGTCGGCAGCAGCACGCCACCGACGGTGGCGTTGAAGTAGCTGAGGAGCTCCTGCAGCCCGAGGAAGTACCACGGCGCCTTGGCAACGTGCGGCGTCACCCCCGCGTTCGCCATCTCCTCCAGCGGGGCATGGATCATGACCGAGGCCACGACCAGCAGGACGCTGATCAGGAGCGCCATCAGGAACTCGGCGCGGAGCAGGTGAGGCCAGGTCAGGACGGTCTCGTCGGGGCGCTTGTCGACGCGGACCATCGACTCCTGCTTGACGTAGGCCAGCAGGCGGAAGCGCTCGGTGCCCGGCACGCCGGGCGGGCCTGGCAGCTTCGGGCCGCCGCCGCGCTCCACCGACGGGACGCGCGGCGCCTGGGTGGGGGCGTTCTTGTCGGCGGTGGCGTTCGGCCGCTTCTCGATCGTCATCGGCTCAGCTCGCTTCGCTACACCGGGCCCGAGATGCCGCCGTCCTTCCGGATCCTCCAGAAGTGGACGACCATCAGGATGGCGATGATCAGCGGGAAGGCGATGACGTGCATCGCGTAGAAGCGGATCAGGGTCCCCTGGCCGACCTCCACGCCTCCCAGCAGGATGAAGCTCGATTCCTGGCTGATGAGCGGCGCGTAGGTGGCCATCTGCGAGCCGACCGTGATCGCCCAGAACGCGATCTGGTCCCACGGCAGCAGGTAGCCGGTGAAGCTGAGCCACAGCGTGCAGAAGAGCATCACCACGCCGATCACCCAGTTGAACTCGCGCGGGGGCTTGTAGGCGCCGTGGTAGAAGACCCGGATCATGTGCAGGAAGACGGTGAGCACCATCAGGTGCGCGCCCCAGCGGTGCATGTTGCGCACGAAAGTGCCGAACGCGACCGAGTTCTCGATCGAGAGGATGTCCTGGTAGGCGCGGGTCACCGACGGGACGTAGAAGAACATCAGGTAGACGCCCGTCACCGTGAGGACCAGGAAGAGGAAGAAGCTCACGCCGCCCAGGCAGAAGGTGTACGTGTAGCGCACGGCGTGCTTCTTCACGCGGACCGGGTGCAGGTGAAGGAAGACGTTGTTCATCACCGCCAGGGCGCGGGTGCGGCTGGTGGTGGGATACGGCTGGCGGAAGAGGCTGCGCCAGACCGACGACTCGCGGACGACCCGAAGGAGGTCGCCCGGCCCGGGGAATGTCATCGCTGGACCGCCAGGCCGGCCTGCTGGCCGATCTGTCCCAGCACGTTGTCCTTGTAGCTCTCCAAGAGCACCTTCCCGTCAGGCGTGAGCCGCTCGAGCTCGAGTCGGTCCATCGTGATGCAGTTGGTCGGACATCGCTCGACGCAGAGGTTGCAGCGGATGCAGCGCTCCTCGTCGATGATCATGGCAATCCCGCGCGGCCAGGCCTGGAAGAGGTCGATCTCCGGGTCGTCGCCGCCGACCTGCGCCTTGTCGATCATGTAGATCACGCCCTCGGGGCAGACATCGGCGCAGAGCCCGCACAGGATACAGCGCGGCCCATCGATGTTGATGTTGTGGTTGCACTGCAGGCAGCGCTGCCCCTCGGTGATGGCGCTGCGGGTGTCATAGCCCACCTCGACCAGCGAGGTGAAGTCGCGCCGGAGCTCGGGGGGCGCCATCGGGATGTGCTGGCGCTGGATCGCCTCGTACTTGTCCGGCATGTCGTGCTCGAGGGCCTGGGTCACCACTGCGCGATTGATGACCGGCAGCTCGACCAGCTCCTCGCCACGGATCCCGAGGAGCCAGCGATCGACCGCTCGCGCCGTGCGACGCCCACGCCCGGCCGCCTCGATGATCGTGGCAGGGCCGGTCACGAAGTCGCCGCAGGCGAAGATTCCATCGACGCTCGTCTGGAAGGTGTCCGGCTCGGCGACGACGTTGCCGCGGCTCAGCTCGAACTGGAGTGCGTTGTACTTCTTCCCGTCGGGCCCGACCGGGGTCGTCCCGTTGAGCGGCGGGGTGCGCCATGACGAGACCGATCCGCCGGGCACGAACTCGCGCGTGTCGGTCACGCCGAGGTGGCGGTTCAGCTTTGAGCCGTACTCGCCGAGGACGTTGTTGTCGGACGCCTGGCTGGTGCACGGGATGACCATGTCGCAAGGGATCGTGAACTCGCTGCCGGGGATCGGCTCCGGGCTGCGACGACCGCTTGCATCCGGCGGCCCGAGGCGCGTGCGCTGGAAGGTGATGCCGGCCACCTTGCCGTCCCTCTCGACCACCTCGACCGGCGCGCTGAAGAACTCGAAGCGGACCCCCTCGAAGCGGGTCTCGTGCTGCTCCTCCTCGTCGACCACCATCTCCTCGGGGCCGCGGCGGTAGACGATGGTGCTGGTCTTGGCGCCGATGCGGAGCGCGGTCCGCGCCGAGTCCATGGCGGTGTAGCCGCCGCCGACGATCACGGCATGCTCGCCGACCCATTGCTCCTCGCCGAGGTTTGCCCGCTTCAGGAAGTCGACGCCATAGATCACGCCATCGAGCTCCTCGCCGGGGATGTTCATGGCGACGGGATACATGCAGCCGGCCGAGACGACCACCGCGTCGTGCTTCTCGCGCAGCTGGTCGAGGGTGATGTCGCGCCCGACCTCCACGTTGTAGTGGAAGTCGACGCCGTGCTTGGCGACCCAGTTCACGTCGAGCTCGATCACGTCTCGCGGCAGCCGGAAGGCCGGGACACCGATCAGGCATGTCCCGCCGCCCGACGGGAGCGCCTCGTAGACCTCGACCTTGTGGCCGTAGCTGGCCAGCTCCTTGGCCACGGTCAGTCCTGCCGGACCGGCACCGATGACGCCGACGCTCTTCCCGCTGGGCTCGGCCGTTACGACCGTGTCCGGCATGTTGTTGCCGTAGTGCCAGTCCACCAGGAATCGCTTCATGGCGCGGATGGAGAGTGGCTTGTCGATGTCTGCGCGGCGACAGGCCTTCTCGCAGGGCGCCGAGCAGACGTAGCCGCAGATGGCGGCCACCGGGTTCGGGTCGCGGGCGAGGATGTAGCCCTCCTCGAAGCGCCCCTCGGCGGCAAGCATCAGGTAGCCACGGCAATTGGTGTTGACCGGGCAGCCTTCCTGGCACTCGATGTTGCACTGAAGCCAGTCGACGCCGACTTCGGCGGTCTGGAACCTCAGTGGGATGGCGTTTGCGGAGATCACTGGCACCGTCGAAGAGCGGGTTCCACCACGAGTTGCCGGGGCGAGCGAGCGGCGCGGCGATGGTATCCGTCGCGCAGAGTCAGTGTCAAAGCAGCGAGCATTCGCGGAGTCGGATATTCAGGGCAGCCCGACGGGCGACGCAGACAGTCGCGATAGCCAGTCAAGCCGTCCGTCGGGGTGACCTTACGGTCCGAAGAAGTAGGTGGACATGACGCGCCGGACGAGCGGGGCGGCATCGGTGCCGCCGGTCGCCAGTCGCACGTGGACGAGGACCGTTGCCACGGCGATCTCCGCGTCACCACCCACCGGCGCGAACGCCGGGAACCAGGCGTGCGGCCGGGGCGTGCCGGTCTCGGCGGTCCCGCTCTTTCCCGCGGCGGCGATGGGGAAGCCGGCGAAGGCGCGATGCGCGGTGCCGTACGAGAGCGTGATCACGGCTCGCATGGTCCTGGCCAGGTAGGCGAAGCTCTCCGGGGAGACGCCCACCTGCCTGATTGCTCGCGGCTCGCTGCGCTCGACGACGGTTCCGTCCGGCCGCGTCGCCTGGGTCACGATCCGCGGCACCCAGAGCGTCCCACCGTTCCCGAACGCGGCGTAGGCGTTGGCCAGCTGCAGGGGGGTGCCCAGGAATGAGCCTTGCCCGATCGACAGCTGGATCTGGTCGAACGGGCCGTACGCGCGGCCGCCGCCCGCCGTGCTGGCGAAGTACTCGGCGTCGGGGAGGATGCCGGGGGCATCGGCCAGGTATTCGATCCCGGTCGAGACGCCGAAGCCGAATTGGCGCACCAGGTCGGGCAGCGCGGTGCGGTTCGAGTCCCAGACACGGATCGAGAGCGGCATGTAGGTGGTGTTGCAGCTGAAGGCCATCGCCTCTTCGAGCGAGACGCTGCCGCCAAGGGTGTGGTCCAGGTAGTTGTGGAAGGTGAAACCGCTGTAGGTCCAGGTGCCGAAGCAGGACATCCGGGTCGAGGGGGTGGCGACACCGGTCTCCAGCGCCGCCAGCAGGGTGAAGGGCTTGAACGATGACCCGGCCGGGTATGCGGCGAGCACTGCCTTGTTGAGGATCGCGTCCTCGGTCGGGCGGGCGAGCGCCTGGCCGGAAAGGGTCGTACCGAGCGTCATCGCGTTGGGATTGAAGCGCGGAGCCGATGCCAGCGCCCAGACATCGCCGGTCTTCGGGTCGATGACGGCGGTGGCCGCTCCGGCGTAGGGGGCGAGGGCGGCGTGCGCGGTCGCCTGCAGGTCGGCGCGAATGGTGATGGTGATGTCGGCGCCGGGGACCATCGGCCGCTCGAGGAGGGAGACCGGGTCGCCGGACGGAGGCACGGCGGTGAGGGCAACGCCCGGCATGCCGCGCAACAGCTCCTCGGCACCCTGCTCCAGGCCGCTGCGACCCATCATCTCGCCGACCTCGTAGTCGGCCGTGGGCGAGAGGCCTGCCAGCTCCTCCACCGTCACCGGCGCCACGTACCCGATCGTCTGGCCCGCCAGCCATTCCTGGGGGTAGACCCGGACGCCGTCGTCGCGTGTCTCGGCGAAGACCGAGCCGTCGACGCTGACGATGCGGCCCCGTCGCGCCGGGGTGCGCTGCAGGGCCAGCGCGTCGCCGTCGTCGAGCCCCGGGAAGAGGAGCGAAGGTCGCCATCGGGCTTCCCATCCCGTACTGCCCTCGGTGAGGAGGAGCATGCGGCGCACCGCGACCCGACCGAAGCGGCTCGTCTCGAAGGCGAGGGACATCGGCACCAGGAAGGCGGGGGCCGGACCGTCCGCGCTCCCCTCACCCGGTGCGCTGCTGCGGATGGCGGGGCCGGCCTCGCCGAGGATCCGGGTCACGCCGGCCAGCTCGTCGAACTGCCGCAGGAACGCGGTGATGGCCTCGGGGGTATAGCGATCGCGATCGGCGGGGGCGAGCAGCTCGGTCATGCGTTCGTAGCGGCGGCCCAGCCAGCCGGCCACGAACTTGCGGGCCACCAGTCGGGCTGCTTCGGCTGACGGGTCTTCAGGCGTCGCCGATGCTGACGCGCTCGCGCTTGGGCTCGGCTCGTCGGTGGGCGGGGCGCAGCTGGCCAGGAGGATCGCGACCAGCGCGAGCCTGGCCGCCAGCGCCATCCCGCGGGGCCGGCTCATCTGGCGAGCATCACCCGCCGAAAGCCCTCAGCGGCGGCATAGCCCGCCCGCTCGCCGAGCTCCTCGGCTCCGCGGCGCAGCCAGCGGGCGGTCTCGCCGAAGTCGCGAAACTGGCTGGCGTGATGCGCGAGTGCTGCGATCTTGCGCTCCAGGGTCTCACCGATGTCCACCAGCTGGTTGGCCTCGTTGGTGCTCCACAGGAAGAGCTCCGCCACCTTCCACGCCTCCAGTCCGGCGGCGAGGTGCTCCGGGAAGTTGAGGGGGTCGCGGGCGGTCGGGAAGACGGCATCCACCACCACCGTCCCGACGGCCCGATGGTCGGGGTGGTTGATCCACTCGTTGTTCACGAAGAGGACGGTCGGGTCGTGGCTCATCACGATCTCCGGGCGGAATGCGCGGATCGCTCGGGTGACGCGCTCGCGGAGGCGGAGGCTGGGCTCTACCTGCCCATCGGGCTCGCCGAGGAACTCGATGGTGGTGACGCCGATCTCTGCGGCCGCTGCCCGCTGCTCCTGCTCGCGCAGGCTTGCAAGGGCGACGGGGTCGGCCGCTGGGTCGTCGCTGCCCTTGTCGCCTCGCGTCACCAGCAGGTACTGGACCGTGGCGCCCTCGCTGATCCAGCGCGCCACCGTCCCCGCCGCGCCGAATTCGATGTCGTCGGGATGCGCGGCGACGACCAGGACGCGTTCGGGTGTCGGGAGCCGGTCGTTGGGCATCGGTCACTGGTGCGGGGCCGTTGGAGGTGCGCCGAATCCTACCAGTCGAGCCGCGGATCAGCGGCTGGCGGCCTCGGCGAGCGGTGAGCTGGTCGGGGCGGCCAACCGGACCAGCCGATCGCGAGGCGCGGTGAGCGCCTGGGTGGCCCAGTCGACGACCTCCGCGTCGTGGCTGAAGAGGATCACCTGGCGATCCGCGCTGAGCGCGTGCAGCACGTCCAGGATCCTCCGCTTGCGATCCGGGTCGGACTGGGCCGTCACTTCGTCGAGGAGGAGTGGGGCGCGTTCGTCGGTGGTCACCAGGTGCTCGGCCATGGCCACCCGCAGGAGCAGGTAGATCTGCTCGCGGGTCCCTTCGGACAGCAGCCGGGCGTCGCGCCACTGGCCGGTGCGGGCCTCCTTCACGTCGACCGACAGGTCGCGAGGATTCATCCCCACCTCGGTGTACGCGCCGCCGGTGATCGCCGGAAGGTGGCGCTGGACCGACTCGGTGAGGATCGGCGCGAGGTCGCGGTGCACCCGCCGCTCGGCCGCTTCGAGGAGGGCCAGCGTCTCGTCGATCACGGCCGCCAGCTCCTGAACGCGGGCAAGCTCGGTGCGCGCCGCAACGACGCGCTCCTCTGCCTCGGCGACATCGGGCAGCGTGGTCGCGAGCTGGCGCAGCTCCCCGGTGAGGGCGTCGACTGTCGCCTTGGCGCGGGAGGATTCGGCTCGAGCGGAAGCCACCGCCTCACTCGCATCGCCGGCGGCGAGCATGGCGTCACCCGCGGCGGCGAGCAGGCGAGCAGCCGCCTGATCGCGACGCGCGGCCTCTTGCTGGATGTTGGCCAGCGTCGTTCCGGCCAGGAGCCCCTGCAGCTCCTGCCACTCTCGAATCGCAACCTCGCTGGCCCGAGCGAGCTCCGCGCGCTGTCCCTGCCAGGCGGCCAGGCTGGCCGCCAATGCCTCGGGTGGCTCGTCGCCCTGGGCGCCGATGCGCTCGGCCGCCACGCGGAGCCCGTGCTCGAGTGCCGCGGCCGCCTCGGCTGCACGCGCTGCCCCCTCCTCTGCCGCGATCCGCGCCTCGATCGCCCGCAGCAGACCCTCAGCTCCGGCGGCCGCGCGGGCGAGGTCGTCACGCTCCGCGCACGCTGCCTCGTAGGCGGTGGTGGCGGCGCGCAGGTCCGGGGTTGCCGCCACGCCTCGCGCCCCGAGCGAGGCCCGCAGCTGCTCTTCGGCCAGGCGGACGCCCTCTCGCAGGCTGGCTGCCCTCGTCTCCCCCTCGGCGGAGAGGTCGTTGCGATCGCTCCCGATCGCCGGGGCGCGGCGGCTGGCGAAGGCCCAGGTCGCGATGACGAGGGCCACCGCCGCCAGGGCCAAGCCCGGCAGCACCTGCCCGAGCGTGAGCAGGGCGATGCCGGCGAGCGCGGCACCGGCGGCCGCGATGATCGGAGCGCGCGGCAACGCTCGTGGCGGTGCGATGTCAGGACTCGCTGCCTGGATGGGGCGTTCGGAGTGGAGACGGAGTGCCTCTTCGGCCAGGTCGAGCCGGCGGGAGGCGTCGAGCACGGAGCGGTCGGGGCGGCGATCGCCGTCCGGGACCTCCGGGAGCGCTGCCAGCTGCGCCTGCAGCTCCGCCGCGGATGGGCCGCCGAGCGCGACCGGTGCGGGGCGACGCCGCCATGCTTCGAGCGTCGCCGCCACCTCGTCCGCCAGCTCGTCGCGGGTCGCGAGCGCGGCAGGGGCGTGGGGGTACGCAGCTGCCAGGGCCGCCGCTCGCGCGACGCGGACCGCGAGCTCGTCAGCCTCGCGACGGGCGAGCGCCGCCTCGGCACCGGCCAGCCTGCGTTCCGCGGCGAGGTGAGCCTGCCCCGCCTCCTCGAGGCGAGCCTCGCGGTCGAGGTAATCGGCGTGGACCCGGCGCGCCTCGGCGAGGGCCGCCTCGCCTGCCTCCAGCTCGCGCATCGCCCCCCACATCGGCCCGGTGGCCCCGACGCGGACCGCGCCGACCGCCTCGCGGCGGTATGCCTTCAGCCGCTCGATCGCCTCGGCCGCGGTCGCATCCGTTCCGCGGGTGGCAGCCGCGCGCTGCATGTGATCCTGCAGGGACGCGGCGCTGTCGGCGACGGACATGATCTGGGCCTGGCTCACGGCGGCGACCGAGGCGAAGGACTCGCGGTCGAGCCCGAGCCAGCGGGTCGCGTCCGGCGTCCCCTCGTTGATGATCTCCATCGAGACGTTGTCGCCGAGGACCACGTCGCGGGCGCGAGACTGCGCGCGGCCGGCCAGGTCCTGGCTGATGTCGATGGTGCGTCCGTCGGCGAGGTGCAGCCGAGCCTCGACCTCCCAGCGATCCGGCGAATCCCACGGCCGATGGCGCTCGATGACCGTGGCCGTCTCCTTCGTCCGCCCGGGACCGCGTCGCACGCCGGTCAGCGCCAGCCGCGTCGCCGCGTGCCAGCTCGTCTTGCCGGCCTCGTTCGGGCCACCGATGACGGTCATCCCCTCTCCGAGCTCGAGCGTCTCGTCGGTGAGCGGGCCGAAGGCGCGCGCGATGACGCGCTCGATCCACATCTCAGGCCACCTCGAGGTCGGTGCGGCCCTCGAGGGCGCGCAACCCGGTGATCAGCACCTTGCGGCGGCGCTCGTCGTCGGTGATGGCCAGCGTGTCGCGCGCGAACTCGCCGCGCACCGTGGCCTCGGCATGGATCGCCTCGAGGTCGTACGACGGCTGCAGGTTCGCGGTCCGCACGACGAAGCCATCGAGGTGCTCGCCGAGCTGGGTCAGCGTCCGCGGCTCGAGGGGCAGCTCGGCCGGCACCTCGCCGCTCAGCGTGACGCGGACCGACCCGGTCAGCGGCGCGATGGCCATCGCAATCCTCTGGCGAACGTCGTCGAGGTGGTGGCAGCCGTCGAGCGTGACCGCCAGGTCGTGGACCTGGCTCACGGCAACCGATCGACGATCCCGCGTCACCGTCCCGTCAGCGGCGACCGTGGCCAGCACGACGCCACGCCCGTCGGACTCGCCGAACTCGAGCGGGTCGGGATTCCCCGGATAGGTATGCCGCTCCCGGTCTCGCGCCACGTGGTAGTGCCCGAGGAAGGCGTGCGCGATCCCGGCCGCCTCGAGCTCGGCTGACTCGAACGGCGAGTGGGGCTCCTTCCCGGATTCCTGGAACGGCAGCGCGCTGCTCTCCGAAGCGTGTGCCAGGGCGAGGTGGATGCCGCCGCGATCCGTGCGGAAGTCGGCGAAGAACGGTCCCGTCCCGGCCGGTGCCCGATGTGCTGCGCCCCAGAGGGTGAGGCCATCGGCAAGCTCGACGGGAGTCAGCTCCCCCTCCGTGAAGAGATGGACGTTCGGGCTCCAATCGACCAGTGCGTACGGGCTGCGAGGCGAGTACCAGTCATGGTTGCCCGGAGCGAGGTAGACCGGACGATCGGTCCGGGCAAAGCTCTCGCGCAGGAAGCTGACGGTGTCGGGCGTGAAGCGGTCGTGCTCGAAGAGGTCGCCCGCGCAGAGCACCGCGTCGACCTGCTCCTCGTCGGCCAGCTGCAGGATGCGCGTCAGCGTCTCGCGGCGGGCGCGTCGCCGGAGGCGCGCGGTCTCGGGACGCGCCCAGGCGAACGGAGCGTCGAGATGGAGGTCTGCGAAGTGGAGGAGCCGCATGATTCGCAAGCCTAGCCCCCTTCGCGACACCTAGGCCGTCGCGTTCGGACACCCCCGAGGCTAGTTCGAGCCGCTGCCCATCACCTGGTAGCCGAAGACCCCGATCGCCGCCAGCAGGAAGAGATGGACGAGGCCGCCGAGGCTGAAGCCGCCGATGAGCAGCAGGAACCAGGCGAGCACGAGCACCACTGGCAGCGAACGCCAGCCGAGGTAGCTCCAGGCGGGACTCACGACTCCCCCTGGCGCTCGTTGATGACCTGGACCACCAGCAGTACCGCGGCGACCACGAGGAGCAGGTTCACGAGCGGACCGAGATCCAGCAGGAGCCCGATGAACCACGCCACCAGGGTCACGGCGATGCCCGTCCAGATCATGCTGCGAGTCGCTCCATCAGCAGGTCCACGTGCTCGATCGGCTTCACGCGGGGCAGCACGTGCTCGACCCGCCCATCCGGGCCGATGATGAACGAGGTCCGCTCCACGCCCTTGTAGGTCTTTCCGGCGAAGCTCTTCTCGACCCACGTGCCGAACGCCTCCGCAACCTGGTGACCGACATCGGCGAGGAGCCGGTAGGGAAGGTCGAACTTCTTCCGGAACTTGACATGGCTCGCGACGGAGTCCGGCGATACGCCGAAGACCTCTACCCCGGTGGCCATCACACGCCCGAAGTTGTCGCGCAGCGAGCAGGCCTGGGTCGTGCAGCCGGGGGTGTCGTCCTTCGGGTAGAAATAGACGACGTAGCGCCGCCCGAGGAGGCTCTCGCTCGAGACGGTCGAGCCGTCGTCCGCCTGCATCTCGAAGGCCGGCACCGGGTCGCCGGGCTGCGGCTGGGTCATGCCGGCATCGTACCTCAGCCCATCTCCTCGATCGCCAGCAGGACCGGAGGCAGGTCGCGCGGGAGGAGGCGCTCCGCCAGGTCGGCAGCGATCTCGCCGATGAGCTGGTCGCTCGCCTCCGCCAGGTCGTGACCGGCACCCGGGACGAGGCGGGTCCGCGGTTCGTTGCCCGCACCGGCGAGTGCCGCCGCCAGCAGCGTCGACTCCTCCGGATCCGTCCAGGCATCGGCTGCGCCGTGGACGAGGCTGACCGACCGATGCAGCATCGTCGCCAGCGCCACCGAAGGCGTGTGGATCGCCTGCTCGAACGGAGCGAGGGCCAGCGTCACGCTCCCGCCCGCGCGCAGCGGCAGCGTGAGGCTCGCCTCCCGGCGCTCGGCGCGCTCGATCAGGTCCTCGCTCCAGCGGTCCATGGCCGCCACGATCGGATGTTGGTGCTCCGTCCCTTCGCGACCGCGCGTGGCGGCCGCACGTCGCAGGGTCTCGCGCCACGAGCGGGCCGCCGCCCCGACCAGGGTCAGGGCAGAGACAGCCGGATCACCGATCGCCACCGCCAGCGCGATCCCCGCCCCCTCGCCGTGCCCCACGATCCCCGAACGCCGGAGGTCGAGCTCCGAGCGGCCGCGCATGGCGGCGAGCAGGTCGCGCGCGTCGTCGATCTTGGCGAAGAGGGTGACCCCCTCCCATGCCCCGTCGGATGCGCCGCAGCCACGTGGGTCGGCGCGGAGCGAAGCGACTCCCCGACTGGCCAGCGCCTCGGCCAGCCTGCGGAGGAGGCCGGGTGGGGATGCGCCGCCGGCAGAGAACCAGCCTGGATGGCCGGTGCGGTCGTAGGCGCCATCCCGGTCCCTCGGCAGCCAGGAAGCGAGCAGCAGGACATTCGGGTAGCGGCCGTTCGCGCCATCGGGCGCCGGCCCGTCGGGCAGCAGGAGCGTGGCGGCCAGGGTGGCGTCGCCGGCCCGAACGCTGAGCTCCTCGGATCGGGGCATGGCGCGAGGGTACACGCGCCTTCTGCTCAGAGCGCGGCGCCGATCCAGAGCGCGGCAGCACCAAGCGCCGCGGCTGCCACCACCAGGCCGAAGTCGGCGAACCGCATCCGCTGCGGTCGGGCAATCGTCCTGCAGCCCTCGGTCGCGAAGCCGCGAGCGTCCATCGCCATGGCCAGTCGGGTGGCGCGGCGCACCGATCCGACGAGCAGGGCGAGCAGCTTGCCGAAGGCCAGCCTCGCGGCGGCGAGCGGCGACCACCCGGCGCTGACGCCACGAGCCCGCCGCGCCATCCCGAGCAGCTGCCACTCGACCGCCATGATCGGCAGCAACCGAACCGCGGCCAGCGCCCCGACCGCAAGCCTCGGGGAGAGGCGGGCCTGCTGCTGGAGGGAATCGGCCAGATCGGTCGGGTCCGTGGTGGCCAGGGCGAGGACGCCGGAGAGGGCGATCCCCAGCAGCCGCAGGCCGAGACCCAGGCCGTTGAGGAGGTCGGGACCGCCCCCGGATGCCGGCGCGAGCAGCACGTTCAGGACCCCGACGGTGAGGGCGGCGACAAGGATCGGCCAGGTCCGGCCCAGGAGCGTTGGCACCGCGAGCCCGGTGAGC
>DASSIB010000074.1:0-9047 GCA_035692365.1 Candidatus Limnocylindria bacterium | reverse complement strand
CTCGCGCCAAGGGATGGTTGCATCCAGGAACAGATGGCCCGCGGCCCCGCTCAGGTCCGGCGACACCGCGAGCGCAAGCGCATCCGCGAGCTTCGGGGAGATGACGGCGCAGTGGTTGACCACATCCAGCCTGCCGTCTGCGGACGAAATGACGGGACCGATCCCGTCGGGCGGCAGCTGGAACGGCAGCTCGATGGTCGACATGTCCAGGCGGCAGGTCAGGGTATCGCTGCCGGGCGGACAGAGCCCGGGAAATGACACCACCCCGCTGAAGACCAGGTAGGCCGCCGGCACGAACGGTTCTGCTGACGCCTCGATCCACCCTTCAGCGGGGAGCCAGGACCTGTCCATGACACGCTCGGCGAGCGCAATTAGCGCCTCCCGTTCGGGCGATGCCTGGAAGACGAGGGGGTCGCGGTACGGGCTCGTGGTCACGACGACCGCTTCGGCACCGCCAAGCGTGAGGGTGAACCGATCCCCCGGTACGTCAATGCCCGGGGCCTCCACCCCGGGCAGCAGCTCGAGCGGCACGTCGTGGCTCGCCCCGAAGGATCCACTCGCCTGCACCTCAGCCACGAACGCGTCGACTCCTGCCGGAGTCAGCTGTTGGATGCTGAGGGAGTCGAGCGCGCGGTCCAGCTGGAGCAGCCGCCCGTCGTCGTAGAGCGTCAGGTGAGGCAACCACGAAGCGACCTCGTTGCGCGCAAGGCGAAAGACTATGCCCGGTCGCGCCGTCGCCTCGAGGCTGGCGTGGAACGGGTCGGTGGCAGTTGGCGTGGGGCTTGAAGGGATTGGCGTGGCGCAGGCGCCAAGCACCACGCCGAGCAGTGCCGTCGCAGGGCCTCGCCATCCCGCCCTCGCCATGCGCCGCATCATGACACTCTCCGCGCGTGGCTCGGCTCTTCTGCATCCTGTGCGCTGCGGCTACACTCGGCCCGATGTCTCGCGAAGAGCGCCGCGCCTACCAGCGCATGACCAAGAAACAGGACCCGTATGCCCTGCCCTCGTCGGGGCCCGCGCGGGCGCGGCTGCAGCAGCAGGAGCGCAGGAAGGCGCGGCGCGCCGCCACGAGCGCCCCGCCGGGCACGATCACCCGCCGCTTCCTCGCCTGGGCGATCGGTGGGGGCGCCCTCGTTGGCCTGGTCGCCTTCTCGCTGGCCTGGCCGAGCGGGATGCCGTTCGCGGGCTACGTCGGCGGCGGGGTCGCCCTGGCCTGGGTGGTTGCCGCGTTCGGCCTGCGTGCTCTCGCCGGCCGCAACGCCGGCCGCAACGCCGCCCAGCGCTGACCTGGCGCCACGATCGGGGGATCCACCATGACGGGCATCCCCGGCGCTGCGATCCTGGTGTTCCTCGCCTACCTCATCGGCGCGCTGCCATTCGGGTTGCTCATCGGTCGCCTGGCCGGTGGCGTCGACCTTCGCGAGCACGGCTCGGGGCGCACGGGCGCGACCAATGCGCTGCGCACGGTTGGCATCGTCGGGGCGGTGCTCACCTTCCTGCTCGACCTGGGCAAGGGAGTCGTGGCCGTCCTGCTGGTGAGCTGGTGGTACGACGCCGGCCCCCCCGGCTCGCCGCCGTGGGTCGCCGCCGCGGCCGGGATGGCGGCGGTGGCGGGCCACATACGCTCGGTGTTCATCGGGTTTCGCGGGGGGCGGGGGGTCGCGACCTTCACCGGCGCGATGCTGGCCACCGCGCCCTGGGCGGTCGCGATCCTGGTGCCGGTGGTGCTGCTGATCGTGTGGCGCTGGCGCTTCGTCTCGCTCGGCTCGCTGATCGGCACGCTGCTGGCGCCGGTGGTGACGGCGGGGCTGGCGCTGCTGGGCCAGGCCACCTGGCAGGGGGTCGTGCTCGCGGCGGTGGGAGCGACGCTGGTGACGATCGCGCACCGCGACAACATCGCGCGACTGCGCGCCGGCACTGAGCGCAGGCTGGGCCAATGACGCTGCGACGCTCGACTCTCACCACGCTTCCGAACCTGCTCGGCCTGGCGCGCATCGCCGCCACCCCGATCGTGATCCTGCTGCTCCTCCTGCCGTTTCCGGGCGCGGGGCTGATCGCCCTCGTCGTGTACGCCGCCGCGGCGACCACCGACTACCTCGACGGACGGATCGCCCGGGCACGCGACCAGGTCTCGGCGCTGGGTGTCTTCCTCGATCTCACCGCCGACAAGGTGCTGGTGGCCGGTGTCCTGATCGCGATGGTCGAGGTGGACCTGCTCTCGACCTGGATCGTGGCGACGCTGCTGATCCGGGAGCTGGTGGTGCAGGGCGTTCGGCAGGTGGCCGCCGAGGCAAGCGTGGTGATCGCGGCGCGGCGGCTCGGGAAGTGGAAGACCTTCGCGACCAACGTGGCCATCGGCGTGCTGCTGCTCGCCTATGACGCGCGCACCGGTGGGCCGGTCGCGGAGCTGGCGGACGCGGGCACGATCCAGGCCATCGGCTTCTGGCTGGCGGTGCTGGCGACCGCGCTGGCGGTGATCTCCGGGATCGCGTACCTGCGTGGCGCGCTGCCGATGCTCCTCGGTCGCGAGCCCTGACCGACGCCAGCCCGGCTACTCCTGCACGACCTCGAACGAGCTCGTCCGGCGAAGGTTCACGATCACCACCTCGGCCGCCTCCCCAGCCCCGTCGCCGCGGCTGAAGATTGCGTCGGTGAGCGGGAGGAATCGGCGCGTCGCGCGAAGCATCGGGTCGTCCTGCTCACCCGGACGCAGATGGGCGGTCCCCAGCACGCGGTAGTCACCGGCGCCGATAAGGACGCGATGCTGGTTGCGCGCCAGGCGCTGGTCCGGCGCGCTGACGTGTGGCGGCGGGATGACCAGCAGCATGTCGTCCGGAACGACCTCAGTCCAGTGGGTCAGGTCGTCCTGCAGGAATGAGAACGGATCCCCGGCCTGCAGGATGTCGGTCATCCGCCGGCCTTGGGTGTAGAGCCAGCCGGTGAGATCGGCCTCCTCGAGGATGAGCCTGATCGGCTCGAGTTCGCCTTCTGCCGCCGTCATCGTTCGCGCCCCTGGTACGTCGCATGACCTTACACCGCGGCGGCTTGCCTACTTGATCAGCCGCTGCTCCAGGCGGTTCAAGGCGATCCACATCGCGATCGCGCCGAAGGCAGCGATGTAGGCCAGGTCCCACAGCTCGTGCCAGCCGAGAAGGCCGGTCGCCAGCCCGCGCAGCAGCCCCACCGCGTGGAAGAGCGGCGTCAGCTCCATCGCCAGCTGGATCGGCTGCGGGTAGAGGTCGATCGGGAAGAAGGTGCCGCTGAAGAGGAACATCGGCATCACCACCAGGCCCATTGGCAGGTCGAAGTCCTGCACGGTGCGCAGGTAGGCGGTGGTCGCCAGGCAGGCAGCGCTGAAGGCGGCGCCGATGAGGATCGAGGCGGGGATCACCAGGAAGAGGTACGGCGAGATGACCAGCCCCATCCCGATCATCACCAGCACGAAGGCGATCACGTACAGCGTCCCGCGGAAGAGCGACCAGAGCATCTCGCCGACCGCGATCTCGCGGATGCCGAGCGGCGTGGCCAGGATGGCGTCGTAGGTCTTGCTGAAGTTGAGCTTGAAGAAGACGTTGAAGATCGACTCGGCGATCGCCCCGTTCATGCTCGCCTGGGCGAGCAGCGCCGGCGCTACGAACGCCGCGTAGGAGATGCTGCGACCGTCTGCCAGCGCGACGTCGCCAACGAGGGTGCCGAGGCCGTAGCCGATCCCCAGCAGGTAGAAGAGCGGCTCGAAGAAGCCGGAGAAGATCACCATCCAGCCGCGCTTGTAGACGAGCAGGTTGCGCTGCACCAGGCGCCGGGAGCGGAGCAGGGAGGCGACGAGCCCCGAGGTGGGGCCGGGGGCCGGGGCGGGCCCCCTGCGCGCAATGGCGGTCACTTCACCAGCCTCCGCCGAAGGAGCCGATAGGCGATGTAGCCGCTGACCGCCACGAACACGACCAGGTAGAGCACGTGCAGCGGCCAGATCGATGGCATGTTGTCGAGGACCGCGCCGCGCACCAGCGCGACGCCGTGGTAGAGCGGCGTGGCGGCGGCGACCCACTCGACCGGATCGGGCAGCTGGGAGACCGGGAAGAAGGTGCCGCTGAAGAGGAAGAGCGGGTTGATGACGAACCGGAAGAGCGCCGCGAAGCCCGAGTCGTTGTGACGCGTGGCGGCGAACCCGATGATCGGCGCCGAGAAGGCGATCCCGGTGAGCACCGCGGCCGGGATGGCCAGCAGCGCCAGCGGGCTGCGCGGGATGCCGAACAGCGTCAGCACCACCATGAAGACGGTCGCCATCGTGGTCAGCCGGAAGCCGATCCACCCCAGCTCGCCGATGAGCAGGTGGTGTACCTCCATCGGCGTCGAGAGAATCGCCTCGTAGTTCCGGCGCCAGCTGATCTTGCCCATGATCGGGTAGGTCGATTCGAAGCTGGCGGTCTGCATGCAGCTGCTTGCCAGGATGCCGGGGCCAAGGAAGTCGAGGTACTCGACGCCACCCAGCATCGTGCTCCCGCCGCTCGCCATGAGCTGGCTGAGGCCGATCCCCATGGCGGTCAGGTACAGCAGCGGGGTGAGGAACGAGCCGAAGAGGCTGCCGCGCCAGGTGTGCCGATAGACGAGCAGGTTGCGCTGGAGGACCCGCGCCGCTCCGGCGATCGCGCCGGCCACGGTGGGTGCTCGAGTCGGGCTGCGGGCGATGACCGCCATCACTCCACCAGTGAGCGGCCGGTCAGCCGCAGGAAGACGTCCTCGAGCGTGGCGCGGCGGACAAGCGCCCAGTCGATCGGGATCTCGCGGCCATGGACCGCTTCGAGTGCCTGCTCCCCGTCATCGGCGTAGAGGAGGTACCGATCCGGCAGCTCCTCGACCCGGTCGGCGATGCCGTCGAGGCGCCCGTCGAGGGCGTTCCGCGCGCCGTCGGGGATGCGCAGCTCGAGCACCTCCTTGGTGGCGTACTTCTCGATCAGCTCGCGCGGCGTCCCGGCCGCCACGATCTCGGCCTTGTCCATCACCACCAGCCGATCGCACAGCTGCTCGGCCTCGTCCATGTAGTGGGTCGTGATGATGAGCGTGGCGCCGCGCTGCTTGAGCCGGTAGAGGCGCTCCCACAGGAGGTGGCGCGCCTGCGGGTCGAGGCCGGTCGTCGGCTCGTCCAGGATGATCAGCTCCGGTTCGTTGATGAGCGCCCGCGCGATGGTCAGCCGGCGTTTCATCCCCCCGGAGAGTGGCTCGACCTGGTCGCCTGCCCGCTCGGAGAGCTGCATGAACTCGAGCAGCTCCGCGGCGCGAGGGCGCGCCACCGACATCGGGATGTCGAAGTAGCGCGCGTACATGAGCAGGTTCTCCTCGACGCTCAGCTCCGCGTCGAGGTTGTCGGTCTGCGGGACCACCCCCAGCCGTGCCTTGATCTGCGGCGCCTGGGTGCGAGGGTCCATCCCGATGACGGTGAGGTCGCCCTCCGTCACTGGCGAGGAGCAGGCGATCATCCGCATCGTGCTCGTCTTGCCCGCCCCGTTCGGGCCGAGGAAGCCGAATGCCTCCGCGGTGCGCACGTCGAAGTCGACGCCATTCACCGCGGTGAACGCGTCGAAGCGCTTGGTCAGTCCACGGGCATGGACGAGGATCTCGTCGGTCGGGGGCATGAGCCGATTCTAGCCCCGGGTCCCGGGTGGGGCTCTCACAAGTCCCACTTGTGTTTCGGCGCATTTTGGGGAGCCATTTGGCACTGGCCCGTGCCCCTCGACCCGCGTAGGTTGCCGACCATGGTCGAGACCGCCGACGCGATCATCATCGGCGCGGGAGTCCAGGGAGCGTCGCTCGCCTTCCACCTCGCGGAACGGGGAATGCGACCACTCGTGCTGGAGCGCGCGACCGTCGCGGCAGGCGCCACCGGCCGCTCGAGCGGCATGGTCCGGATGCACTACGACGTCGAGGCGGAGGCACGCCTCGCCTGGCGCTCGCACGCGTACTTCTGGGATTGGGCACGTCGGGTTGGCGGCGAGTGCGGCTTCACATCGGTCGGATTCCTCCAGATGGTGCCGCCCGGCGAGGTCGCGGCGCTGCGGGCCAACACTGCCATGCAGCAGCGGGTCGGGATTCGAACCGAGCTGGTCGGGGCCGATCAGGTTCGCCGCCTGCTGCCCGGGATCGAGATCGAGGACGGCCAGGTGGCCGCCTTCGAGCCGCAGTCTGGCTACGCCGATCCGACCCAAACCACCGGCTCTCTCCTGGCCGCGGCGGCGGCCCTCGAGGGGCGGCTCATCCAGGGTTGCACGGTGACCGGGATCAGGACCGATGCCGGCCAGGTGGTGGGCGTCGACACGAATCGCGGCGCATTCGACGCGCCGATCGTCGTCGATGCGGCCGGGGCATGGTCCGGCCGGATTGCCGCGATGGTCGGCCTCGACCTTCCGATCGACGTGTGGCGGCACGACGTCGCCTACGTGCAGCGCCCGCCAGACGTCCCGCGCCACGTCGCCTTCATCGACTTCGAGAACTCGTTCTACTGCCGCCCGGAGGGTGAGTCGCTGAGCCTCGTCGCGCTCGAGGACGGCAACCCGCTCACCGGCGACCCCGATGCGCCGGTCGACGCGGCCGCGCCGGGGTTCATCGAGAAGGCAGCCGAGCGGGTGGTGCGGCGCCTGCCCGCCTTCGCGCGTGCGGGGTTGCATTCGGCCCACTCCGGGCAGGATGGGATCACGCCGGACCAGCATCCGATCATCGGTCCGGCCGGACCCGACGGCTTCTGGCTCCTCTGCGGCTTCTCGGGCACCGGCTTCAAGACCGCACCGGCCATCGGTGAGAGCCTGGCGCAGCTGATCACCGAGGGAATGGCCGCGAACGACGACCTGGCGATCTATCGGCTCGACCGATTCGCGGTGGGTCAGCCGATCGTGGGGCCGCACCCGTACGCCGACATCTGGCGCTAGGGCTAGCCGATACCAGTCCCACTTGTGTATCGGCGCATTTCGCTGCGTTTCGGGGGCGAGGTGCGTCGCGGCACTAGCCGGGCTTGTGCCCTGACGCGTCAGACCACGGTTCGGCGGCACTCGCGTGCCGATACACCAGCCGGGCTGGTATCGGGCCACGCGGTGCTTGCGCCCCGGCACGCGCCGGGCGGGTGATAGCCTCTCGCCCATGAGCGCCGAGGCGGGCCGGTTCGTGCTTGACGGCCGTCGCCTGCCCTACGAGCCCGGCGACACGGTGGCGGTCGCGATCCTGCGCGCCGGCGAGCACCCGAAGTACGGCGGCACGCTCTGCCTGGCCGGCGATTGCGGCAACTGCGTCGCCGAGGTGGACGGGATCGCCTACGTGCGCACCTGCCAGACGCCGGCGAGCGCCGAGATGGAGGTCCGCCGGCACCCGGCCGATGGCGCGCCCGCCTGGCACGACCCCGAGCCGGAGCCGTCGGAGATCGCGGTGCACCGGGAAGAGGCCGATCTGGCGATCATCGGCGGCGGGAGGAGCGGAACCGCCGCAGCTGCGGAGGCGAAGCGCGCCGGTCGCCAGGTCACCCTCCTCGATGCGACGCAGGGGATCGAGGTGGTCGCGGTCTACGCCGGACCGACGCTCATCGCGCGGACGCAGGACGGGATGCTCCACATCCGGGCGAAGGAGGTCGTCGTCGCGAGCGGGGCAGCCGAGATCCAGCCGGTCTGCCCGGGGAGTGGCCTCGCCGGCCTCCTCACCGCGCGCGCCGCGGCGAAGGTTCATGCCGCAGGCGTGGGGATGGGGGACGCAGTCGCCATCGGTCCTGCGCCAGAGGGGGTGCCATGCACACCCCTCACCGGCGAGCTGGTGCGGTTCGAGGGCGAGGGGCGGGTCTCGGGAGTCGTCACCCGTGAGGACGGCGAGGAGCGATCGACCCGCTGCGATACGGTGATCCTCAACCTGGGCCGCTCGCCGCGCGACGCCCTGTCGCGGATGGCCGCCGACCTGCCGATCTCCGTGGTCGGGTCGGCCGCCGAGGCATTCCCCCTGCCGCCTGCCCCGACCTCGGGAATCGTCTGCCCCTGCGGGGGATCGGGGTCGACGACCTGCAGGGGGTGTGGGACCGCGGCTTCAACGAGCTGGAGCTGGTCAAGCGGGCGAGCCTGGCGGGGACGGGCACCTGCCAGGGCGCTGCCTGCCTTCCGCACGTCCGGGCCTGGATCGCGGCCCGCAGCGGCAGCGTTCCCGAACCGTTCACTGCTCGCCCGGCGTCGCGCCAGATCACGCTCGCCGAGGCCGGAGCCGACGTCCACCTCGACGCCTTCCGGCGCACCGCGCTCCATGACGAGCACGTGGCAGCGGGGGCCAAGATGGATCGGTTCGGCGGCTGGTGGCGGCCATGGAACTACGGCGACCACCTCGCCGAGTACAGCGCCGTCCGCGGCGCAGTCTCCGTGGGGGACGTCAGCACGCTCGGCAAGTTCGTGGTGGCCGGGCCCGATGCGGTGGAGTTCCTGCAGCGCCTCTATCCGACGGACGTCTCGACCATCCGCGTCGGCCGCTCGCGCTACGCGCTCCTCCTCAACGAGCGCGGCCATGTCATCGACGACGGGATGATCTGCCGCGAGGCCGATGACCGCTTCGTCCTCACATTCACCACCGGCGGCGCCGGCAACGCCGAGATGTGGATGCGCGACTGGATCGAGACCTGGGGGCTGTCAGTTCTGCTCCTGGACCGGACCATGTCACTCGCCGCCATCAACGTCACCGGCCCGCGCGCCGCGGACCTTCTCGCGCTGGTTGGCCTGACCGATCCGCCGAAATTCCTCCAGCACGCGCACATCGAGTTCGCGGGCATGCCGTGCCACGTCATGCGCCTGAGCTTCACCGGCGAAGCCTCGTGGGAGATCCACCATCCGGTCGACCGATCCGTGGACCTGTGGCGTGCGCTCCTGACCGCGGGGGCGGACCTCGGGATCCGGCCGCATGGCCTGCAGGCCCTCTTCGCGCTGCGCCTCGAGAAGGGGCACGTGATCATCGGCATGGACACCGAGCTGGACACGACCCCGCGGCGCCTCGGCATGGACTGGGCGGTGAACATGGAGAAGCCCTTCTTCGTCGGCCGCGAG
>DASSIB010000073.1:0-25810 GCA_035692365.1 Candidatus Limnocylindria bacterium | reverse complement strand
CCAGAGCGCCACGTTCTCCAGCGCCGCCACCGCGTAGCCCCGGAGCATGCGCGCGAGGCCGGTCAGGTTCTCGCTCAGCACCGGGTTCCGCTTGTGCGGCATCGCGCTCGAGCCCTTCTGGCCCTGGCCGAACGGCTCCTCGGCGATGCCACACAAGCGCAACCCGGTGCTCTCGGAGAACTTGACCGGCCTCGCGCGACTGGTGCGGGCGGCGGTGGTGCCGGCGCTCGAGAACATGGCGCTCTGGCACGAGCGCGACATCAGCCACTCGAGCGCCGAGCGGTTCGTCTTCGAGCGGGCGCTGGGGGTCGCCGGCTACGCCACACACTCGATGACGGGGCTGCTCGCCGGCCTCGAGGTCGATGCCGAGCGGATGGCCCACAACCTCGATCTCCTCGGCGGGATGGTCCACTCGGAGGCGCTCCTGCTGGCGATGATCGCCAAGGGGGCGGATCGCCAGGAGGCGTACCGCCTGGTGCAGGGAGCCGCCAAACGCGCCTGGTCCGGCGAGAGCAGCTTCCGCGACGAGCTGCGCGGCGACGGGGCGGTGGCTCGCTGGCTCTCAGGCGACGAGGTCGAGGGGGCGATGACCATCCAGCCGCACCTGGACGGGATCGAGACGACCTATCGGGCCCTGGGGCTGCGCAGCGGAGGAGAGGCCAGCACGTGAGCGACCCGGACGGCTGGTTGCGCAACGCCGGGACGGCGGCGCGAGTGGCGGCGGATCGCGGAGACCTGTGGCTGCCCGGGACGCTGGGGGCCTTCAGCTACGTCGCCTGGCTGCCGCTGGTGCTCACCGTCGCGGCCGGCCCGCGGACGAGCGATCTCGCCTTCCTGGGGGCCAGCCTCTTCACCTCGGCGCTCTTTCCGTTCAACCTGCTCCTGATCGCGGTGCTGGCGGCCCTCGGGATCCTGGTCGCGTGCCTCCTCGCCGCCTTCGCGGAGGCGTCGCTCCTCCGTGCCGCGGGGCTTGGCACGCCGGGCCGCTCGATGACCCGCGAGCTCGAGGCCACCTTCAGCGTGATGCTGGTGGCGGTGCTGCCCGCCGTCGCGGTCGCCGCGGCGCTGATCAGCGGCGCGGCCGCGGTCGCGCCCGCCGAGTTCGGGGCGCCCGACCTCGGCGTCCCGCTCGCCCTCCGCATCGTGCTGCGGCTGCTGCCGCTGCTGGCGGGGCTGGCCCTCCTCGCCTTGCTCGGCCAGGCCTACGGGGCGGTCGCGATCCGCAAGGCGGTGGGGCCCGGTGCGCTGCCCGTCGGCGACGCCCTGAGGGCCGCGCTCCGCGATCTGATCCAGCACCCGGGCCGACGGCTGGGTCTGGGGCTCAGCGCGTTCATCGCGGACCTGCTCGCCTTTGCCCTGGCGCTGGCGCTGTTGCGCGTGCTGTGGGCGCCCATCGCGGCGGAGCTGGCCGGTGGGCAGCTCGTCAGCCCCTCGGCGCTCCTCCTGCTGCTAGGCTTCGTCGCGGTCTGGCTGACCGTCTCGCTGGCCTTCGGAGCGCTCCACGTCTGGGTTTCGACCTGGTGGTCGCTGGAGCTCGGGGCGAATCGCGAGGCAGGTTCGCCAGAGGCGCAGGAGGCACGCGTCTGACCCCACAACTCGGCTTCAACCTGGAACTCGAGCTGGCGGGACGCCTGGCGCTCGGACTCGTCCTGGGCGCGGCGATCGGCTTCGAGCGCGAGATGCATCGACAGCCGGCCGGGTTCCGCACGCACTCGCTGGTGGCGCTTGGATCGGCCCTCTTCACGATCATCTCGGCCTACGGCTTCGCCGGGTCGCTGGTCGACCCGACCCGCATCGCGGCGCAGATCGTGTCGGGGATCGGCTTCATCGGCGCCGGCACCATCCTCCAGCACCGCGGCAACATCCGCGGACTGACCACGGCCGCGTCCCTGTGGGCGGTGGCCGCCATCGGCATGGCAGCCGGGGCCGGCCTGCTGGCGCTGGCCCTGATCGGCACCCTGCTGATCCTGGTCGTCCTCTCGTTGCTCGACAACGTCGAGGACTTCGTCCGGCGGCGCCTCCGGCTCGAGCCGCGACCACCGAGGGCGGCGCCGGATGCCACCGAAGGTCCCACGGACGACATGGCATGACCCTCACCGAGTCGACGATTCCCGGGCTGACGCTGCTGCACCGCGGCAAGGTGCGCGAGACGTACGCGGTCGGCGATGACAGCCTCCTGCTGGTGGCGACCGATCGCCTCTCCGCCTTCGACGTGGTCTTCGAGCAGCCGATCCCCGACAAGGGGAGGCTCCTCACCGCGCTGTCGGCGTTCTGGTTCACCGAGCTGCGGTCGCTGGGCCCCACCCACTTCCTGTCGACCGATGCCGACGAGCTCCCGCCGCCGGCTCGCACCCCGGAGCTGAGCGGTCGAGTCACGCTGGCCCGGCGCGCCAGGCGGATCGATGCCGAGTGCGTGGTGCGTGGCTACCTGGCGGGGTCCGGCTGGGCCGAGTATCGCGGCAGCGGCGAAGTCGGCGGGCATCGGCTGCCGGCCGGCCTGCGCGAGGCCGATCGTTTGCCGGAGCCGATCTTCACGCCCTCGACCAAGGCCGAGGTCGGGCATGACGAGAACATCACCCGTGAGCGCCTGGCCGAGATGGTCGGTGGGGAGCTGGCTCGCGAGCTCGAGGAGCGGTCGCTGGCCCTCTACCGAGCCGGGGCGGAGCGGGCGGCCGAGGTCGGGCTGATCCTGGCCGACACGAAGTTCGAGTTCGGCTGGATCGATGGCGAGGTGGCGCTCATCGACGAGCTGCTGACGCCCGACTCGTCGCGCTTCTGGGACGCCGCGCTGTACGAGCCCGGGGCCAGCCCGCCGTCCTTCGACAA
This sequence comes from Candidatus Limnocylindria bacterium, assembly GCA_035692365.1. GTDB lineage: Bacteria > Chloroflexota > Limnocylindria > QHBO01 > QHBO01 > CF-167. The sequence goes on along the minus strand of DASSIB010000073.1, from coordinate 22,984 downwards.
GCAGTACGTGCGCGACTTCGTCGCCGGCTCCGGCTGGGATCGCGAGCCGCCGGCTCCTCGCCTGCCGGACGAGGTGATCGCGGGGACGCGCGAACGCTACGCCACCGCCTACGAGCGGCTGACCGGCAAGACCTGGACTGCGGGCGAGGCATCGGCCTGATGCGCTGGCTGGCGGAGGTCCACGTCCGCCTGCGGCCGGGGATCGCCGACCCCGAGGGCCAGACGATTGCCGGCGGCCTTCGCGCGCTCGGCTTCGAGGGTGTCGCCGACGTGCGGGCCGGCAAGCTGATGCGGCTCACCTTCGAGGCTGCTGACCGGCAGGCGGCCGAGGCGGCGGTGGCCCAGATGTGCAGCCGGCTGCTGGCCAACCCGGTGATGGAGACGGCCGATTGGGAGCTGAGCGCCGACGAGACCGTCGCAGTCGGCGTCCGATCGTGAGTCGCGGCCCGCGCGTCGCCGTGGTCGTCTTCCCCGGGACCTGGAGCGACCGCGACTTCGCCGACGTCGCCAGCCTGGTCGGCTGGGAGGCGCGCCTGGTGTGGCACGCCGACGCCGACCTCGGCGACGCCGATGCCGTGATCCTGCCTGGTGGCTTCGCGCACGGCGATCACCTGCGCACCGGGGCGATCGCGCGCTTCTCGCCGGTGATGCGGGCGGTGGAGGCGTTCGCGGCCGCGGGCGGCGCGGTGCTGGGGTCGTGCAACGGCTTCCAGATCCTGACCGAGGCAGGCATCCTGCCGGGCGTCCTCCTCCGCAACGACCACCTGGAGTTCCGCTGCGACTGGCAGCCGCTGCGGGTCGAGCGCGCCACCGGGGCGTGGCTCGGCGGACTGACCGCTGGTGAGACGATCCGTCTTCCCATCTCCCATGGCGAGGGGAGGTACTACGCCGACGAGGCGACCCTCGACCAGCTCGAGGCGACAGGCAGGGTCGTCCTCCGCTACGCCGACGAGGACGGGCGAGTGACCCCTGATGCCAACCCGAATGGATCGATGCGATCGATCGCGGGGATCGTCAACGAGCGTGGAAACGTGCTCGGGTTGATGCCGCACCCGGAGCGGGCGGCCGAGGCGGAGGTCGGGGGAACCGACGGGCTGCGGATCCTGCGCGCACTGGATGGGTGGCTCGTCGCCCAGCCGGCGGCCGCCGAGCGACGGCTATGATTCGCGACGGAGGTCCACCGCCTGATGCAGGATGACGAGCGGGACCACGGCGAAGCGGCGGCCGATCAGAACGGCGAGCCGGTCGAGGGAGTGCAGCCGTCGCAGGCGCCCAGCGAGGCCGAGGCGTGGGTCGTCCCACCCGAGCCAGCCTCCCCGAATCCCGATGTGATCCCGGCCCATCCCGTGCCGGCGACGCCACTCAGCGAAGGGACGCGCTGCCCCCGCTGCGGCACCGACAACCGCCCCGGCATCGCCTTCTGCCGAAGCTGCGGCCAGCGCCTGATGGCCCCGGGTGCGCCCGCGGCGGTCGAGCGGCCGAGCCCGCCGGAGGGTTCGCAGGCCTGTCCTCGATGCGGCACGCATAACCGGGCCGGGGTCGCTTTCTGCCAGAACTGCGGCGCCAACCTGCGCCCCGCGGACGCGGGCGTCGCCGCGCCGCGACCGAGCGTCCCCCCCGCTGAAGCTCCCCGTCGGGCGATCCTCGGTCCCGTGGTGCTGCTGATCGGGGCGGCGGGCATGGCGACGGGCTGGCTCCTGCCCTTCGCCTTCGGCGGCGCCTCGCTGTGGGACCGCGCCTACGGAGCCCCGGGCGGCTATGGCCTCGCCTTCTGGCTCGGCTACCCGGCGGGATCGTTCCTGGAGGCCAGTTACTTCGGCCTCGCCGCCCCGGTTCCGCTGCTCGTCCTGGGCCGGGTGGTGCTGGCTGTCATCGGATTCGTGCGGGCCGCGCCGGGGGCGCTCCAGCGCATCGGCCTGCTGATCGCGCTGGCCTGGGGGCTCGGGCTGGCTGCCCTCTTCCTCGTCCTCGAGCTCTTCGGCGGACCCGGTGGCGACCTGGTCCAGGTGCTGCGAGGGCTGTCCCCGGGCGGGATCATCTTCATGCTGGCCGGGCTGATCGTGATCATCGGCACCCTGACCCGCCTGTGGCGAGCCTGACGGTCGAGGGCGAGCCACAGCCGGTGAGCATCGCCGCGCCCGTGGAGCGCCACGGGCTGACCGAGGCCGAGTACGACCTCGTGGTCGCGGCGCTGCGACGAGAGCCGAACCCGGTGGAGCTCGGCATGTTCGGCGCGATGTGGAGCGAGCATTGCGCTTACAAGCACTCCCGGCCGCTGCTGAGCGGCCTCCCCTCGCAGGGCGACCGGGTCCTGGTCGGCCCCGGCGAGAATGCCGGCGTCCTCGACATCGGCGATGGGCTGGCCGTGGTCTTCAAGGTCGAGTCGCATAACCACCCCAGCGCGGTCGAGCCCTACCAGGGTGCCGCCACAGGGGTAGGCGGCATCATTCGCGACATCTTCACCATGGGTGCGCGCCCGATCGCGCTCCTCAACTCGCTTCGCTTCGGTCCCCTCGATCCGTCGGAGGATGCCACCGGCAGGACCGATGCCGCGGCAGCCACCCGGAACCGCTACCTGCTCGGCGGGGTGGTGGCGGGGATCGCCGGCTACGGCAACTGCATCGGCATCCCCGATGTGGGCGGGGAGATCGGCTTCGACGCCTCGTACAACGGCAACCCGCTGGTGAACGCCATGTGCGTCGGCATCGCCCGCCACGAGGAGATCACCCTGGCCCGAGCGGGGGGTCCCGGCAACGCGCTGCTGCTGGTCGGCGCCTCGACCGGCAGGGACGGGATCCAGGGGGCGAGCTTCGCATCCGCCACCCTCGGGGAGGATCGCGACGAGCGACGGCCCGCGGTGCAGGTCGGCAACCCGTTCCTCGAGAAGCTGCTGATGGAGGCCTGCCTCGAGCTGTCGGCCTCCGAGGCGGTGGTGGCGATGCAGGACCTCGGCGCGGCCGGCCTCACCTGCGCGCTCGCTGAGCTGTCCGCCCGGGGTGGATGCGGCGCCGAGGTGGACCTCGACCTGGTGCCGCGTCGCGAGCCGGGGATGAGTCCGTACGAGGTGCTGCTGAGCGAGTCGCAGGAGCGGATGCTGCTCGTCGTGCGCGCCGGGGAGGAGGCCGCGGTCCAGGCCGTCTTCTCGCGCTACGAGCTGCACGCGGTGATCATCGGCCGGGTCACGGAGGAGCCGCTGGTGCGCGCCACTGCCGGCGGCCGCCTCGTCTGCGAGGTGCCCGGCCGCGCCCTGGCCGACGACGCCCCTCGCTACACCCCGCCGGCCGCGCCGCCGAGCGACCTTGCCGCACGCCGCGCCGAGACGCTCGACGACCTAGCCGCCGAGCCGCCGGCGGCGACCACCCTGCTCGAGCTGCTGGCCAGCCCAAATGCCCGGAGCCGGAAGCCGATCTGGCGGCGCTACGACCACATGAACGGGACCAGCACGCTGATCGGACCGGGCGCCGGCGATGCCGCCCTGCTCCGCATCAAGGGGACGAGCCGGGCCCTGGCCCTGTCGCTCGACGGGCCGGGGCGCCTCGGGGCGCTCGATCCGAGGCTGGCCGGCAGGGCGGCGGTGGTGGAGGGGGCCCTGAACGTGGCCTGCTCCGGGGCGACACCGATCGGCATCACCAACTGCCTCAACTTCGCCTCGCCGGAGCGCCCCGTCGGTTACTGGCAGCTGGCCGAGGGAGTGGCCGGGATGGCCGATGCCTGCGTTGCGCTTGGCCTCCCGATCGTCTCGGGCAACGTCAGCCTCTACAACGAGACTCCGGACGGCCCGATCCTCCCGACGCCGGTGGTCGGCACGGTCGGACTGCTCGACGATCGCGCGACGGCGATCCCGATGCGCTGGACCGCCGGCGACGATATCTGGCTGCTCGGTGCCCCGGCATGGGACGCGGGTGCGCTGGCCGCCTCGGAGCTCGCCTGGAGGCGTGGTCGCTTCGGCGGAGAGCCATCGCTCGACCTCCCCGCTGCGGTCTCACTGGTGGCGCTCCTCCGCCAGCTGGGGAGCGCCGGCGTGGTGCGCGGGGCGCACGACCTCTCGGTCGGCGGGCTCGGCGTGGCGCTGGCGCGGCTGGCGCTCGCGTCGGGAGTCGGCGCCACGATCCTGCTGCCCGGCGAAGCTCGAGCGCAGCCCACCGCCAGCCTCTTCGGCGAGCGCGGCGGACGTGCCTTGATCGCCGTCAGCCCGCACGGCGTTGCCGAGATGCGGCGCACCGCTGAGGCGCGGGGCGTCGCCGCCGTCCGGCTCGGCGTGGCGGGGGATGACGCGCTGGACCTCGCGGTCGGGGAGGTGCGTCTGAGCGTGACGCTCGTGGAGCTCGAGGGCGCCTGGACCACGCCCTTCTAGGCTCGCCGTCGGCTAGCCGACGGCCGTGTCCGACTCCGTCTCCGGCGCCCGGATGGCCTCGATCGCGGCGACGGGCCGCCTCCGAAGCCTGCTCCCGGGCGCGCGCCGGTCCTTGGTTGGTGCTGCCGACGGGAGCTCGTGGACCCCGTCGCGGGCACGCTCGGTGAGGTGGTAGACCTCCTCGAGGCCGTCCGCCGGGACGCCTTCAGCGAACATCTCGCAGAAGACGTCGACGATCTCGGGGTCGAACTGGGTGCCGGCATTGGCGCGCAGCTCGGCCAGCGCGTGGGCATGGTCACGGGCATTGCGATACGGGCGGTCGTTGACCATGGCGTGGTACGCATCCGCGACCGCGACGATGCGTGCGCCGAGCGGGATCTCCTTGCCCCGCAGCCCGTGCGGATAGCCGCCGCCGTTGAAGCGCTCGTGATGATGGAGGACGACCGGGACCGCCTCGCGGAGTGACGTGGCCTGCTCGAGGATCACCTGGCCGATGCGCGGGTGCTCGCCGATCGCCTGCCACTCCTGGTCCGAGAGCGCGCTCCGCTTGTCGAGGATCTCGAGCGGCACCGCCAGCTTGCCGAGGTCGTGCAGCAGGCTGGCAATCCGGATCCGCTCGATCTCGTCCTGCGACAGGCCCATCTGGAGGGCCATCCCGGTGGCGAGGGTGGCGATCATGTCGGACGGCTGTCCGTGATGGTGCGGCTGCGGAGCCAGGACCGATGCGAGGGCGTCGGCAGCCGTGTCGCTGGCCCACTGGCCGATGGCGGTGGCTGCCGCGCGACGCTCCGCGGAGATCGGTGCGCGGCGGACGGGGGCGTTGTCGTCGACCGCGCGGTAGCGGTATGTGCGGTTCCTCCCCAGTGACTTGGCCGCGTACATCGCGGCATCGGCCTGGTCCACCAGACGGTCGGCCTGGAGCTGCGACCCGAGGTCCCCGGCGACGCCGATGCTGATGGTGACCTGCAGCGTCTGCCGCGGCGCGATGGTGAGGGAGTGGTCCATGACAAGCTGACGCAGCTTCTCCGCCAGGACGGTCGCCTCCTCGGGCGTCGTCTCCGGCAGGATGAGCATGAACTCCTCGCCGCCGTAGCGGCCGAAGAGGTCGCTGGCCCGGATGTTGTCGCTGATCAGCCGCGCGATGTCGCGCAGCACCCGATCGCCGGTGTGGTGGCCGTAGGTGTCGTTGATGGGCTTGAATCGGTCGATGTCGATGAACGCGACCGAGAGCCACTTGTGGTGGCGCGTCGCCCGCTCGATCTCGCTGCCGAGGGTGCTGAGCAGCGTCTCGCGGTTGACGACCCCGGTGAGCCGGTCGTGGGCGGCCCGCGCCTCCACCTGGAGGAACGCGCCGCTGGCGGCGTTGAAGGCCCGAGCCAGGCGACGCTCCGCCCGCGTGCCGACGACGCGGATCCGCACCGGCTTGTCGCTGGTGAGGGTGGCCTCCAGCGCAGCGGCCACGCGCCCCAGCTTGAGGCCAAAGCCGATCCAGCAGATGAGCGCGACGATGGTGGCGCCCGCCGCGCCGGCCAGCACGGTCAGCGCGCTGAAGGTGAAGCGCTCATGCGAGTCGGCGACGACGGCGACGGAGAGCCCAACCATTGCGAGGAGGACGACCGGGACCGGAGCCAGGAATCCGAACGCCCTGATGAGTCGAAGCATCTGCCGTCCATTCGCGAGGGGTTGCCACCCTTGATCATCGGAGCATGAGACTCGCCTCAGCGCGATGCCATGGTCTGATCGTCACCTCTCCGCCGAGGGCCTCCCCGTCCGAGAGCGGTTCCGAGTCCGTGTGGGGTGTGGGGCAGTACTTCCCCGGTACCTTCGTTCGGGAAGGCGTCGGATGGCGTCCGCCTCCGGTATCATCAGCCCGTGCCTCGACCCCTCCTCGCACGCTGAACACGGTGCGACGGACCGCCCTGCCGGCTCCTGACATCGAGGCGGGTCTGCACCCGGGCGAGCTCCCCATCTACGAGCCGCATGGGCCGCGCGAGGAGTGCGGCGTGGTCGGCATCTACGCCCCGGGCCTCCCCGTCGCGCACCTGACGGCGCTCGGCCTGCATGCGCTCCAGCATCGCGGGCAGGAATCGGCCGGGATCGCGGTCTCCGACGGATCGCAGCTCGCCCTCCACAAGCGGCTCGGCCTGGTCGGCCAGGTCTTCGACGAGGAGACGCTCGCCCGTCTGGAGGCCGACCAGGACGGTGCGCCGGCCGGGCACGCGGCACGGCTCGCCATCGGCCACACCCGCTACAGCACCACCGGGTCGAACAGCCTCCCGAACGTCCAGCCGGTGTACGCCGCCAGCGAGCTCGGGGAGCTGATGCTCGGCCACAACGGCAACCTCACCAACGCGACCTGGTTGCGGGACGAGCTGACCGAGCAGGGGATCGAGTTCGTGACTGCCAGCGACACCGAGGTGCTCGCCAAGCTGATTGCCCATGCCCCGGGTCGCAGCTGGGCGCAGCGCGTCGAGCACGCCTTCCATCGCGCCTCGGGGGCCTTCACCTTCACGATGCTCACCGGCCACGCGCTGGTTGCGGCACGGGACCCGGTCGGATTCCGGCCGCTCGCGCTGGGACGCCTGCACGACGACGCGGGACGACCGGCGGGCTGGGCGGTGGCCTCGGAGAGCGTCGCGCTGGACGCGATGGGCGCCACCTTCGTGCGCGACGTCGAGGCAGGCGAGATCCTGACCATCGACGACGAGGGGGTCCACGCCTCCCGACCGGGGGTCAGCGCCGAGGCCAGCGACGCGCGTGAACGCCTGTGCGTCTTCGAGTTCGTATACCTGGCGCGTCCCGACAGCGTGATCGGGGGCCGCCTCCTGTACGAGGCGCGGCTGCGGATGGGCCGGCGCCTGGCGATCGAGCAGCCGGCCGATGCCGACCTCGTCATCCCGGTGCCGGACTCGGCCATCCCCGCCGCCATCGGCTATGCGGAGCAGTCCGGGCTGCCATTCCGCGAGGGGCTGATCAAGAACCGATACGTGGGTCGGACCTTCATCCAGCCCGGCCAGACCTCCCGCGAGGCGTCGGTGCGGCTGAAGTTCAATCCGCTCCCCGAGGTCCTCGCCGGGAAGCGGGTCGTCGTGGTCGACGACTCGATCGTGCGCGGCACGACCACTGGCCCGATCGTCGCCATGCTGCGCCGTGCGGGAGCTCGCGAGGTCCACGTCCGCATCCACTCGCCGCAGATGAAATACCCGTGCTACATGGGCGTCGATACCGGGCGGCGCGCCGAGCTGATCGCGGCCAACCTGTCGCTCGACGGGATCCGGCGGCAGATCGGCGCCGACAGCCTCGGCTACCTCTCGCAGGAGGGGCTGCTGGAGGCGGTGGGCGGTGACAACCGCCGGCATTGCACCGCCTGCTTCGACGGCAGCTACCCGGTCGACGTGCCGCTCGACGTCGACAAGTTCGCCCTCGAGCGGGGCTGACCTTCGATGGGAGAGAGCTACCGGGCCGCCGGGGTCGACATCGACGAGGCGCGGCGCGCGGTGGACCTGATCGCGCGTGCCGCGGCCACGACCGCCACGCCGGCGGTGCTGGGCGGCATCGGCGGCTTCGGCAGCCTCTTCCGCTTCGACCCGAGCACCCACCCCGACCCGGTGCTGGTGGCCTCGACCGATGGGGTCGGCACGAAGCTGAAGCTGGCGATCGCGCTCGAGCGCTATGACACCATCGGCGTCGACCTGGTCCATCACTGCATCAACGACATCGCGGTGCAGGGCGCCGATCCGCTCTTCTTCCTCGACTACCTCGCTGTCGGGCGGCTGCGGGCGGAGGTGGTCGCAGAGATCGTGACCGGGGTCGCCCACGCCTGTGCCGCGGCGGGGGTGGCGCTCGTCGGCGGCGAGACGGCCGAGCTGCCCGACCTGTATCGCGCCGAGGACTTCGACCTCGCAGGCTTCATCGTCGGGGTCGTGGCCGCGGCCGACGTCATCGACGGCAGTGGGGTTCGTGAGGGGGATGCCTTGCTGGGGCTGCCGTCGAGCGGCCTGCACACCAACGGCTACTCGCTGGCGCGCAGGGTATTTGCCCAGGACGACTGGTCGCGGTCGGCGCCCGGGCTGGAGGGGACGATCGGGGAGGCGCTGCTCGAGCCGCATCGGTCCTATCTCGACGAGATCAGGATCCTGCGTCGGGCGCTGCGGGCGGCGGGGAGCGACGCGCTCGCTTTCGCGCACATCACCGGCGGCGGCTGGGTCGACAACATCCCGCGGACCCTTCCCGCGGGGCTCGGCGTCGCGGTCGAGCTCGGATCGTGGCCGGTCCCGCTCATCTTCAGCCTGATCCAGGAGCGCGGTGATATCGCCGACGCAGAGATGGTGCATGCCTTCAACCTGGGGATCGGGCTCACCTGTGTCGTCCACCCGGAGCACGAGAACGTCGCACGCGAGGCGCTGCCCGAGATCCGGCGCGTCGGAACGGTGACGAGCACTGAGCCCGGTGCCGCGCGCGTCACCTTCGCCTAGGCCGATGCGCCTCGGGATCCTCGTCTCGGGTCGCGGCTCAAACCTCGAGGCCGTCCTGGACGCGATCGCCGACGGTCGTCTCCCCGCGGTCGAGGCGCGCCTGGTGATCGCCAACCGCCCGGGGATCCGGGCGCTCGAGGTGGCCGCCCGCCGCGGCGTTCCGTGGCGGCTGCTCACGCAGGACGACTTCCCCGGCGACGAGCGCGACGAGGCGATCGGTCGCGCCCTGACGGATGCCGGATGCGAGCTCGCTCTCCTCGCCGGCTACGACCAGCTGCTGCGCCCGGCGTACTTCGCCGCCTTTTCGGGTCGCACCATCAACATCCACCCGTCGCTCCTTCCGCGCCACGGCGGCCGCGGGATGGTCGGGCTGGCCGTCCATGCCGCCGTCCTTGCCGCTGGCGAGGCGGAGACCGGTGTCACCATCCACGACGTGACGCCAGTCCTCGACGCGGGGCCGCCGATCCGGCAGGTGCGTGTGCCAGTCGTGCACGGAGAGTCTCCCGCGGATCTTGCCGAGCGCGTGCTCGCCGTTGAGCACAAGGTGCTGGTGGAGGTGCTTGCGGAGCTATCTGGTAGCATGACCGCCGCGTCGCCAGCGCCGATCCGCGCGCGGCGGTAAACGGGAGAGGTTCCTTCCCATGCCTGACGGCCTGCCGGATCCGGGGAAGATCTGGAACGACTTCATCACCAACCCGCTGGTGCAGACCGCCGGGACGCTCATCGTCATCTACGTGGTCCTGCTCTGGCTGGGCACCGCCTACTGGGCCTTCCGCGACATGCAGGCACGCTCCGAGAACCCGATCCTCCCGTACTTCGCCTCGGCGCTGATCATCTTCTTCACACCGCTCCTCTTCCTCTTCGCCGTGGTGCTCTACCTGATCGTCCGGCCGCGGGAGTCGCTGGCCGAGGTCTACGAGCGCTCGCTGGCGGAGGAGTCCCTCCTGGCCGAGGTCGAGAAGAACGAGCTCTGCCCGGTCTGCCGGGACCGCGTCCACGCGGACTGGCTGGTCTGCCCCAACTGCCGCACGCGACTCCACCGCGTCTGCCCCTCGTGCAGCCGCCTGGCCGATCCCGAGTGGCCGCTGTGCGCGTACTGTGGGCACGAGTTCCAGCGTCCGGCGGTCCGCCCGGCCGAGCGCGTCATGGAACGCCCCGCCCCGGCCCGGCCCGCCGAACGGAGCCCAGACCTGGGCGCCGAACCGGGCCTGCGTCCCGCCTCTAACCCCTGAACAGCAGCCCGCCGGTGGACGAGCCCCGGCCCGAGGCACTGTGGAACGCCGAGCCGCCGCAACCTTCCGCCGACGATCCCCTGAGGCGCCTCCGCGCACTGCAGGTCATCTCGGTGCTGATGATCCTGGCCGGCATCATCCTTCCGATCGTCGCCCTGGCGAGCGCCCCGGACCTGCTCTCGGAGACCCAGACCCCCGAATCGGTGCGGCGCGTGCTCGGCCCCGTCCTGATGCTGGCGCTCGGTGGGCTGCTTTTCGTGCTGGGGCTGGTGCTGAACGCGGCGCGCGCCCTCATCGTGCGAGGGTCGCTGGCGCCTGAGCGCTACCGCGGCCCGGCCGTGCTGGTGCTGCTCGTAATGGCGGTCATCCTCGGCACGGTCGTGGCGGCCCTCGGCGCGGGCGGCACTGTCCTGGCGCTCTTCGATGGTGGCGAGCTCACCGTCGGCGGATCGCTCCTGCTCCTCACCTCCACCCAGATTGGCCTGCTGGCCGTGACCGGCGGCTTCGTCGTGTTGCCGCGCGCGCTGGTCGGGGTGCGGATCGTCGGGCGAACGGGACTGGGTCGCAGCCTCCTGATCGGGTTCGGAGCCGCGATCCCCGCCTGGATCGGCGCGACGCTGCTGGGCGCCCTGGCCGCCGTCGGCCTCGAGGCGATCGGCCTGAAGGAGGAGGCCGGGGCGCTCGACGCGTTCCTGGAGCGTGGCGACCCGACCGTCATCCTGGTGGCGTTCCTGCTGGTGGCGCCGGTGGCGGAGGAGGTCTTCTTCCGCGGCGTGGCATACAACGCCTGGGAGCGCGAGCGAGGTCCCTGGGTGGCGGTCCTCGGCTCGGCGGTGCTCTTCGCGGCGATCCACGGCAGCCTCTTCGCGCTCGTCCCGATCTTCGCGCTGGGGGTGACCCTGGCGCTGCTGTATCGACAGACGCGCAGCCTCGCCGCGACGATCGCGATGCACGCGGGGTTCAACGCGATCTCGGTTGCCATCGCGCTGCTCGTGCGCCAGGGGATCCTCACCCTTCCCACCTGACCGGTAAGCCGGCGGTAAGCAGCCGATGAGGCACGATCCGTAGCGTCGAGCCGTGTCCGCCGCGCAGCGACCGAGGCTCACCGTCGTCGCCGAAGCAAACCAGGTGACGCCGACGAGCGCGGCGAACCGCCTGGCTCGATTCGGAGCCATGTCGCTGCGCGATGACGAGCTGCTGACCGTGCTGCTCGGTGGTCCGACCCATGCGGACACCGCCCGTGCGCTGCTCGAGGCCCACGGGCTCGCCGGCCTGGCGACGGCGGCACTCGCCGACCTGCGGATCGGACCCCGCCGCGGGACCGCCCTGGTAGCCGCGGTCGAGCTGGGCCGCCGCGTGGCATCGGCCTGGCCATCAGCTGGCTGGCGGATCCGCGCGCCCGCCGACCTCGCCGAGCGAATGATCCCGGCGATGGGCCATCTCGAGCAGGAAGAGCTGCGCTGCGTCCTGCTGAACACCAAGAACACGGTGACGGGCATGGTCACCGTGTACACCGGCAACCTCGCCGGTTCATCGGTCCGCATCGGCGAGGTGTTCCGGGAGGCGGTGCGGCGCCAATCGGCCGCCGTCGTGGTGGTCCACAACCATCCCTCCGGCGACCCTTCGCCCTCCGCCGAGGACCTGCGCATCACGCGCGAGATGGCCGAGGCTGGAAGGTTGCTGGACATCGAGCTGCTCGACCACCTCGTGATCGGGCATGGTCGATGGGTCAGCCTGCGCGCGCTCGGCGCCCTCTAGCGCCAAAGCTCACGCGACGGCCCACCGCTGAAGGTCATGTTGACGCCAGGCTGTGGCCGGCAGAAGGTGGCCGTCTCGGGCCCCCCGCCGCTGAAAACAATTGGCTTCGACGCTCGACTCCTAGCAGGTGTCGCAATGCGTCGCCCCCTCTCATTCCTCAGTACCGGCCTGGTCGCCCTGGCGATGATGGCCGCCACGTCACTCACCACGGCAGCTCCCGCCGCCGCCGTGACGATTGCCCCCACCACGACCTGCAACAACGCGCTCGGCAACGGCGGCGCGGTCTGCGAAGTGACCGTGGTCAACACCATCACGCCGGGTGGCGGATCCGCGGTGGTGACCGTCCGCGAGTGCACCGGCTCCGCCGGGGTGCCGGACGCCACGTGCACGAACACGACGACCTCGCTCTCCGAGCCGGTCACCGCCGTCACGCAGTGCAACGGCTCGATCAACGGCGGCGGCGGCACGCTCCTGTGCAGCATCACCGTCACCAACAACTACGTGGGCCTGAGCCCGACCGTCACGGGCGCCACCGTCAACCAGTGCGTCGGATCGGTCACAACGGGAACCGTCATGATCTGCAATCCGTTCCCGGCCACGACCAGCGGCGCCACCATCACCCAGTGCAACGGCTCGGGCAACGGTGGCGGCGCGGACCTCAGATGCACCGCGACTGGAACACAGTCCGCCGGCCTCGCCGTGCTGATCAACCAGTGCAACGGCTCGAGCAACGGAGCGGGGACTCGGACGGTCTGCTCTGCGAGCCTGTCGAACGTGATCGCTACCGTCGGGGCCGAGTCGCCACCGGCCAGCAACCCGAACGCGATCGGATCGCCATCGGCCAGCACTCCGAACGCGGCCATGCCAGGCCACCTTCCTTCGGAGACCGGCCCCCTCAATGCGGTCCTTCTCGGCGGCCTGGTCCTCCTCGTTGGGCTTTCTGTGGTGGCTGTCGCAAAGCGGGGGCGTGGCCCCTTCCCAACTTCGGTCACCTGATGATCGCCGCTGCCGGGTGCTCGTGCAGCCACTGCCGTCAGTGGTCGGCGAGCACCCGGTAGAGGCCGCCGCCGAAGATGTCGACCAGGTAGATCTCTCCGTCCTCCCCTTCGCCGAATGAGGACACCCGGAGGCCGGATTCCGCGAGCGGCAGGGGGGTAAGGCCACCGCCCGCGGCGAGGGTCCAGATCGTGCCCGCGCAGTAGTCACTGAACAGGTAGGTCCCGACGAGGGCCGGCTGGGCGGTCCCGCGATACACATACCCGCCGCTGACCGAGCACCCGACGTCGTGCCCGTATTGGGCGACCGGGGCTACGACTGCGATGTCGCACCCGCTCGAGCAGTGGGTTCCCTCGAAGAGGTGCCAGCCGTAGTTCTCGCCGCCCACGGAGCCTGCCGGCTGGCGGTCGATCTCCTCCCAGGCGTTCTGGCCGACGTCGCCGATGTACAGCTCGCCAGTCGCGCGGTCGAAGCTGAAGCGCCATGGGTTGCGGAGGCCGCGGGCCCAAATCTCGGGCAAGCCGGCGTCCGGCGAAACCCCATCCCCGGCGTATGGGTTGTCGGCCGGGATCGCGTACTCCTTGTTCGGCGCAGGAGGTCCGTCGACGTCGATGCGCAGGAGCTTGCCGAGCAAGACGTCGCGTGCCTGGGCGTTCATGAATGGATCGCCACCCGACCCTCCATCGCCCAGGCCGATGTAGAGGTAACCGTCCGGACCGAAGGCGATCTGGCCGCCGTTGTGGTTCGCGAACGGCTGCTCGTGGGTGAGGATGATCCGCTCGCTGGCGGGATTGGCGGTGCTGCGATCCGCCGAGGCGGTCAGCTCGGAGATGACCGTGGCCCCATCCCCGCGGCGGCTGTAGTGCACGAAGACGCGCCCGTTCGCGGCGAAGTCGGGATGGAACGCAACGCCGAGCAGCCCTCGCTCGCCGCCCGCCTCGAGCGAGCCGGAGAGATCGACGAAGACACGCTCACTCAGGCTCCCGTCCGCATCCACGACGCGGATCCGGCCACCCCGCTCGTTGACGAAGAGCCGGCCGCTGCCATCGCCCGCGTTCGTGATCCCGATCGGGTCGGTGAGCCCCGAGACGACTGGCTCAAGCGTCACCCCGGTGAGGGGCGCGACACTCGGCAGCACGGAGGGTGAGCCGGCTTCGGTGGAGACCGCAGATGGACTGGGCGTGCGGGCCTCTGATGGGGAAGCGACCAAGCTCGGACCAATGGTCGGCGAGGTGCAGCCGATGATTCCGAGGACCGCCAGCCCGCCCACCGACAATCGGCGACAGAGACCGCTCATGCCATGCATGTCGCGGACAGCCTACCCGGGGTTGGATGGGGTACGGTTGCGCTCAGACCGATGACGACGACCCGAGCAGCCATCAAGCACGCCGCTGCGGCCGCCCTCGCCGCGATCGAGCCCCCGCCCGATGCCGTCGGGACGCGCCGGTCGATCGTGATCGAGGGCGTCGAGCCGGAGGTGGACTGCGGCGACGACGCGGCCAAGCGGGTGGTCGGAGACGAGCTGCTTGTCACTGCTGATATCTACGCCGAGGGGCACGGCCTGCTGGACGCGTCGCTCCTCATCCGCCGCGAGGGTTCGGCACGCTGGAGCGCGTCGCCGATGCGCCTCGTCTCCAACGACCGCTGGACCGGCACCGTCCGTCTGCGCGCCACTGGGAGGCACCGCTACACGATCGAGGCCTGGCGCGACGCGATCGGCTCCTGGCGCGACGCCATCGGCACGAAGCTCGAGGCGGGCCAGGCGATCGGAACCGAGCTCGCCGAGGGCCGGGAGCTGCTGGAGGCTGCGCTGGGCCGGGCCAGTGGCGCGGATGCCCGCCTGATCGAGGCCGCACTGGCGCGCGGGGGCCGTGCCCGCACCGACCGGTCGCGCGCCGCCGCCCTTGCCGACGCATCGGTCGTGGCGGCTGCACGGCGGCACCCGGACCGCACCGCCGCCACCCGCTACCGGCGGGAGCTGCCGCTGGTGGTGGACCGCGAGCTGGCACGCTTCTCGGCGTGGTACGAGCTGTTCCCGCGGTCGCAGGGGCGCGACCCCGCGCACCCGGTGGCGACCACGCTGCGCGACGCCGAGTGGCGACTCCCCCAGGTCGCGGCGATGGGCTTCGACGTCGTCTACCTGCCGCCGGTCCACCCGATCGGCCGCACCAATCGGAAGGGGCGTGACAACGCGGTGACGGCCCGGCGCGGCGATCCAGGCTCGCCGTGGGCGATCGGCAGGGATGGGGGAGGCCACACCGCGGTCGCCGCGGAGCTGGGCGGGATCGAGGCGCTGGATCACTTCCGTCGGAAGGCGGAGGCCCTCGGGATGGAGGTGGCGCTGGACCTCGCCCTGCAGGCATCGCCCGATCACCCCTGGGTCAGGGAGCATCCCGAGTGGTTCCGGCATGCGCCCGATGGCACCATCAAGTACGCCGAGAACCCGCCCAAGCGCTACGAGGACATCTACCCATTCGACTTCGCCGGCGCGTCGGCCGCCGATCGCGAGACGCTGTGGCGCGCATGGCTCGACGTGGTGCTCACCTGGCTCGAGCGCGGCATCCGCATCTTCCGGGTCGACAACCCGCACACCAAGCCGGTCGCCTTCTGGCGCTGGCTGATCGCCGAGGTGCAGGCCATCGATCCCGGCGCCATCTTCCTCTCGGAGGCGTTCACCACGCCGAAGCGGATGCGCGCCCTGGCGAAGGCCGGCTTCAGCCAGAGCTACACCTATTTCACCTGGCGGGATTCGCGCGATCAGCTGCGGGACTACATGACCGAGCTGACGGCAGGACCGATGCGCGAGTACTTCCGCGGCAACCTGTGGCCGAACACCCCCGACATCTTTCCCCACCATCTCGAGCACGGCCGTCCGGCGTACCTGATCCGGGCGGTGATGGCCGCGACCCTCGCGCCCTCGTGGGGCATCTACTCGGGCTACGAGCTGTGCGAGGGTGGCCGCCTCGAGGACCGCGAGGAGTACGCCCACAGCGAGAAGTACGAGATCCGCGGCCGCGACTGGGACGCACCGGGCAACATCAAGGCGCTGGTCACGGCTCTGAATCGCGTGCGCCGCGAATGGCGTGCCCTGCAGCTGAGCGACAACCTCCGCTTCGAGGCGGTGACCGGGGACCAGACCCTCTTCTACCGGAAGGCGCTTCCTGCGGGGGTGGTCGATCCCCTCAGCGGCGCCCCTAGCCGGTGGCGCGACCCGGTGTTCGTGGCGGTCAACTGCGACCCGCAGCGAGCGGAGGTCGCGACCCTGCACCCCGACCTGGCGGCGATCGGCATCGGCGGGGACGAGCCGTACCTGATGGTCGACCTCCTCACGGGTCGCTCGCGCCGGCTGCACGGCGCCGATATCCGCGTCGAGCTCGACCCGGCCCGCCTCCCGTATCGGGTCTTCACCATTCGTCGCGCGTCCGGCTCAGCGCCCAGGTGACGGCCGGCGAGGCAGCTCCGCTCGGTGCGACGCCGGGGGAGGGCGGCACCACCTTTCGGCTGTGGAGTGAGCACGGCGAGGCGGTCGAGCTCTGCCTCTTCGACGAGGGCGGGGGCGAGCGGCGCGTGGCGCTGGCTCGCGGCGAAGGCGGGGTGTGGGCCGCCCATCTGCCCGGTGTCGGAGAGGGTCAGCGCTACGGCTATCGGGTGCAGGGGCCGTTCGAGCCCCGGCGCGGACATCGCTTCAACCCCGCGAAGCTGCTGCTCGACCCGTACGCGCGTCGGGTGGAGGGGCCGATAACCCTCGGCGAGGAGCATTTCAGCCATCGAGACGGCCGGGGAAGCCGGGGCGACGGGCCCGACGGTCGCGACTCGGCGCCCACCACCCCGAAGGGGATCGTGGAGCGTCCCCTCCCCGCGTTCGACGAGACCAAGCGGCTGCGCATCCCGATGACCGAATCGGTGATCTACGAGCTCCACGTCAAGAGCTTCACCCGCCGCCACCCCGGGATCCCCGACGAGCTGCGCGGCACCTACGCGGGGCTGGCGCACCCCGCCGCCATCGCGCACCTGCAGTCGCTGGGGATCACCGCGGTCGAGCTGCTGCCGGTCCAGCAGCAGCTCACCCCGCGCTTCGTGCTCGAGCGCGGCCAGATCGACTACTGGGGCTACAACACCATCGCCTTCCTGGCTCCCGACCCGCGCCTGGCGGCCACCGCCGACCCGCGCGCCGAGCTGCGCGAGGCGATCGCGGCGCTGCACGCGGCGGGGATCGAGGTCCTCCTCGACGTCGTCTACAACCATACCGGCGAGGGCGACGAGCTGGGCCCGACCGTCTCGTTTCGCGGCATCGACAACGCCTCCTACTACCGCCTCGATCCAGCCGACCCGGCCGAATACCGCAACGATTCCGGGACGGGCAACACGCTGGATGGCACGCACCCCGCGGTCGTACGCCTCGTTCTCGACAGCCTCCACACCTTCGCCTCGGAGTACGGGGCCGATGGCTTCCGATTCGACCTCGCGACGGTCCTCGGTCGCACCCGGTCCGGCTTCTCGCCGAAGGCACCCCTCTTCGCAGCGATCGAGGCCGATCCCCGGCTGGCGGACGTCAAGCTCATCGCCGAGCCGTGGGACCTGGGCGTGCTGGGCTACCGCCTCGGCGAGTTCCCCGTCGGCTGGAGCGAGTGGAACGGCCAGTACCGCGACGCGATCCGACGCTTCTGGGCGGGATTGGAGCACGAGCCTGGGGCCGTCGCGCTGCGCGTCGGGGGCTCGCCCGACCTCTTCCCGATCGAGGGCCGCGGGGCGGGGGCATCGCTGAACTTCGTCACCTCACACGACGGGTTCACGCTGCGCGACCTGGTCAGCTACGCCGAGAAGCACAACGAGGCGAACGGCGAGGGCGGCGAGGATGGCGAGACCGTCAACGATTCGCTGAACTTCGGCGTGGAGGGCGACACCGATGACGAGGGGATCCTCGATGCGCGCGAGCGCCAGCGGCGGGCGCTGCTCGCCACGCTGCTCACCTCGCGCGGCGCGCTGATGCTCCTCTCCGGCGACGAGCTGGGCAGGACGCAGGGTGGCAACAACAACGCGTACAGCCAGGACAACGAGGTCAGCTGGCTCGACTGGCGACCGAGCCCCCGGGACGCGGCGCTGCTGCCGTTCGTCCGCTCGCTGGTGGCCCTTCGCCGCGCGCACCCGCTGCTCCGGCACGGCACGCCGACCGTCATCGGCACTGCCCCGCTGACCCTCCTCATCACCGCCGACGGCGCGGACTCCGGGCCGGATGCTGCGCTCCTGCTCGCCCTCAACCCGACCGATGCACCGGCGATCGTCCACCTTCCCGCCGAGCACCCGCGGCGCTGGGTCCGCTACCTGGACTCGGTGGATTCCAGTCAGCCGCCCACGGCAAGCGAGCTCGTCGACCCAGGGGACACGACCCTCGAGCTGCAGGCTCGGGGCGTCGTGCTGCTGGGGCTCCCAGCGGGGTCCGGCTAGGAGGCTGCCGGCCGCAGGAAGAGGATGCCCAGTGGCGGAACGGTGACGAGGGCCGACGCCGGCTGGCCTCCCCATGGCCTCGCCTCCGCCTGGATCGGAACGGGCTGTCCGGCCCCGCTGCCGCCGTACTGCGCGGCGTCGGTGTCGAGGACCAGCTCCCACGCGCCGGGGAGTGGGAGCCCCAGCCGGTACCCACGACGCGGCGTCGACGCGCCGTTCTGCACCACCACCGTGACCTCCTCGGGCGCATCGGGCAGCCCGCCGCGGCGCAGCCAGGCGACGACCGAGGCATCGGTCGCCCCCTCGCCATCGATCCACTCGAAGCCGTCCGCGTCGGGGTCGCGCGCCCACAGCGACGGCGAGGCGTGGTAGAGGACCGCCAGGTCGGAGAGGAAGCGCGCGTACGCAAGTCGCGCGGGATCGGTCTCCGCCTCCTTCCAGGGGAGGGTGCGGTCGTGGTTCCACTCGCCGGCCGGCGCCAGCTCGGAGCCCATGAAGAGGAGCTTCTTGCCGGGCTGGCCGACCTGGTTGGCGAGCAGCGATCGGAGGCTGGCGAACTGCTGGGCCTCCGTCCCGCGCATCTTCCCGATCAGGGAGCGCTTGAGGTGCACCACCTCGTCATGGGAGAGCGGCAGCATCCACCGCTCTGCGTCGAGGTAGAAGCCGCGGAAGGTGATCTCGCGACGGTGGCGCCAACGCTGGTTGGGCCGTTTCCGGAAATAGACCAGCGTGTCGTGCATCCAGCCAAGGTCCCACTTGAAGTCGAAGCCCAGGCCGCCCTCGGCGACCGGATGGCTGACTCCGGAGAAGTCGGTCGACTCCTCGGCGATCGTGATCACCCCCGGCAGCCCCTCGCGGCAGCGCGTGTTCAGCTCCTGGAGGAAGGAGATCGCCTCGAGGTTGTGGTTGCCGCCGAGGTGATTCGGCGTCCATTGGCCGCGCTTGCGGGAGTAGTCGAGGTAGAGCATCGAGGCGACCGCGTCGACCCTTAGCCCGTCGACGTGGAACTCCTCCAGCCAGTAGCGGGCATTCCCGATCAGGAAGTCGCGCACCTCGCGCCGGCCGAAGTCGAAGACGATCGTGCCCCAATCGGGATGCTCCCGGCGCTGCGCGTCGGGATCCTCGTACAGGAAGGTGCCATCGAAGCGGGCCAGGCCGTAGGCATCGCGCGCGAAGTGAGCGGGCACCCAGTCGAGGATCACGCCGATCCCGGACCGATGCAGGAGGTCGACCATCCCCCGAAGCTGATCCGGCGTCCCGTATCGGGCAGTCGGCGCGTGGAAGCCGGTCACCTGGTACCCCCACGAGCCGTAGAACGGATGCTCGGCCAGCGGGAGCAGCTCCACGTGGGTGAAGCCTTGCTGGGTGCAGTGCTCGGCGAGGAGCGGCCCCAGCTCGCCGTAGGTAAGGAACCTGCCACGCGGCCCGCGTCGCCATGAGCCGAGGTGCACCTCGTAGATGCGCATCGCCGAGCGCTGCAGGTCCCGCAGGGGCCGCTGGGCGAGCCACTCACCGTCCGACCAGGCATGCTCCGGCGGCCCCTGCACGAGCGTCGCGCTCCCCGGCGGCGCATCCATCGACCTTCCGTATGGATCGGACTTGTGACGCGTCCGACCGTCGGCACCGCGCACCACGTAGCGGTAGCGCTCGCCGGCTCTCACGCCAGGCACGAAGGTCTCCCAGGTGCCGGTCCTCGGGTCCATCGTCATGGGCACCCCATCGGGATGCCAGTTGCAGAACGCGCCGGTCACGCTCACCCCGCGGGCATTGGGCGCCCATACCGAGAACGCCACTCCATCGGCCCCGTCGACGGTGCGGAGGTGCGCGCCGAGGACCTCCCATGGTCGCGCCGGTCGCTGCTGAGCCGCCATCGCCGTCACCTTAGCGAACTCTTCGTCGGGGGCGACTTCGCATTGCCCACGACTGGCCGATCCGTCACACTTGACCCATCCTCAGCCGCCCCAGCTGGGGTCCGCGCGGCTCATCATTTCACCGTCCCAGCAGGAGGCACCTTGGGCATCTTCGACGGCCTGCTCGGGCTCCTCTCGCACGACGTCGGGATCGACCTCGGCACCGCGAACACGCTGGTCACGGTCCGGCACCGCGGGATCGTGATCTCCGAGCCGAGCGTGGTGGCCATGGACACGCGCACGAAGCGGGTGCTGGCCATCGGCGCCGAGGCGAAGCGCATGGTCGGCCGCACCCCGGCCAACATCGTCGCCATCCGGCCACTGCGCGACGGCGTGATCAGCGACTTCGACGTGACCGAGCAGATGATCCGGTACTTCATCCAGAAGGTGCACGACCGATACGCGCGCATCCCCCGGCCGCGGGTCCTGGTCGGCATCCCGTCGGGCGTGACCGAGGTCGAGAAGCGCGCGGTGCGCGACGCGACCCTGAACGCGGGCGCGCGCTGGGCGCGCCTGATCGAGGAGCCGATGGCGGCGGCGATCGGCGCCGGCCTCCCGGTCAGCGAACCGACCGGGTCGTTGATCGTCGATATCGGCGGCGGCACGACGGAGGTTGCGGTCATCAGCCTCGGCGGGATCGTGGTCAGCCGCTCGATCCGGATAGGCGGCGACGAGATGGACGTGGACATCGTCAGCTTCGCCCGCCGCGAATACAACCTGCTGATGGGCGAGCGCACGGCGGAGGAGATCAAGATCGCCGTCGGCTCGGCCTACCCGATGGAGACTCCGCGCACCGTCACCTTCCGCGGCCGCGACCTTCTCACCGGGCTGCCGCGCGGCGTCGAGGTCGGGAGCGACCAGATCCGCGAGGCACTCGAGCCGTCCGTGGCCCAGATCATCGACGCCATCAAGGAGACGATCGAGGAGACGCCGCCCGAGCTGGTGGCCGACATCATGGACCAGGGGATCGTGCTGGCCGGCGGCGGCGCGCTGCTGATCGGCCTCGACAAGCGCGTCGCCGAGGCGACCCAGATGCCGGTCCACGTCGCGGACGACCCGCTGACCTGCGTCGTGCGCGGCACCGGGCGCGTGCTCGAGGAGCTCGACACGCTCGAGCGCGTGATGGTGAGCGAGCAGTTCACCCGCGCCCCGCGATAAGGACCGGAGGTGGTCGACGGCAGTCCGCACCGGCGCTCCCACGCCGGCCTCTGGTTTGCCGCTGCCACCGTCGTCTCGCTGCTCCTGCTGCTCGCCTCGCGCACCCCGCAGGCGCTGAGCCTGCAGGAGGTCACCTCGCACGCGCTCGACCCGGTTCGCGGCGCGATCGGCGGCGTCGGCTCGGGGATCACCGGCTTCTTCACGACGATTGGCGAGATCGATCGGCTCCGGTCGGAGAACGACCGCCTCCGAGCCCAGCTGGCGGGAGCGGAGGCCCGCCTCGCCGAGCTGCGTGAAGCGGCCGCCGAGAACGCCGAGCTGCGCGGACTCCTCGGCCTCACCACCTCGCTGCAGATGGACCTCCTTCCGGTCCGCATCCTCGGACGCGACCCGAGCAACTTCACCTGGGAGGTCGGCATCGACGCGGGCACCGACGACGGGGTGCGGGTCGGGATGCCGGTCGTGGCCGCCGCCGATGGGGCAGGTGCCCTGGCCGGCAGCGTGGTCGCCGCGGGCTCCGACTCGGCGACCGTTCGCCTCGTGGTGGACGCGCGATCGAGCGTGGTGGCGATCGACCAGGAGTCGCGGGCCCTGGGCCTGGTCCAGGGGCAGCTCGGCGGCCAGCTGGTGATGATCCAGGTACGGGCCAGCGACGCGATCGTGGTCGGAGACACCATTGTCAGCGCCGGCCTGACGCTGACCGATGCGGGGGGTGCCGCGATCGGACGCAGCCCCTACCCGCGCGGCCTCCTGATCGGCATGATCCAGGCGCTCGAGCTCGATCCTGACGGCCTCACGCAGACGGCGTTCGTGCGTCCCGCGGTCGACTTCTCATCGGTCACTCGCCTCCTGGTGGTGCTCCACTTCGACCAGGACTGACCGGGGGTTGCGTCCGCGCACATGGCCCCATCGCCGCGCGAGTGCGGACCAACGGGGCATGTGCCTGAGCTCGCGTGCTCGGTACGGTGGCTGCAGCAGATCAATTGCCGGGACAAGCATGCCCGGCTCACGCCACCCAGGAGATCCCGTTGCCATACCGCTTCCGAGCCGCCCTCGTCGCCTCGCTGACCATCATCTCGTCGCTGATGGCGGTCGCACCCGCGGGCGCCGCGGTGACCCCCCAGAAGGTCGTGATCATCGTCGGTCCGACGGGGGGGCTGACCGACAACTACCGGAGCAAGGGCGACTCGATCGCCGCAGCTGCTGAGGCCGCCGGTGCGACCGCGGTCAAAGTCTATTCCCCGAACGCGACCTGGACCAACGTCAAGGCGGCGGTCAACGGCGCGAACATCATCGTCTATCTGGGCCACGGCAACGGCTTCCCGAACCCCTACGGCACCACCGAGGCCACCGACCGCCACAACGGCTGGGGCCTCAACCGGACGACCACCAACGGCGACGGCGACAACTGGTCCAGCACGATGGTGTACTGCGGCGAGAAGGTCCTCCGCGGGCTCCTGACCTCGTCCGACGATTCCGCTCGGCTGAACTACTGCGGTGGCACGGCCAATGACGGCATCACCCCGGCCGCGAACTGGGTGATGATCTATTCCAACGCCTGCTATGCCCCGGGTGCCGGCGAAGGCTCTGATCCCAATGGGCCGGCGACCGAGGCGGTTGCCCTCCAGCGCGTCCGCAACTACAGCTTCCCGAGCC
>DASSIB010000072.1:0-9546 GCA_035692365.1 Candidatus Limnocylindria bacterium | reverse complement strand
CGCCACTTCCCAGGGAGGCCCCCGTTCGGTAAGGTCTCCTCCCATGGATCTCGCCCCCGTCGTCTGCTCGAACTGCGGCACGCCCAACGAGGCTGGCCGCAAGTTCTGCGCCGAATGCGGCAATGCGCTCGGCGTCGCGTGCGGGGTGTGCGCCACGGTCAACCCGGCAACCGTCAAGTTCTGTGGCGAGTGCGGCTCACCCATGCCCACCGATGCGACGGTCGCCCTGGCAGGCCCCGGGCAGCCCCGGCGGATCGCCGAGCCGAGCGCCGAACGGCGGCTCGTGACGGTCATCTTCGCGGACCTGGTCGGCTTCACGACGCTCTCCGAGGGGCGTGACGCGGAGGAGACGCGTGAGCTGCTTACCCGCTACTTCGAGATGGCGCGTGGTGCGGTTGAGCGGCACGGCGGGACGGTCGAGAAGTTCATCGGCGATGCGGTGATGGCCGTCTGGGGAGCCCCCACCGCCCATGAGGATGACGCGGAGCGCGCGGTACGCGCGGCGATGGAGCTCACCGCTGCGGTCCCGTCGCTTGGCGACGAGCAGCACCCGCTCCAGGCGCGCGCCGGCGTGCTCACCGGCGAGGCAGCGGTGACGCTCGGAGCCACCGACCAGGGGCTCGTGGCCGGCGACATGGTCAACACCGCCAGCCGCCTCCAGTCGGCGGCGGCGCCGGGGACGGTGCTCGTTGGCGAGGCGACGTTCCGTGCGGCATCCACGGCCATCGCCTTCGAGCCGGCTGGCGAGCAGGCGCTCAAGGGCAAGGCGAGCCCGGTGCCCGCCTGGCGCGCGATTGCCGTCGTTGCGAGACGCGGCGGATCGGGGCGCGCCGCGATCCTCGAGCCGCCCTTCGTCGGACGCGACGACGAGCTGCGGGTGCTCAAGGACCTCTTCGACGCAACGGCACGCGAGCAGAAGTCACGCCTCGTGACGGTGATCGGGCAGGCAGGCATCGGCAAGTCCAGGCTCGCCTGGGAGTTCGAGAAGTACCTCGACGGCGTGGTCGATACCGCCTACTGGCACGAGGGGCGCTCGCCGTCCTACGGCGAGGGGATCAGCTACTGGGCGCTGGCCGAGATGGTGCGACGCCGCGCAGGGATCGCCGAGGGCGACGACGACGCCACCATCCGCCGCCGCCTGGGCGCCACCCTCGACGAGTTCATCCTCGATCCCGCCGAGCGGCGCTGGATCGAGCCGCGCCTGTCGGGCCTCCTGGGTCTCGCCGACCTGCCCACCGAGGGGAAGGAGGAGCTCTTCGCCGCATGGCGCACCTTCTTCGAGCGGATGGCCGCCGTCGCGCCGGTGGTGATGGTCTTCTCCGACCTGCAATGGGCCGATCAGGGCCTCCTCGACTTCGTCGAGGACCTGCTGCACTGGTCCCGCAACGTCCCCATCTTCGTGGTCGCCTCCGCTCGTCCGGAGCTCCTCGAGCGGCGATCCGGCTTCGGTGAGCGCGTGCGCAGCGTGACTCGCATCAATCTCGAGCCGCTCAGCGACGAGGCGATGCGGCAGCTGCTGGAGGGGCTGGTGCCCGGCCTGCCACCTGCCGCCCTGCGCTCGATGGTCCAGCGCGCCGAGGGGATCCCGCTCTACGCGGTGGAGACGGTGCGCATGCTCCTCGACCGCGAGATGCTGGTCGCCACCGAGGGCAGGTACCAGCTCGCCGGCGACCTGGCACAGCTGGGCGTGGCGGAGACGCTCCAGGCGCTGATCGCGTCGCGGCTGGACGCCAACCGGCCGGAGGACCGTGCGCTGCTGCTGGACGCATCGGTCCTGGGGCAGAGCTTCACCGTGGACGCCCTGGCGGCGGTTGCCGGCGTAGAGCCGTCCGACCTGGCCGATCGGCTCGACCGGCTGGTCCGTCGCGAGCTCCTCACGGTCGAGGCCGACCTGCGGTCTCCCGAACGCGGCCAATACCAGTTCGTCCAGGCCCTGGTGCGGGAGATCGCCTACCAGAACCTCGCCAAGGCCGATCGCCGGCAGCGACACATGGCAGCGGCTCGCTACTTCGAGGGGATCGGCAGCGACGAGCTGGCCGGCGTGCTGGCCACCCACTACCTTGCTGCGTATCAGTCGTCGCGAGCTGGCGATGAGGCCGATGCGCTGGCGGCCCAGGCGCGGATCGCCCTCCAGGCGGCAGCCGAACGGGCCAGCGCGCTCCACTCGCATCGCCAGGCGCTGGGCCACCTCGAACAGGCCCTGACCGTGACCACGGACCCGGCGGAGATGGCGCTACTTCACCTAAGGGCCGCGGAATCCGAGGACTCGGCGGGGGACCTGGCGAACGGACAGCGACACGCGGAGGAGGCCCGAACGCTGTACCGAGCGGTGGGCGATGCCGGGGGCGCACTCCGGGCGGCGACCTGGGTGGGTCGGCACCAGACATCGGCAAAGCTCGAAGCACTGGCGATCCCCACCTTCGAGACCGCGATTGCCGAGGCGGATCAGATCCGTGACTCGGCCGAGTTCGCGGAGGCCCTTGCCGAGCTGTCGCGGGTCTACATGATGACGCAGCGCAGCGAGGAGGCCGTGGCCACCGCGGACCGGGCACTGGAGCTTGCCGGCAGGCACGGGCTGTTGCGCGCGACGGTGGAGGCGCTGATCAACAAGGGGACCGCGCTGTCTGGCCTCGGTCGTTCGGTCGAGGCAGAGAGCGTGCTGCGCGGAGCCATCGCCGTCGCCGATCGAAACGTCCTCCCGCTCGCGGCGCTCAGGGCGCGCAACAACCTGCAGACAGCGCTCATCGACGACGCCCCGGCAACGCTGGCCCTCATGAGGGAGGGGCACGACCTGTCGGTCCGATTCGGTGTGACCAACTTCCGGAACCAGTTCGTCACGCAGCTCTCGGACCTGGCAAACCGGATGGGCGAGGGCGACGAGGTGTTCGACGAGATCGATGCCATCGAAGAGGCGGAGCAGCTGCATCCGTTCTTCCAGTCGAGCTTTGCAGCCACCCGGGCCCTGCACGCCGCCCTGGGCGGCGATCTCGAGCGGGCCGCGGTCGAGGTCGCCAAGGCGGAGGCCACTGCAAAGGACCTGCGCAGCGTCATGGTCGATCGCGCCATCGACCTGCTGCACGCCGAGGCGGCCATCTTCCAGGGAGACTGGCCGACGGCGGCACGGCTTGGCCTCGCCGCCGCGGCGAACGCCAACTTCGTCCTCGACGGCGCCCTGTGTGCCGCCCACGCCAGCGTGGCGGGCGATCTCCGCGACGAGCTGCGGGCGGCGATCGAGGTGCACCGGGGGTCGCCGCTGCCAGGCGCACTGACCGAGGCGGCGTTGACGACGGCCGAGGCGGGGCTCGCGGCGCGCGAGGGCCGCTGGGACGATGCGGATGCGGGCTACCGACGCGCGCTCGACACCTTCCACGCGAGCGGTTACCGCGTCACCGAGGCGTGGGTCAACCTCGAATGGGGTGCGCTCGCCGGATCGCGGAGCGCTGACGCTGCAGCGGCCGCCGAGGCCGGTGCGGCCTTCTTCATCAACCGCGGCGCGGCGTCGGTCGTGGATCGGTATCGGGCCGCCTTCGTCCCGATCGCAGGCGAGGCAGCCCCAGACTCGCGCAAGCCCGCCGGAGCCCGGAGTCGCGTGCCGTCCGCCTGACCATGCTTGACGGCCATGCCGCCGATGCGGCCGAGCGGTGGGGGACGCCCCTCTACCTGACGGACCTCGACATGGGCGCCGCGCGCCTCGCCGCCTACCAGACCGCGTTCCCCGGGGCGCTGATCGCCTATGCCCTCAAGGCCAATCCCGACCCGCAGCTCCTCCGCCGTCTCGTCGCCGATGGCGCTGGCTGCGAGGTCGTCACCGCCGTCGAGCTGGCGCTTGCCCTTCGCGCCGGCTGTCCCGGCGAGCGGGTGGTGATGAACGGGATCGGCAAGCGCGACGAGGAGCTGCACCTGGCTCTCGCGGCGGGCGCCGTCGTCAACGCCGAATCGCTCGACGAGCTGGCCCGGCTCCTCGTCCTCGCCGCCGACCACGAGCGGTCGCGCGTTGGGCTGCGCCTCAACCCGGCGCTCGACGCAGCCACCCATTCCCATCTGGCCACCGGTGCGGCGAGCGCCAAGTTCGGCATCTCCATTGGCGACCTGCCGCAGGCACTGGCGCTCATGCGCGACGCTGGTCAGTCACTCGCATGCCTCGGTGCGCACATCGGCTCCGGGATCGACTCGCTCGAGCCGTTCGCCGAGCTGGCCAGGCGCCTCGCCGCGGCCGGCAGCGACGCCACCGCCGCGGGGCTGGCGCCCAAGCTGATCGACCTCGGCGGGGGATTGGCCGGGGCAGATCCCGACGCCCTGGCCAAGGCCGTCGGTCCTGCCGTCCCGGACCCTGCCCGGCTCATCCTCGAGCCGGGACGCTCCCTGGTTGCCGACGCGGGCTGGCTCCTCACCCGCGTCGTCCGCACCCAGCCACGGCCGGAGGCTGGCTGCGGCTACCTGGTGGCCGATGCCGGCATGACCGAGCTGATCCGCCCGATGCTGTACGGCGCCTCCCACCCCGTCTCGCTCATCTTGCCGGGCGCCCCGTTCACCCCCACCGGCGAGACCCACCTGGCCGGACCGATATGCGAGGCCGGCGACATCCTGGCCCGCGACCTCGCCCGGTGGCTCAGCCCCGACGAGCTGGCTCACGCGGGCGACGGCGCGCTGCTTGCCATCCACCAGGTCGGCGCCTACGGAGCGGCGATGGCCTCGACCTACAACGGTCGACTGCGACCCGCGGAGGCCGTCATCGAAGGGGACGAGGTTCGCCTCTCCCGCCGCCGCGAATCCCTGGATGACCTGGTGGCCAGGGACGCCTAGCGAGGGCCGTGTCTAGCTCTGGTCGGCCGTCGCTGCGGTTCCGACGGGGGCAGCCACGCCACCTCCCGCACGGCGCCGGGCTCGGAGCGCCTGTGCAGCCAGCCCCACCGCGGCGATGCCGGCGAATCCGAGCACGATCGGCAGGATCGGCGGCGCGGCCGGGGGCGGCGTGATCGGCGTGGTCGACGGCGGCGCAGCCGGCGGCTTCGCGACCTGCATCGTGTCAAGGCGCAGCGAGCTCTCGACCCCATCCGGCGTGACGATCTCGGCGACGACGGTCCAGCTCCCACCGTTCGGCAGCAGCACCTCCGCGGTCCACAGTCCCGGCCGGACCGATGCGGTGGCCGGAGCGAGCACGGTCGTCCCATCGGCGACTCGGGCGAAGCTCAAGGTGAGGCTGGTCACCTCGTACGGCTGCTCGGCGAGCGACACGTCGATCGTGACCGCCTCGAGCGTGCCCGCCTGGAGCACACTGCCGCCCCCGACGCTCATGCTGACGGCGACGCTCTTGCAGAACTCCGGGGGGTCGGCGCCCTCGCACTTGGCGAACGCGCTTCCGGCGGTCGTGGCCAGCAGGAGGCCGGCACCGAGCAGCGGAATGAGGAGGCGGCGGATCATCGGGTTCTCTCCAGGTGCTTGCTTGATGCCACCTCTACACCGATGCACCCGCCCCGGTTCCCGTTCCTAGCCCTGCTCCTCCATCGGCGCGAAGCCATGGCCGCCCATGACCCGCCAGCCGATGCCGTCGTGCTCGAGGTGGAAGACCGCGGGATTCGGCATCGCCTGGTGGAAGTCGTGGCCCACGCCCGGCTCCAGCGACTGGAGGATGAGCGAGATCAGGTTGCCGTGGCTGCCGACCAGCAGCCGCCCGCCGTCGGCGTGCCGCGCTCGCAAGAGGTCCAGTGCCCGCAGCCCGCGCAGCTGCGTCTCTCGGCTGGTCTCGCCGCCCGGGGTGGCGAACTCCGGGTCGGCCCACGAACGGACCATGAGGTCTGCCCAGTCGTCGCTCGGCTTCGTCACGAGGCGGCGCTCCCGCAGGTCGTCGAGGAGCTGCACCTCCATCGAGCGGCGCGCGGCGGTGGGCGTGACCGTCTGCACCGATCGGGTGTACGGGCTCGAGTAGGCCGCGTTGAAGTGGTACGGGTCGAGCTCGAGGGCGAGCTCATCGGCGTCACGCAGCCCCTGCTCGGTGAGGGGCCGCTCGTCGTCCGCGTCCTCCCAGCCCGGAGTGCCGCCGGGCACGGCTTGCGCGTGGCGGACGAGGACGATCTCAAGGGTGGGGAGGCGGGCCATGGCGCGGAGTGTAGGTGCCTGCGCTTCGCGCGCTCACGGTGTGAGCACAACAGCCAAGTTGCGGCCCGTCGACACGTCTGCGTCGCTGCTGTGGTCACCGGGTGAGCACCAGCGCCAAGCTGAGTCGCAATTCAGTGCGGATCAGCCCGACGGGGTCCCCTCATTGGCCGTTGTGCCCACATGGTGCACAGGGGACCACCCGACACGGCACGCCCCTCCCCGAAGTACCTCCCCTCACCGGTACCACCGGGGCCCCCGGGGCCGTAATCCGCGCCCCCTCCCCCCGTTCTGTTGGTGTTCATCGGGCCTTGTGCCCAAACCGCTTCATCCAGTTCAGGAGCACTCATCGAAATGGACAAAATGGACAAGGCCCGACGCGTCCTCTCCGGCTCCGCCTCCAGCGCCTTCGCGGCGCTGTTCATGGTTGGCGCCATCGCCTTCGGCTCGACCGTCATCCGACCGATGACGGCCAACCACGAGCCCGAAGCCACCACCGCCCAGGCCGATGACGGCTCAGCCGGCACCGACGGCGGCACCACCGCGCAGGGCGGCTACGCCCACGGCGGCGAAAAGGCGAACATCGACGGCAAGTCCGGCGTCAAGGTCGACGAGGACTATCCGGAGTGGAAGCCCGCCGACAAGCCCGCCGAAGAGCCGAAGGAAGAGCCCAAGGAAGAGCCGAAGGCAGAGCCCAAGGAAGCGCCGAAGTACGAGCCGAAGCCGGTTCCTGCTCCGAGCGGCCCGATGACCCTGCAGGCCAACTTCAACGCCGAAAAGGGCAAGATCGTGGTCAAGTGGACCGCGTTCAGCGGCGACTTCGAGAAGTACAAGCTGGTCCGATCGTGGGACGCCACCGTCACCTGGCCCGAGGGCGAGGGCGACACGCTGGTGGGAGCCTTCGGTCCTGACGGCATGTACTTCCTCGACTACGACGCCCCCTGCGGCGACGAGGTCCACTACCGCGTCTTCGCCGTCCGACACGGCGAGGAGGGCTACGTGGTCCTCGGCTCCAGCAACGTCGACGGCGCTGTGCGCGAGTGCAGCAACGAGCCGCCGGCCGAGCCGAAGGCGATGGGCTTCGACCTGATGCAGCACGAGGGCGGCGTCAAGCTCGCCTGGGAGCAGTGCAGCTCCGAGCAGTTCGCGGTCTACAAGGTCGTCCGTTCGGCGACCAACGCGAACCCGCTCTACCCGTTGAACGACGGGACGGAGCTGATCGCCGCCATCAGCAACTCCGGGGAGACCATGTTCTTCGACTCCAACGTGGAGCCGGGACAGACCTGGACGTATCGGATCCTGGCGCTGGGGTCCAACGGGGACGGCTGGTTCGTCCTCGGCCTCACCGACGCCAAGACCATCACGGTCGAGTAGGCGAGGATCGTGGAACGGTACGGTGGGGTGACGATTGGCGCATTGCCCCACCGTATCCGCCTCCATAGATTCCAAGGCCGATGGATGGCTCGAATGGCGCAAGCCGCATGGATCGTGACCGGGAGCGGACCCTCGTGGACCGCGCCCGGTCCGATGCTGCCGCCTTCGGCGAGCTCTATGACTTCTACCTGCCACGCATCTTTGGCTTCGTCTATCGCCGGGTGCAGGAGCGTTCCGTGGCCGAAGACCTGACCGCCGCCACCTTCCAGCGCGCGCTGGAGACGCTGCGGCACCGCGAGTTCCGGAACGACGCCTTCGGTGGCTGGCTCTACCGTGTCGCCTCGAATGCCGTGGTCGACCACGTGCGACGCGGCAGCCGGCTGACCCACCTGGACGGGACCGATGGCTCCTCGGGCGACGCCTTCGCCGCCGCCCTCGATCGCGACGAGCTGCGCTCCGCGCTCGAGCGCCTCGCCCCTGCCCACCGGCAGGTGATTGCACTCCGCTTCTACGACGACCTGGATGCCGATGAGGCCTCCGCGGTCCTCGGCTGCTCGCGCGCCACCTTCGCGGTGCGCCTGCACCGCGCGATCGCCGCCCTGCGCGGCGCCATGGCACAGGAGGCAACCGATGCAGCCTGATCGCGACCTCG
The DNA here is from genome assembly GCA_035692365.1 of Candidatus Limnocylindria bacterium. Lineage (GTDB taxonomy): Bacteria > Chloroflexota > Limnocylindria > QHBO01 > QHBO01 > CF-167. The sequence continues at coordinate 1,427 of DASSIB010000072.1, read as the reverse complement.
ATCGCCTCCTCTCCGCCGCCGGCGACCGCGCCCGTGCGGACCGCGACGTCGCACCCGACCGCGACTTTGCGGTTGACCTGCGCGACCGCCTCCTCGCCCAGCTGCCGGATGCCTCGTCCGCGCCGCGGGTCGGCTGGTCGCTCGGCCATCTCTTCCGCCTGCCGCGCCTCGTCCCCCTCGCGGCCGCGAGCCTGCTCCTCGTCGGCGCGGTGGTTGCCGGACGCGACCTGTACGTGGCGCTGGGGGATCACCCCACGCCCACGCCGGTCCCCAGCGTCGAGGCCACCCCGTTGGAGACGCTGGTGCCCGTCGAGACGAGCGAGGCCCTGCCATCGGCCAGCCTGGAGGCGACGGCTGCGCCCACCGCGCTGCCGACCCCGGAGCCGACCGCCAAGCCGACGCCAAAGCCGACTCCCAAGCCGACGCCCGTCCCGACCCCCGTGCCGCCTCCGCCGATGGGCGTCCTCTCGCTGGCCGCCACCGGCTGCCCGGGCGGCGTCGTGCTCGACTGGTCCATGTACGACGGCGCGGCTGCGTTCAACCACTACACGACCCTGCGCAGCACCTCCGACTCGATCCCCAAGGCCTACCCGCCACAGGGCGGCGCCGTGGATCCGGGCGGGACTTACTCCAATTACGTCGAGAAGACCTCGGCGGTGGATGCGGACATCCCCGCCGGCGTGACCTACTACTACCGGACGATGGCCTTCAACGCCGATGACGGCGTGATCGCCGCCTCGTCGGTCACCTCGGCCGTCGCGGCCCCGGTCGGCTCGCTGGGATCGCTGGCCGTCGGGTCGGTTGCCGAGGGGACGAAGATGCTGTGGACCCCGTACGCCGGCCCCGAGTCCTGCTTCACGTACTACAAGGTCGTCTACTCGGAGACGAACCCGTCACCGTCGTACCTCGGCGGCGACCCGTACCTGGCCGCCATCAGCGACCCTGCCGCGGATCGCCACATCGCCGGCCCCGAGGCGCTGATCCCCGGCCACACCTACTACCTGCGGGTGCAGGTGATCCGCGCCACGGACATGGGCGGCTTCCTCGTCGCCCAGACGGACGTCGCCACCTACACCGTCCCTTAGCGCCGATCTATGGCCGGCGAGGAGCGCTCAGCGCTCCTTACGGCGCCTGCCAAGTCCGTGCTCGCCGGGGCCGCCGATGTACGCCTGGCGTACATAACGGCGGCCGAGCCGATGGCCGGGCCCCAGCGGGGCCGCATGTCAGACCTGTCGATGCCTGCTGTGTACGCTGGGCGAACAGGGACGCCAAAGACGCCCGCTTGCTGTCGCCAGGTTGGCCGTTATGTACGCTCAGCGTAAGCGTCACCTAACCGAGCGATAAGGACAGCCGGCGACCATCGGCTCCATGCCCAATCGGACCGGCACGGTCGATGAGGCCGCCATCCACGGTCGTCGTCTGCAGGC
>DASSIB010000071.1:0-5867 GCA_035692365.1 Candidatus Limnocylindria bacterium | reverse complement strand
CCGGGCGCGATCCAGAACGGTCTTGGCTGGTCGATCATCGAGTTCAACCAGCAGTACGTCACCAACCCCTCGAAGCTGTGGGGCGCCATCTTCGTTGCGTCCCTGCTGGGGGTCAGCTTCTATGCCCTCGTGCGCGCGGTCGAGCTGCGGGTCCTGCGCGGCCGGCCGGAGGCGTCCGCCGGATGACCGCCGAGAAGACTCCGGATCCGCTCGTCGTCCGCCTCGAGGGCCTCGAGAAGACCTTCGCGCTGCCGAGCGGCGAGACGATGACGGCTGTGTCCGGGATCGACCTGGAGCTGCGGCGCGGCGAGTTCGTGTCGCTGATCGGGCCGTCCGGCTGCGGCAAGTCCACCCTGCTGCGGCTCATCGGCGACCTGACCCAGCCATCGGCCGGCTCGGTCACGGTCAATGGCAAGCGCGCGCACCAGGCCCGGCTCGACCGCGACTACGGGATGGTCTTCCAGGCGCCCGTCCTCTTCGAGTGGCGCACCGTGGAGGAGAACGTCCGGCTGCCGCTGGAGCTGACCAGCCAGGATCGTGCCGGCCGCGACGCACGGGTGCGCGAGATGCTCGCGCTGGTCGAGCTCACTGACTTCGCGCGGCACCATCCGTACCAGCTTTCGGGTGGGATGCAGCAGCGCGTGGCGATCGCCCGGGCGCTCACCTTCTCGCCCTCGATCCTGCTGATGGACGAGCCGTTCGGAGCTCTCGACGAGATGACCCGCGAGCGGATGAACTCCGAGGTGCTGCGCATCTGGGAGCAGACCGGCATCACCGTCGTCTTCGTCACGCACTCGATCCCCGAGGCGGTCTTCCTTTCGAGCCGGGTGGTCGTCATGAGCGCCCGTCCCGGGCGCATCACGCGCGTGGTGGAGATCGACCTGCCACGACCACGTGGCGTCGAGACGCGTGAGAGCCGGCGCTACTTCGAATTGGTGACGGAGGTGCGCGAGGCGCTGCGCGGCGGCGAGGGCCGCGCCGAAGGTGACCACGCCTCGTTGGAGCGGGCCGAGGCGGAGGGCCTGATCGGGTGAGGAAGGTGCGGGAGCGAGTGATCCGCTACTTCCCCGCGATCGTGGTCGGTGTGGGCGGCATCGCCATCTGGGAGGGGGTCATCCGCGCGCTCGAGATCCGGGCGTTCATCCTGCCGGCGCCGTCGGCGATCTGGCGCGCGCTGGTCGAGAACTGGGATGCCGGCTACCAGATCTTCCCCGCGGCGCAGGTCACCCTGCAGGAGGCCGGGGGCGGACTGATCGCCGGAGCTCTCCTGGGGCTGGCGGTCGCCTTCGCGGTGGCGCGCTTCCCGACAGCGCGTGACATCGTGCTGCCGGTCGGCATCGCGGTGAACGCCATCCCGATCGTGGCCTTCGCCCCCATCGCCAACCAGTGGTTCGGCTCGCAGAGCCCCTATTCCAAGATGGCCATCTCGGCGGCACTGGTCTTCTTCCCGATCATGATCAACGTCCTCCGCGGCCTGACCCAGGTGGACTCATCGTCGCTCGAGCTGATGCGCTCGTACGCCGCCGGCGACATGGCAGTCCTCCGCAAGGTGCGCATCCCGAATGCGCTGCCGTTCTTCCTCACCGGGCTGAAGATCGGGACCACGCTGAGCCTCATCGGCGCGGTGGTCGGCGAGTACTTCGGCGGGCTGAACGTGGCCCTCGGGCGGGTGGTGGTCGAGAGCGCCAGCACGCTGGCGTTCGAGGTCACCTGGGCCGCCATCCTGGTCGTGTCGGTGACCGGGATCGTGATGTACCTGGTCGTGGCCGGCAGCGAGCGGGTGCTCATCCCGTGGCATCCATCGGTCCGCGGAGAGCGCGTGGCGTGATGTCGCCACGGGCTGGCCAGCAGCCTGCCCCGCCCGTAGAATCAGCCAATTGAGCAGAGTGGCCCAACCCCGGGCCGATGGAATGATCGAGGAGTCGAGATGAGGGTACCCAGGATCGCGCTGGCGGTGGCCGTCAGCGTCATGCTCGTGCTCGCCGCGTGCCAGACCGGGCCGGGCGGAAGCGTCGAGCTGACGTCGGTGCGGCTGCAGCTGCAATGGTTCCCGCAGGCCCAGTTCGCGGGCTACTACGCCGCCCAGGAGCTCGGCTACTACGAGGCCGAGGGCCTCGACGTCGAGATCGTCCCGGGCAGCGCGGAGATCGCGCCACAGGTCGTCGGTTCGGCCGAGGACGGGCCGGAGTTCACGCTCGCCTGGGTGCCGAAGGTGCTCCAGGCGCGTGAGAGCGAGGCAGGCTCCGACCTGGTGAACATCGCCCAGATCTTCCAGCGGGCCGGCACGCTGTCGGTCTCGTGGAAGGACAGCGGCATCACCTCGCCGGCCGACTTCGCCGGCAAGAAGGTGGGCGCCTGGGGCTTCGGCAACGAGCTCGAGGTGATCGCCTCCGCCCGAAAGGAGGGCCTGGAGCCGGGGGTCGACTTCACCCAGGTGACCCAGGGCTTCAGCATGGCCGAGCTGCTCGCCGCGGCCGACGGCTGTGCAGAGGCCGATACCGACTGTGTCGACGTCGCCGAGGCGATGATCTACAACGAGTACGCACAGCTGCTCGAAACGATCAACCCGGATACGGGCGAGCTGTACACGCCAGATGACATCAACGTCATCGACTACAACGAGGTCGGGACGGCGATGCTGCAGGACGCCGTCTGGGCGCGCGCCGCGTGGCTCGCCGAGGGCGACAACGAGGACGTCGCCACCAAGTTCCTGCGGGCCTCGTTCAAGGGCTGGATCTACTGCCGTGACAACGCCGCGAAGTGCGAGGAGTTCGTGGTCGACAACGGCAGCACGCTCGGCGCCGGCCACCAGAAGTGGATGATGAACGAGATCAACGCGCTGATCTGGCCGTCGCCTGACGGGATCGGCATGCTGAGTGCCGATGCCTGGGCGCAGACCGTGGACACCGCGCTCGAGGCCGACATCATCGCTGCCGAGCCGCCGGACGAGGCGTTCCGCACCGATCTCGCAGAGGCCGCCCTCGACGGGCTCGAGGACGCGACCGGCGACGACTTCGAGAAGGCTGTCGTGGAGGTCACCGAGGGCGGCGAGTAGCCCTCGACCGTTTCCCGTTCACGCTCAGGAGGCCCCTCGTCCGCGAGGGGCCTCCTGCTATGCGAGGGTGATCCGCTGAGGCCCCGGGCGATGCCCTACAGCAGGTAGCGCAGCCAGATATAGGCGGTCGAGATCAGGATGCTGCCGAGGGTGACCGGACCCGCGTACTTCATGAAGGTCCAGAAGCCGATCGGATGCCCCTCCCGCTCGGACATGCTGGCCAGGATCACGTTTGCCGATGCCCCGATGATGGTCAGGTTGCCGCCCATGTCGGCACCGGCCGCCAGCGCCCACCACAGCGCCAGCGACCCGCCGTGCGGCTCCGACATCTGCTCCACCACCGGCAGCATCGTGGCGGTGTACGGGATGTTGTCCACCACTCCAGACAGCACCGCCGAGAGCCACAGGATGACGATCGCCCCGCCGGCCAGCGCGCCGCCTGTCAGGTCGGTCAGCGCGGTGGCGATGGCCTCGATCATGCCGATCTCGATCACGCCGGCGATGAGCATGAAGAGGCCGATGAAGAAGAAGAGAGTCGGCCACTCGACCTCCCGCAGCACCTCCTGGGGGTTCTCCCTGGCCACCACCATCAGCGCCACCGCGCCCGTCAGCGCCACCGTGGCCGGCTCGTACCCCAGCGGTCCGTGGAGCAGGAAGCCCAGCATGGTCACGCCGAGCACGATGAGCGAGCTGCGCAGCAGCGTCGGGTCGGTGATCATCTGGCGCTCGTCCAGCGCCAGGAGCGCGTCGCGCATCTCCGGGTCGACGACGAGCTGACCGCGGAAGAGCCAGCGCGCGGCCACCAGGAATACGACGAGCACGATGGCCGCCAGCGGCGCCATGTTCACGAAGAAGGTGGCGAAATCGATGTTCGCCGCGCTGGCGATGAGGATGTTCGGCGGGTCGCCGATCAGGGTCGCCGTCCCGCCGATGTTGCTGGCGAGGATCTCGGCAATGATCAGGGGCATCGGGTTGAGCCCAAGGCGAGCAGCGAGGAAGAGGGTGATCGGCCCGACCAGGACCACCGTCGTCACGTTGTCGAGGAGAGCGGACGCGACTGCGGTGATGATGCTCATCACCACCAGCACCCGATAGGCATCGCCTCCCGCGAAGCGCGCCGCGCGCACCGCCATCCAGCCGAAGACGCCCGTCTTCCGGATGATCCCCGCCAGGATCATCATCCCGGCGAGCAGGAAGATGACGTTGAAGTCGATGTGCTCGAACGCCTGCTCCTGCGTCACGATCCCGAGCAGGATCATCGCCACGCCGCCGGCCATGGCGGCGATCGTCTTGTGGACGCGCTCGGTGGCGATCAGGGCATACGTGCCCAGGAAGACGGCCAGGCCCAGGACGACGGTCAGGGTCATTCCTCGTCGGCGTCCGAGGTCGGTCGCAGGAGGGGTTCGCGGCCGCTGGCACGTACCCAGACCAGCAGCAGCTCAAGCTGGTCGAGGTAGCTCACCACCTTGCCGCCCTCGTCCACGATCGGGAGGCCGTTCAGGCGAGCGTGGTGCATCGTCTCGAACGCGTCGCGCACGGTGGCGTCGCTGCGGACCGATGTGGCGGGCAGCATGATGTCGCCGGCGGTGCGCGCCCTGAGGTGGCGGGCGTACTCCATCACGTCGTCCATGTCGGTGATGACGCCCAGGAATTCCTCGGGGACGATCTTCAGGAAGATGTCGTTGACGAGCAGCCGCACGGGGACGAGGCCGATGAGCACGCCGGACTCGTCGACGACCGAGAGGACCCGACATCCGGGCTGCTCGACTGCCAGCTCGGCGAGCCGGTGCAGGCTGTCGGCAGGGTGGACGAGGATCGGATCGGTGCCGAGCAGCAGACGATCGACCTCGCCGATCGACGTCGCCTGGGTGACGGCTTCCGGAGTCAGTTCCACGTTGCTCGCTCCAAAACAGAAGAGACCACGCCACCGTGCGCAGTCTCCACCTCAGGACCGGCGATAACGGCCCGGTTCCTGCCGCGGCCCAGAGGGACCTCGGACGAGTCTAGTCGCTCCCCTCTTCGTCGGGCAAGCCCGACCACGCATCCTCGATCCGCTCCGCCAGCTCGGTCAGCGAGGCGACCACCAGCGCCGGCTGCACCCCGTCCGGCAGGCGCTCGATGAAGCCCCACGGCCCGCGGCGGATCCACACCGAGCGCATCCCGGCGACGGTGGCAGGAAGCACGTCGTTGTCCACCCGGTCCCCCACGTAGGCGACCGATGACGCCGGCGGCGAGCCGAGCAGCTCCAACGCGCGCTCGAAGAACTGCTGGGACGGCTTGGCGACGCCCATCTCCGCCGACATGGCGATCACCTCCGCCTCCACGCCGATCCGCCGCAGCTCCTCGTCGCGGGTAGCAGGCTGGTTGCCGATGACGGCCACGCGGTAGCCCCGCTCCCGCAACGCAGCCATGGCGGGAATGGCATCCGGATAGAGGTCATCGGCCTGGAAGCCGCCGTAGATCGCCTCGTGCTCCGGCCAGGCGGTTCGCCAGTCGGCGACGTTGAAGAGCTCGAAGACGTCCCGGTGCTCCCCGCCGCGGGCGAGGACCGCGCCGAAGCCGGCCAGGAAGGTGAGGCGCGGGATGCCGAGCATGTCTGCCCAGATCGTCCAGACCCGTGTCTCGTCGATGATCGTCTCCCCGACGTCCAGGACGACCCATCGGCCGGTCATCGGGCCAGGACCGCGTTCAGCACCCCTGGGCGCGTTACCAGTCCCACTTGTGCATCGGCGCACAGGACCGGAAGTTGGTCGCGATACGGCCCGATATGGCGCCGGCTCACCAGGCCCGCAGGTGACATGTCGCCCCGGGG
>DASSIB010000070.1:0-23024 GCA_035692365.1 Candidatus Limnocylindria bacterium | reverse complement strand
CAAGATCAGGATCGGCGACAAGCTGACCCGCGGCCTCGGCGCCGGCGCGGATCCGTCGGTCGGCCAGCGAGCCGCCGAGGAGGACAGCGAGAAGATCTACGAGGCGCTCAAGGACGCCGACATGATCTTCATCACCGCCGGGATGGGTGGCGGCACCGGCTCCGGCGCGGCCCACGTCATCGCCGAGATCGCGAAGGACCTCGGGGCGTTGACGGTCGGCGTCATCACCAAGCCGTTCAGCTTCGAGGGCGTCCGCCGCAAGCTGGTGGCCGAGCAGTTCAGCGAGCTGCTCAAGGAGAAGTGCGACACCCTGATCACCATCCCGAACGATCGGCTGCGCGAGGTGGTCGACAAGAAGACGAGCATCCTCGACGCGTTCCGCGTGGTCGACGACGTCCTGCGCCAGGGGGTGCAGGGGATCAGCGACCTGATCACCGTGCCCGGCCTCATCAACCTGGACTTCGCCGACGTGAAGACGATCATGCGCGACGCCGGCTCGAGCATGATGGGAATCGGCATCGGCACCGGTGACAACCGCGCCGTCGAGGCCGCCCGCGCCGCGGTGATGAGCCCGCTGCTCGAGGTCAACATCACCGGAGCACGCGGCATCCTCTTCAACGTGACCGGCGGCAGCGACCTCGGCCTCTTCGAGGTGAACGAGGCCGCCGAGGTGATCAAGGAGGCCGCCGATCCGGAGGCCAACATCATCTTCGGCACCGTCATCGACGACCGGATGCGCGACGAGGTCAAGGTGACCGTCATCGCGACCGGCTTCGACGCCACCCGCAAGGCGCGTCCGCAGGGCCGCGCCGTGACCGCCGCCACCGAGGTCGCCACCGGGATCGAGGCATCGCTCGACGAGCGCAGCCGCGAGATCCTGGCGGAGATCGAGCGCGACCGCGCCGAGCGCCAGTCGCTGGAGGACCAGATGCCCGAGGCGTCGCCCTTCGCTGCCAGCGAGAAGCCGGCCGCCCCGGCCACCAGGACCAGCGAACGGCAGCCGATCGCGGTGCGCTCCCCTGGCCTCGACCGCCCGACCTACGGCGAGACCGACCTCGACATCCCTTCGTTCCTGCGCCGCAAGAGCGAATAGCGGTCCCATGGACCGATGCGCCCCGGCCGCGCGGCCGGGGCGTTCGCATCTCCGCCGGCGACGGTCCCGATGCTGCCGATCGACGAGCCGCCGCTCACCGCGGAGCTGATCCGCTCCCGGCACGACGCCGTGCTGGCGCGGCTGCGCGCCGTGGCGGAGGCATCCGGCCGGGACCCCGAGGCGATGCGGGTCGTCGCGGTCACCAAGGGATTCGGCAGCGCGGTCGTCCGCGACGCGGCGGCCGCCGGCCTCGGCAGGTTCGGCGAGAACCGGGTCCAGGAGGCGATTCCCAAGGTGGCGGCCGCGCCCGACGCCGAGTGGCACCTGGTCGGTCGGCTGCAGGCAAACAAGGCTCGACCGGCGTTGCGCGCCTTCGCCGCGCTCCATTCGGTCGACTCGCTCGACCTGCTCGCCCGACTCGATCGGATCGCCGCGGAGGAGGGGCGGGCCCCGGCGGTGATGCTCCAGGTCAATGTCACCGGAGAGGCCAGCAAGGCCGGGTTCGCGCTCCACTGGTTCGCGGACGTGGTCGGCCGGCCGGGCCCCCTCTCGAGCGCGATTGCGGCGCTCGCCGTCGTGCGGCTCGCAGGGCTGATGACGATCGGTCCGGCCGGCGCCCCGCCTGAAGTATCGCGGCGGGCGTTCGCCACGCTCCGCCGCCTGAGGGACGAGCTGGAGCAGCTGTCCGGGGCTGCGCTCCCCGAGCTGTCGATGGGGATGACGGGGGACGCCGAGGCCGCCGTCGCGGAAGGAGCGACCCTCGTCAGGATCGGCACCGCCATCTTCGGCCCACGGCCCGCCTGAGCCCTCGCTGCTATCCTCGAAGGCGAGATGCCGGCCGTCATCGTCAACTTCCTCGAGCTCCTCCTGAGCGTCCTGATGCTGCTGGTGATCGCACGCGTCCTCGTCAGCTGGATGGCCCCGTCCGGTGGCGGTGGGCTGGTCGCCTTCATCTATCAGGCCACCGAGCCGATCCTGGCGCCGATCCGCCGTGTCGTCCCGCCGAGCGGTGGCCTCGACTGGGCGCCGCTCATCGCGATGCTGGTGCTCGGCCTCCTGCTGCGCCTGATCGTCAACTCGTAGCGTGGCCGCGACCGCCCGGCTGACCGTCCGCGTCACGCCGCGAGCCGACGCCGATCGGATTGGTCCATTCACCGACGGCGTGCTCCACGCGCGCGTGACCCGTCCTCCGGCCGATGGGGAGGCCAACCAGGCGGTCAAGCTCCTGATTGCCCGAGCGCTGGGCGTGCCCCGATCGTCGGTCGTGCTCCAGAGCGGGGGACGATCGCGAACGAAGCGGTTCGCGATCGACGGCGTCTCCGAGGCGGACCTGGTGACGCGGCTGTCGGCCATCGGCGATTGAGGCCGCAGGGGGCCGTCGGTATACTGCGGACCCCACGTGGGCGATTGGCTCAGCCCGGTTAGAGCGCACGGTTCACATCCGTGAGGTCACTGGTTCGAATCCAGTATCGCCCACCACCTTCACCCAGACCGCTGAGGACGCCGTGAGCGACGAGTCGCTGCGCATCGCGATCTTCGGCGAGTCGTACCTGCCCTACCTCTCGGGCGTGACCGTTTCGACAGAGGCGCTCGCCCGGGGGCTCGGAGCCGCCGGGCACGAGGTGCTGCTGGTCGTTCCGCGGCCCGCCGGCGGCAGCGAGCCGGGCAGCGCGGGCGCGATCGGGCCGGACCCGCGCATCGCCTGGCTCCCCTCGTTTCAGGTGCCGGGTCCGGCGCCGGCCGGCTACCGGATCCCCTGGCGGATCCCGTCAGCCGCGCTCGAGGCGGCCACCTCCTTCCGGCCGCAGATCGTGCATGCCCAATCGCCGTTCACCTCGGGGCTGATGGCACGCCGCCTCGCCCGCCGCGTCGGGGCGCCGCTCGTCTTCACGCACCACACCCGCTTTCGCGACTACCGCCATTACCTTGGTCCGCTCGCGGGGCCGGGCTCGGCCGCGATGGACGCGTACCTGCAGGCGTTCTGGCGCGGCTGCGCGGCGGTCATCGCGCCGGGAACCGAGCTGGCGATGGAGATCAGCCACCGCCTCGGAGGCAGGGCGCAACCGCAGGTACGGACGATCCCGACCGGGGTCGAGGTCGCAGCGCTGGCGGCACTGCCACGCATCGATTCGCGGCCACGTGCCGGTTGGCCCCCCGATGCCGTGACGATGACCACGCTCGGCCGCCTGGCACCGGAGAAGAGCGTGGACCTCGTCATCGCGGCGTTCGCCGACGTGGCGGCCGAGGAGCCGGGGGCCCGGCTGTTGATGATCGGCGGCGGACCTTCCGAGGCCGCGCTCCGAAACCGCGCCGCCCAGCCCGACCTGGCGGGGCGGGTGTACCTGGCCGGGCGCCAGCCGCACGCGGTGGCGCTCTCGATGGCGAAGGGCGCCGACCTCATGGTGGCCGCGTCTCAGACGGAGACCCAGGGACTGGTGCTGGCCGAGACGCTCGCGCTCGGAGTGCCGGTAGTGGCGATCGAGGGTCCCGGTGTCGCCGACTCGGTTCGGGATGGGATCGACGGCCTCATCGTGAGCGCGGAGCCCGGAGCCGAGCAACGGACACGCCTCGCAGCAGCCCTGCTCGGCCTGGCTCGCGACCCGGCGCGACGGGCAGCGCTGGCGGAAGCGGCACGTGCGGGGGCGGGTCGGTTCGACATGGCGGCCCGCATCGCGAGCGTCGTCGCGCTCTATCGCGAACTCCTCGCCGAGCAGCGCTAAGGATCGGTTCCAATGCTTGCGCCGCCTGCGACGCCGCGTACAATGCCTGCCATGCGCGTGAGTCTGACGGCCCGGTTCGTCTCCCATCCCGCGATCGACTTCGGTGCACGCCGCGTAGCCGGTCGCAGACGGAGCCTCGGGTTGCAGAGCTCGTCGCTTATCTACCACGCTCCCTCGCTTGCGCGACGCCGCGCGCCGACGATCGCTGCGCTCCGCTCCCCGACGAGCCGCTTCCGGTTCCCATCGGTTGGCAGCGTCGGCCGCGTCAGCCCGCGTCGCGCCCTGATGTCGCTCGGGCTACCGCGCGCCCGTCGCGCGTAGCGGCGGGGGTGCCCGCGCTGCGTTCCGCCCGAGCAACTTCGGCTGGTGGAGTCGTCCACCGCGGTGCCGCAGACAGCCTCGAAATCGTCCTCGTCCGCCGTCGCCAGCCACCGCTCTGGACGCTCCCCAAGGGGACGCCCGACGCGGGCGAGACGCTGGCCGAGACCGCCATCCGCGAGACGAGCGAAGAGACCGGCCTTCGAGTCGAGATCGAGGAGCCGATACGGTCCATCACCTACTTCTTCGTCCACGGACGAACGCGCTTCCATAAGACCGTCCACTTCTTCCTGATGCGTCCGATCGGCGGTCGCCTCGAGGACCACGACCACGAGTTCGACGAGGTCCGCTGGGTCGAGATGGACGAGGCGCTGCGGCTGATGACGCACGCCACCGAGCGGCAGGTCGTGGAGCGGGCAGCGGAGATCCTGTCGTCACGTGCCGCGGTTGCCGAGCTGGCGGTCGGCGGGGCTCCGTCGTGACCGAGGCCGCGGCGGTCCTGCGCCACACCCCGCTGCACGGCAGCCATCGCGCCCTCGGCGCCCGGATGGTCCCGTACGCCGGCTACGAGATGCCCGTCCAGTACACCTCGATCATGGAGGAACACCGCACGGTGCGGAGCGCCGTCGGCCTCTTCGACCTGTCGCACATGGGCGAGCTCCACCTTTCAGGCCCCGAGGCACTGGCCTTCGCTCGCTACGCCGTGGTCAGCGACCCGGGCCTGCTGGAACCGGGCCAGGCGCAGTACTCGATGCTGTGCGCCGCCGACGGCGGGATCATCGACGACCTGATCGTGTACCGCGTCGAGGACGGGTACCTGGTCGTCTGCAATGCCGCCAACCACGACGCCGTGCTTGCGCAGCTCGAATCGCTGCAGGCCCACGGCGACTTCGACGTCGCATTGGCGGACCGCTCCGACGAGACCGCGCTGATCGCACCGCAGGGCCCGCGTGCCGCAGAGCTGCTGGGCCGGCTGACCGACGTCGATCTAGCGGCGCTGGGCAACTACCGCTCGACGCCGGGCCGGGTGGCCGGGACGGAGTGCCTGATTGCGCGGACCGGCTACACCGGAGAGGACGGGTTCGAGCTGTTCTGCGCCGCGCGGCGGGCCACGCGTCTCTGGGACGCGCTGATCTCGACCGGCGTCGACCTCGGGCTGCGGCCATGCGGGCTCGGCAGCCGCGACACGCTCCGCCTCGAGGCGGGGATGCCGCTGTACGGCAACGAGCTGGACCGAACGGTCAACCCGTATGAGGCGAACCTGGGTCGCGTCGTCAAGATGGAGAAGGGCGAGTTCATCGGGCGGTCGGCGCTGGCGGCGGTGCAGCAGACCGGGCCGCAGCGCAAGCTCGTCGGGCTGGTGATGCGGGACGAGGCGATCGCGCGACACGGCTACCCCGTCCTGGTCGGAGGCACCGAGGCTGGGGTAGTCACCAGCGGGACCCTCTCGCCGACGCTCGGTGAGCGGATCGCGATGGCCTACCTCCCGGCCGGCGAGGCCGTCGTCGGTGGCGAGGTCGAGGTGCTCGTCCGTGACCGCCCACACCCCGCCGAGCAGGTAAAGTTGCCCTTCTACCGTCGCCCAAAGCCGGACGCTGCCTGACGCGCGACCGCGCACCGCCCCCGAAGGAGCCCGATGTCCACGACTCTCCCCGCCGACCGGCGCTACTCCCGTGAGCACGAGTGGGTCCGGGTCGACGGCTCGGTGGCCGTCATCGGCATCACCAGCTTCGCCGCGGATGAGCTCGGCGACATCGTCTACGTCGAGCTGCCGGAGATCGGCGCGCACCTCGCCCAGTTCGCGAGCTTCGGCGTGGTCGAGAGCGTGAAGGCGGTGAGCGACCTCTTCTCACCGGTGTCCGGTGACGTGGCCGAGGTCAACGACGCCCTGCGCGCCAGTCCCGAGCTGCTCAACACCGATCCGTTCGGGGAGGGATGGATCGCAAAGGTGACGCTCGGCGACGCCGCCGAGATGGAGAAGCTGCTCGACGCGGCCGCCTACACGGAGCTCACCGCCGGCTGATGTCCTACTCGCCGCACACCGCTGCCGACCGCGAGCGGATGCTCGCGGCGATCGGGGTCGGGTCGATCGACGACCTCTTCGCCGACATCCCCGTCGCCGTCCGCGCCACCCGCTTCGAGCTCCCGGCGCCCCTCACCGAGCAGGAGGTCCGGGCCGAGCTGGCGCGCCTCGGCGGTCAGAACCAGATCCCGCGGGTCAGCTTCCTCGGCGCCGGGGTGTATCGCCACCTCGTGCCGTCGGTCGTCAGCGAGGTGATCGGGCGGGCCGAGTTCTCGACCTCCTACACGCCGTACCAGCCCGAGGTCAGCCAGGGCACCCTCCAGAGCATCTACGAGTTCCAGTCGCTGATCTGCGAGCTGACGGGGATGGAGGTGGCGACCGCATCGCACTACGACGGGGCGACGGCCACCGCCGAGGCGGCGCTGATGGCCTGCCGGCTCACCCGTCGGCACCGCGTCGCCGTCTCGACCGCCGTGAACCCCCAGGTCCGTCGCGTGCTTGCCACCTATTGCGCCGGCCCCGGGATCGAGATCGTGGAGGTGGCCGCCGACACCTCGGAGGGGGGAACCGGCCTGACCGCGCCGGAGACGGCGGCCGCTGCGCTCACCGACGACTTCGCATGCCTGATCGCTCAGCAGCCGAACATGTTCGGCGGGATCGAGCCGATGGCTGAGCTGGCCGATGCCGCGCACGCCGCGGGCGGGCTGATGGTCGCCGTGGTGGAGCCGACGTCGCTCGCCCTCCTCACCGCGCCGGGATCCTACGGGGCCGACATCGTGACCGCCGAGGGGCAGCCGTTGGGCATCCCGCCGTCGTACGGTGGACCCTACGTGGGGCTGATGGCGGCCCGGATGGAGTCGGTCCGGCAGATGCCCGGTCGCCTCGTCGGCGCCACCCGTGACGGGCAGGGACGCAAGGGGTACGTGCTGACCCTCCAGGCCCGTGAGCAGCACATCCGTCGCGAGAAGGCTGCGAGCAACATCTGCACCAACCAGGCGCTCTGCGCCCTCGCCGCGGCCACCTTCCTCTCGGCCGTCGGCCCCGAAGGACTTCGTGAGCTGGCCGACCTTTCGGCGACCCAGGCTCGGCACGTCGCGGCTGCGGTCGAGTCGGCCGGCCTCGGGGAGCGGCGCTTCAGCGCCCCGTACTTCGCCGAGGTGGCGATCCGCGTCCCGGATGCCGCACGCCGGCACGCGGCCCTGGCCGAGCAGGGGATCGTGGCCGGCTACCCGCTCGGCTCCGACTATCCCGAGCTGGCGGATACGCTCCTGCTGGCCGCCACCGAGCTGACCACCGACGCCGATATCGAGGCGCTGGTGGCGGGGCTGGGGTCCACCCGATGAGCGTGCTCGAGCGGCCGGCAAGCGGCGACCCGTCGGGTCGCGCCGCCGCCTTCACCTCCCCTGAGGGTGGGCAGGAGCTGACGATCGTCGAGCCGTTGATCTTTGACGCCTCGCGGCCGGGCCGCCGCGCGGTCCGCTACCCGAGCCCCTCGGAGGCCGCGCGCGCGGCGGCAGCCGACCAGCCTGCGATCCCGGAGGGTGCAGCCCGTGCGAAGGCACCACGACTGCCCGAGGTGGCGGAGCTCGACCTGCTGCGCCACTTCAATCGGCTCAGCCACCTGAACCACGCCATCGAACTTGGCTTCTACCCACTCGGCTCGTGCACCATGAAGTACAACCCCAAGGTCAACGAGTGGGCGGCGCGCCTCCCCGGCCTCGCCGATTCGCACCCCCTCGACCCGGATCTGCTGGCCCAGGGCAGCCTCGAGCTGGAGTGGCTGCTGGCCGAGCTCCTGAAGGAGATCAGCGGTTTCGCCGCGATCAGCCTGCAGCCCGCCGCCGGCGCGCACGGCGAGCTCACCGGACTGCTGATGGCGCGTGCCTACCACCGCTCGCGCGGCGAGGGCGAGCAGCGCACCAAGGTGCTCGTGCCGGACAGCTCGCACGGCACCAACCCGGCGACCGCCACCATGGTTGGCTACACCGCGGTCACCATCCCCTCGAACCCCCGCGGCGGAATCGACCTCGAGGCGCTGCGCGCAGCGCTCGGCCCGGACACGGCGGCGCTGATGATCACCAACCCATCGACCCTGGGCATCTTCGAGGACCAGATCGACCAGGTGATCGCATCGGTGAAGGGTGCTGGCGCCATCGCCTACATGGACGGGGCCAACCTGAACGCCATCCTCGGCCGCTTCCGCCCCGGTGAAGCGGGCTTCGACGTGATGCACTTCAACCTGCACAAGACGTTCTCGACGCCGCACGGCGGGGGAGGGCCGGGCGCCGGACCGGTCGGCGTCAGCGAGCGGCTCGCCCCGTTCCTCCCAACCCCACTGCCGCTGCTGGCGGCGGGGGATCCGGCGGAGGTGCGGCACAACGCCTGGGCGGGCCGCCCGACCGCGGGAGCGCGATTCGCCCTCGAGGACGCCGCGGCGCGGCCGACCAGCATCGGCAAGGTGCGTGCCTTCACAGGCAACTTCGGCATGTTCGTGCGTGCCTACACCTACATCCGGAGCAACGGTGGCTCAGGGCTGCGCGAGGTCAGCAACGACGCGGTCCTGGCCGCGAACTACCTGCGCGTGCGACTGGCCGACGCCTTCGACCTCCCCTACGACCGCGTCTGCAAGCACGAGGTCGTCTTCTCGGGGCGACGCCAGAAGCGTGAGCACGGGATCAGCACCCTGGACATCGCCAAGGCGATCCTCGACCACCGCATCCACCCGCCCACGATCTACTTCCCGCTGATCGTGGAGGAGGCGCTCATGATCGAGCCGACCGAGACCGAGTCGCTCGAGACGCTCGATGCGTTCGTCGAGATCATGCACGGCATCGCCGAACAGGCGGAGACCGAGCCCGATGCGCTCCGGCGTGCTCCCCTGACCACGCCGGTGGGCCGTCTCGACGAGGCAGCTGCGGCCCGTCGGCCGGACCTGCGACATGCATTCACGGCAGCAGCCGACTCGGCCGATTGAACTCCTGATCGACGCGCGGCGTAGTATGAGCGTCAATCGGCTCATCGCACCAGGGGTGCCATTGGCTACGACGCAGCCGGATGACCTCGTCGAGCGGATGCAATCGGGCGATCTCGATGCGTTCGAAGAGTTCTTCCATCGCTACCAGCGACCCGTGTACGCCACGGCCCTGGCGATCACGCGCGACCCGTTCCTGGCTGAGGAGATCCTGCAGGATTGCTTCGTCAAGGCCTACCGCGTACGCGCCCGACTGCGTCGCGACGTCTCGCCGCTGCCGTGGCTGCAACGCGTCACGACCAACCTCTGCTACACGCGCATCGCGAGGCGTCGGGCGATCACCGAGCCGCTGACCGCGCTCATCAGCAACCTCGTCGCCGATCTCACCCAGCGCCCGGAGAAGGTGGCCGAGTCGCGAGAGATCATCGAGGTCCTGCAGCGTGGCATCGACAGCCTCCCGCCGAAGCAGCAGACCGCAATCATCCTGTACTACCTGCACGGCTACTCGTTGGCACAGGCAGCGGAGATCGCCGGCTGTCGGGTCGGCACCATGAAGTCGCGCCTCCACTACGCGCTGAAGGCCCTTCGCTCCCGACTGCCGGTCGAGCGCCGCGCCCCGGCCCCCGGCCGAGCACCCCTGGTAGGCCATGAGCTGCCGTAGGGTCAGCCGCGAGCTGCTCGAGCGCTTCCGCTTCGGCGAGGAGCTCGGCCCCAGCTCGGAGCCTCACCTTGCCCACCTGCAATCCTGCTCGAGCTGCCGAACCGAGGTCGGGCTGGATCGCGCACTCGTCGTGCAGCTGCGAAATGCCCTGCGCGCGCGCATCGCGGGCGCCTCGCCCGCGCCCGGCAACTGGGCCGTGGTGCGCGAGCGTGCCCTGGCCCCGGATCCAGCGCGCACACGGCTTGCCGCGGCGTGGCGCTGGTTCAGGCTGGCACCTGCCGCCGTGGCGATGTCGCTGATGGTCTTCGCGGTTGCGGTGGCGGATGACTCGGAGCGCCCTGTCGCGATCCAGCAGGAGACCCTCCAGACGCTCCGGCACATCCCAATCGAGGAACCGGCGTGGGAGATGCCGTGGTGGCTGGCCGCTCGCGAGGGGCCTCCGCCAGCGCCCCAGGCCCACGGGCCGCTGGCCGTGCCGCTGTCCATGACCGCCGACGACGCGACTCGCGTCTCGAGTGCCGGCCCGTTCGCGGAGGTCGTCCAGTAGAATCCGCCCACTCCAACCGCCCTGAACCCGGCGCACCGTGGGCGGGTATTAGAAGTGACCGGTTATGTTTTCTTGACGCAGGGTTGCGCCAAGGATGATGATTGGCCGGCCTTGCCGATGGCGGCTGCCGCTGGGCCGTGCCCGGGGCTGACATCGGCGGGCAGAACGAATGCACCTTTTTGTCGGCGAATCACGCAGGCGAAGGAGGAGAGGAGGTCGAACCCGCGAAGATCGCTACGACAGTCGTGACGCGACGGTCACCGCGAGCATCGATGACTCGAGCTCATGGCGGTCGGACCGATCAGCCGCGAAGCGCGGCTTGCTCAACTGACGCCAGATAAGGCGAAAGGAACAAACGTCTATGTATTTCAAGAAGTTCATGGGTGGCATCGTTGCCGTCGGCCTCGTGCTGGCAGCCTGCACGCCCGGCAGCACCTCGAGCGAGGACCCGGACGCCAGCACTGACGGAACCGCGAGCACGCCTCCGGCCGCCGAGCAGGTGCTCCGCGTCAATATGAGCCAGGAGCCGGCGTACCTTGACCCGGCCCATGCCAGCGACAGCATCTCGATCCAGGTGCTGCGCTCCATCACCTATCCACTGGTGTACTACAACGCCGACCTGGAGATCGTTCCCGGCCTGGCGGAGACCTGGGACATTGCCCCTGACGGCAAGTCCATCACCTTCCACCTCGGCGCCCACAAGTACAGCAACGGCGATGACATCGTCGCGGCCGACTTCGTGACCGCCTACAAGCGACTCGCCGACCCGCGCGACCCGGCCGACTACAGCTACGCGCTGGATCCGGTCGTCGGCTGGAGTGAGATCCAGGAGCTCGGCGCAGACGCGACGGACGCAGACCTCGATACCCTCGGCGTCGCGGCACCGGACGACAGCACCTTTGTCGTCACCCTGTCCGAGCCGACCTCGTGGTTCATCTACATCGCGGGTGGCTGGTACTCAGCTCCGCAGCAGGCCGACTTCGACTACTCGGAGGCCGAGACGTACGTGAGCTCGGGTCCGATGATGATGGAGGAGTGGCGGCACGAGTCGAACATCGTGCTGGTGCCCAACCCCGAGTGGAGCGGGACACCGGTCACGATCGATCGCATCGAGATGGCGATGATCAACGACCAGAACGCCAGCCTGGCGGCCTACGAGGCCGATGAGATCGACCTCACCGGCGTGCCGAGGGCCGAAGTCCAGCGGATCAAGGACGATCCGGAGTTGAGCGGTGAGGTCCGCGAGGGCAACACCCTTTCGTTCAACTACTACGGCTTCGACCTGAAGAACCCCGATGGTCCGTTCACCAAGAGCGTCCTCCTGCGCAAGGCCTTCAACGAGGGCCTCGACAAGGAGACCATGCTCGCGACGGTGTTCAACGGTATCGGCAACGTCGCCTACAGCCTGGTTCCGATCGGGATGCCCGGGAACCAGGACACCGAGTTCATCAAGTTCGACACGACGCAGGCCGTGGCGGACTTCGAGCAGGCCCTGTCTGAGCTCGGGCTCACCAGGGATACGCTTGACCTGGAGCTCGGCCTGAACTCCGGCGGCGGCGCCAACGAGCCGTTGGCCGAGTTCATGCAGGAGCAGTGGCGCACGGTCTTCGGCATCGAGGTGCGGATCACCTCGATGGAAAGCTTCGCGTCGTACCTGGCGCGGCTGACCGAGGATCCGTTCGACATCTTCCGTCTCGGATGGGGCGCGGACTACCCGCACCCGAACAACTTCCTGACGGACCTGATCTCGTGCAATAGCGGGAACAACAACATGGGGTACTGCAACCCCGCGGTTGACGCGCTGCTGGCCGAGGCCGCCACCAAGGCGAACCTCGAGGACCAGATCCCGCTCTACAACCAGGCGCAGGAGCTGGTGATGGCGGACTCGCCGCTGATCACCCAGACCTTCGGCGCACGCTTCTCCCTGGTCAAGCCATGGGTCCAGAACCTGGTCATCACAGCCCAGGACTCCAACGCCGGTGAGCTGTTCTACGCTTGGACAACGATCGCCGCGCACTGACCTAGGGTTCGCCAGGAGCGAGCACAGCTGAAGTCGGGCGGGCCGGTCCGCCGGTCCGCCCGACGACCTAGCGCAATCAGGAAGCGTTCTGGGTTGCGCTAGGTCGTCGTATCGTCGACCGCCGTAGCTGCGTTGGAGGACCGGCCGTGTTCGGGTACATCGTCCGTCGCGTGATCTGGATCGTCCCGGTCCTGTTCGCCGTGTCGCTGATCACCTTCACATTCATGCACGCAGCCCCCGGCGGCCCATGGGCGCGGGAGAAGAACCTTCCGGCCCGCACCGTCGAGCTGCTCAACGAGAAATACGGCCTCAACGACCCGGTTCCGGTCCAGTACCTGCGCTGGGTGGGTGGCCTGGTGACCGGCGACCTGGGCCCCTCGTACAAGTACCAGGATCGTTCCGTCAACGACATCGTCGGCGACGGGATCGGCACGACCGTGCACCTGGGGCTCATGGCGTTCGGGCTATCGGTCCTGGTCGGCATCCCGCTGGGGGTGATCGGGGCGTTACGGCACAACAAGATCCCCGACTACCTGGCAACCTTCATCTCGGTGATCGGGATCGCAACCCCGAGCTTCGTGGCCGCCATCCTCCTGCTCGTCTTCTTCAGCGTCGCGCTGCGCTGGTTCCCGACACACGGCTGGGACGGCTGGGAGAACCCCGGAGCCATGGTGCTGCCGACGCTGGCCCTGGCCCTCTTCCCGATTGCCCAGATCTCGCGCTTTACCCGCGCCAGCATGCTCGAGGTGACGCGCAAGGACTACGTCCGAACGGCGCAGAGCAAGGGGCTCAAGGAGCGGACGATCGTGAGCATCCACATGATCCGCAACGCCCTGATCCCGGTCGTCACCATCCTCGGCCCGGTGCTGGCCTTCCTGATCACCGGCTCGTTCATCATCGAGACGATCTTCAGCGTGCCGGGGATCGGCCGCTTCTACGTCATCAGCATCAGCTCGCGCGACTACGGCGTGATCATGGCCATGACCGTCCTCTACGCTGCGGTGATCGCGGTGCTCAACCTGGTGGTCGACGTGCTGTACGCCTACATCGACCCGCGAATTCGCTACAGCTAGGAGACGCAAGAGCGATGGCCAATCGGACCGGAGCGCTCGAGCAGCCGGCGGCCGCCGGCGCCCGTGCCACCAGCCTGTGGGGCGACGCGTGGAAGCGCCTGATCCGCAACCGGCTGGCGGTCGTCGGCGGGGTGATCGTGCTGATCCTCTTCATCTTCCTCTTCTTCGGGCCGATCATCGCACCGTACCCCTACCAGGAGCAGCACCTGCAGGACGTGCTCGCCAATGGCAACCGACCGATTGGTCCGTTCCAGGGCAAGTACCTGCTGGGGACCGATAACTTCGGCCGCGATCTGCTGAGCCGCCTCCTGGACGGCGCCCAGATCAGCATGACCGTCGCGCTGGTGGTGCAGGCGGTGGTGCTCCTGATCGGGCTGCCCATCGGCGCCGCCGCTGCCTGGTACGGCGGCCGGGTCGATTCCATCCTGATGCGCTTCACCGACGTGATGTACGCGTTTCCCGACCTGCTCTTCATCATCCTGCTGAGCGTCACCTTCCGGGAAACGGCCCTGGGCACCGCGCTCAACGGGGTGCTGCTGGTGTTCGTCGCCATCGGCATCGTCAGCTGGGTCGGGATGGCGCGCCTGGTGCGCGGTCAGCTGCTCAGCCTCAAGGAGACCGAGTTCGTCGAGGCGGCGCGCGCCATCGGCGTCAGCGACTTCAAGATCATCACCCGCCACCTGCTGCCGAACGCCCTTGGACCCATGATCGTGTCAATCACGCTCGGCATCCCCGGGGCCATCCTGGCCGAGGCGACGCTCGCCTACCTGGGGATCGGCGCCCAACCGCCGCGCGCCAGCTGGGGGAAGCTGGTCGTGGACGGGCAGCAGTACCTGCGCGCCGAGCCGCACATGGTCATCCTCCCGGCCCTCTTCATCGGCATGGCGCTGCTCAGCTTCACGTTCCTGGGCGATGGCCTCCGTGACGCCCTCGACCCCAAGCTGAAGGGGAAGCAGTAACTTGACCGTCTCGGAGGAGAGCGGAGGGGTGGGCAGCCCCACCGTCGCTGAGCTGCCCAACGACATCACCCTCGAGACCGAGGAGGGGCGGCTGCTCGCCGAGCGGCTCGCCGACAGCAGTCGCCACGCGCGCAAGCTGCTCGAGGTCCGCAACCTCTCGACCCAGTTCTTCACCGAAGGCGGAGTGGTGCACGCCGTCGACGACGTGAGCTTCGAAGTCGAGTACGGCGAGACGCTGGGGCTGGTCGGTGAGTCGGGCTGCGGGAAGAGCGTCACGGCCCTGTCGATCACCCGGCTGGTCGCCAGCCCGCCCGGCAAGATCGTGAGCGGCGAGATCATCTTCGACGGCATCGACATCATGAAGCTGTCCGAGGAGGAGATGCGGCTGCTCCGCGGCCGGAAGATCGGCTTCATCTTCCAGGACCCGATGACGAGCCTGAACCCGACCCTCCCGATCGGCTTCCAGATCGCCGAGTCCGCGCGCCTGCACCTGCGAATGTCACGCAAGGCTGCCGATGACCGGGCCGTGGAGCTCCTGGCCAAGGTCGGCATCCCGCGTGCCCGAGAGCGGATGGGGGACTATCCGCACCAGTTCAGCGGAGGCATGCGGCAGCGCGTCATGATCGCCATCGCGCTGGCCTGCGACCCGATGCTCCTCCTCGCCGACGAGCCGACCACGGCCCTGGACGTCACGATCCAGGCCCAGATCCTCGACCTCATCCGCTCGCTCTCCGCCGAGTTCGGCACCGCCGTCATCCTCATCACCCACGACCTGGGGATCGCCGCGGGCATGTGCAACCGCATCAACGTGATGTATGCCGGTCGCATCGTCGAGACGGGCATGGTCGATGACATCTTCGAGCAGCCAAAGATGCCCTACTCGTGGGGCCTCCTCGACTCCCTGCCCCGCATGGATGAGCAGAAGGGGGCGCGGCTGCGCACCATCGAGGGCCTCCCGCCCGACCTCATCAACCCGGGCAAGGAATGCCGCTTCTCGCCGCGCTGCAAGTACGTCCACGACCAGTGTCGCGTCGAGGAGCCGGAGCTGAGCGAGCGCGAGGGTGAGGGTCACCTGGCCCGCTGCTTCGGGACGGAGCCGGGAGGATGGATCAAGTGACCGCCACACCGGCCAGCTCGTCGGACAGCCTCGTCCGGGTCGAGCATCTCAAGGTCCATTTCCCGATTCTGAGCGGCGTCTTCCAGACCGAGTCGGGGAGGGTGCGGGCGGTCGACGACATCAGCTTCGAGATCCGCAAGGGCGAGACCTTCGGCCTCGTGGGCGAGTCCGGATGCGGCAAGAGCACGACCGGGCGCGCCGTGATCCGGCTGCGCAACCCCACCGAAGGGACGGTCTACTTCGACGGCAAGGACCTGATGGACCTGTCGCGCAACGAGCTGCGCAAGATGCGCCGCCGGATGCAGATCATCTTCCAGGACCCGTACAGCAGCCTCAACCCGCGGATGACGGTCGGCTCGATCATCTCGGAGCCGCTCGAGACCCACAAGCTGGTCAGCGGCAAGGCCCGCATCGAGCGCGTCCGGGAGCTGCTGGCGCTGGTCGGGCTCAACCCCAACTACACGAACCGCTACCCCCACGAGTTCAGCGGTGGGCAGCGGCAGCGCATCGGCGTGGCGCGGTCCCTCGCGGTGGAGCCGGAGTTCATCGTCTGCGACGAGCCGATCAGCGCGCTCGACGTCTCGATCCAGGCGCAGGTGCTGAACCTTCTCGTCGAGCTGCGCGAGAAGTTCGGGCTGACCTACCTCTTCATCGCCCACGACCTCTCAGTGGTGCGCCACATCAGCGACCGGGTCGGGGTCATGTACCTCGGCAAGCTGGTCGAGGTCGGCGTGCCGACGGCGATCTACGAGACGCCGGGTCATCCGTACACGCGCGCGCTCCTCTCGGCGGTGCCGATCCCGGACCCCAAGGCTGAGCGCCGTCGCAAGCGGGTCATCCTGACCGGCGACGTCCCGTCCCCGGCCAACCCGCCGGACGGCTGCAGATTCCACACCCGTTGCTGGCTGTACGAGCGCCTCGGCCGACCCGAGCAGTGCCGAACCGTCGATCCCGAGCTGCGGGTCGTCGCACCGGAGCACCAGGCGGCCTGCCACTTCGCGGAGGAGGCGCTGCAGAGCGACGTTGGGGTTTCCCATGTTCGCGAGGGCGCCACGACGCGACGCGGGACCCCCGACTCGGCGGTGGCCGGGCTGGAGGCGGAGCACGCCGCCGCCGGGGTCGCGGCCCCCGTATCGGCACCTGAGCCCTCGCCGTCGACTCCGGGTGGAGAGCCCGAGGGCTGATTCGAATCTCGGTGGCGCCCATTCCACGAATGGTTCGTCACTGCTAAGGTAGGGCGTCAATGCGCGGCCGATGGCCGACGCGACGGTCAACGGACGTAGCGGATTCAAGTAAGAGCGGAGGGTTACCGAATGCGGAGATGGAGATCGTTCTCCTCGCTGATGGTGCTTGGCCTGGTGCTCGCGGCCTGCCAGAGCGGCAGTACCCAGAGCGCCGACCCGTCGGGCAGCGCGGCTGCAACTGAGGAGGAGAGCAGAGCTCCCTTCGTCGCAAGCAGCTACCCCACGGATGGACCGGCCGATTGTGCCTACGGCGGCGAATTCAGCCAGATCAAGGCAGTCGACGAGCTCACGGTCGAGTTCACGCTGTGCTACCCCGATCCGGCGTTCCTGTCCAAGATCTCGTTCATCGCCAACGGCATCCAGGATTCGGACTACCTGGAAGCCAACATGGTGAACCACCTGATCCTGGCCAAGCCGAACGGCACCGGACCGTACAAATTCAATCAGTACGTTCGCGGCGACCACGTCTCGCTGGTAGCGAACGACAGCTACTGGGGCGAGAAGGCCTTCGCGCAGGAGCTCCAGTTCCAGTGGAACTCCGAGGCCGCTGCCCGGTTGCTCGCGCTTCAGTCGGGCACCGTCGACGGCATCGACAACCCCGGTCCCGACGACTTCGGGACGATCGAGGGCAACGCCGACCTCACCCTCTACAACCGCGAAGCGCTGAACACGATGTACGTCGGATGGACGAACACGTTCGCGCCGTTCGACGATCCGAAGGTGCGCCAGGCATTGGCCCAGGGCATCGACCGGCAGCGCATCGTCGACAACTTCTACCCGGGCGGCTCGACGGTTGCCTCCCACTTCACGCCGTGCAACATCGATCTCGGCTGTGAGGGAGACCCCTGGTACGAGTACGACAAGGACGCGGCCAACGCGCTGCTCGACGAGGCCTTCGGGGCAGGGCAGCGGTTCAGCACCAAGATCTACTACCGCGACGTGGTTCGTGGCTACCTGCCCGACCCGAACGTGGTGGCGCAGGAGCTGCAGAAGCAGCTCCAGGACAACCTCGGCATCACCGCCGAGATCGAGGTCCAGGAGTCGGGGACCTTCCTCGACAACAGCTCGGCCGGGCTGCTTGACGGCCTCTACCTGCTTGGCTGGGGCGCGGACTATCCCGACCCGACCAACTTCCTCGACTACCACTTCAACAACCCCGGCAACCTGCAGTTCGGCACGATCGACGCGTCGGTCACCGAGCCGCTGGACACCGGGGCGCAGACACTCGACCACGACGCCCGCCAGGCGGCCTATGTCGAGGCAAACAACGCGATCAGGGCGTTCGTTCCGATGATCCCGATCGCGCACGGTGCCTCGGCAGCTGCCTTCAAGGCTGACGTCACCGGAGCCCACGCGTCGCCCCTCACGAGCGAGCTCTTCTCGGTCATGGATCCGGGCGGCCGTGACATCCTGGTCTTCATGCAGAACGCCTACCCGATCTCGCTGTACTGCGCAGACGAGACCGATGGCGAGACGCTGCGCATCTGCGAGCAGATGACCGAGTCCCTGTACGCATACGAGACCGGAGGCACGGAGCCCGTGCCCTCGCTCGCCACCAGCTGTGAGGCCAACGCCGAAGCGACCGTGTGGACCTGCACCCTGCGCGATGGTGTCAAGTTCCACGATGGGGCGTCACTCGACGCCAGCGACGTCGTGGACAGCTACGCCGTGCAGTGGGATCTCGATCACCCGCTCCACATCGGACGAACGGGCGCGTTTGAGTACTTCGCCGGCTTCTTCGGCCAGTACCTGAACGTGCCGCCGCCGGCGTCGGCCGCTCCGTAGCCGTGCCGGTCTGACCACGGGTCAGTCGACCAAGAAGGGCGTCGCCTCCGGGCGGCGCCCTTCGTCTGTGCGGCGCACGGCCGAGCCAGTACACTCCGCCGATGCTGCGCTTCGTCGTGCGCCGCCTCCTGCTGACGATCCCCGTTCTCTTCGGGATCGTCTTCGTGGTCTTTGCTCTCGCGCGCGTGCTCCCCGGTGACCCCTGCGTGGCCGCCCTCCAGGAGCGGGCCAACCCGGCCACCTGCGCGACGTTCAACGCGCGCTACGGCCTCGACGAGCCGATCACCACCCAGTTCTGGATCTACCTCACCGACCTGAGCCACGGTGACCTGGGCGACTCGATCTCGCAGGGACGTCCGGTCGCGGAGATCCTGATCGAGCGCCTGCCAGTGACCATCGAGCTGACCCTCTTTGCGCTGACGCTGGCCACCCTGCTGGGGATCGTGCTCGGCGTCATCTCGGCCTCGCGGCGAAATTCGGCGGTGGACGTGGGGACGATGGTCGGCGCCAACATCGGTGTCTCGACGCCGGTCTTCGTGCTCGGCCTGATCCTGATCTGGATCTTCGCCGTGCTCCTCAAGGACTCGCCCTTCGTGCTGCCGCCGGGAGGTCGCATGACCGCCGGCGTGACGGTGACGCCCTTGGTGGAGAGCTGGGGGCTCACCGAGCTCGCGGGGCCCCTCCGGTCGGTCGTCGACTTCTTCTCGAACATGTTCGTCCTCAACTCGCTCATCACCGGGCAGTGGGAGGCACTGGGCGACGCGCTGCGGCACCTGATCCTGCCCGCTGTCGCCCTGGGAACGATCCCGCTCTCGATCATCGCCCGGATGACGCGCTCCAGCCTCCTCG
Organism: Candidatus Limnocylindria bacterium; assembly: GCA_035692365.1. Taxonomy (GTDB): domain Bacteria; phylum Chloroflexota; class Limnocylindria; order QHBO01; family QHBO01; genus CF-167. Next base: position 3,644 of record DASSIB010000070.1, on the reverse strand, counting down.
ACGTGCTCGGGCAGGACTACGTGCGGACCGCCCGCGCCAAGGGCCTCGCCGAGCGCGCCGTGGTGCTGCGTCACGGCCTCCGCAATGCGATCCTGCCGGTCGTCACCGTCATCGGCCTTTCGCTGGGTGGCCTCCTCGCCGGAGCGGTCCTGACCGAGAGCATCTTCGGGCTGTCCGGGATCGGCAAGATGATCACCGACGGAGTCACCAGCCGCGACTACGCGGTCGTCCAGGGGCTGACACTGGTGACGGCCGTGATCTACGTCACCGTCAACCTGATCGTGGACATCAGCTACGCCTTCCTCGATCCGCGGATCCGGTTGCAGTGACCCCGCCGATCGGCTCGGAGCCGCGAATCGCGACGCCCGCGGAGGAGGGCCTGGCAGCGAAGCCGACCAGCCTCTGGACCGACACGCGCCGCAACATCCTCCGGCAACGGGTGGCGCAGGTCGGCCTGGTGCTGCTCGGCACGCTGCTGGCGATCGCCATCTCCGCGCCGGTGATCGCCACCCACGGGCCGGATGACACGTCCGGCATCGACGAGGGGCTCGTGACCGCCGGCCTGCTGGGGCCGTGTATCCACCTCCTCGGATGCCCGGCCGATCGGCCACAGCACCTCCTCGGGATCGACCGCAACGGACGCGACGAGTACAGCCGCGTCGTCTACGGGGCACGCGTCTCGCTGCTGGTCGGCGTCGCGACGGTCAGCTTCGCGATCGCGATCGGCACGCTGCTCGGATCGATCGCCGGATACGCCGGTGGCTGGCTCGACAACCTGATCATGCGGCTGATGGACGTGCTGCTCGCCTTCCCGTCGTTGATCCTGGCGATCGCGATGGTGACGGTGCTCGGTCCAGGGTTAGTCAACGCGACGTTCGCCATCGGCATCGTCGCCATCCCGGTCTATGCGCGCGTCATGCGCGCATCGGTCCTATCCATCAAGGAGCGTGACTTCGTCGTCGCGTCACGCGCCCTGGGCGAGTCATCGCGCGGAATCCTCCTGCGACGGATCCTGCCGAACGCTCTAACGCCACTCATCGTCGTCGGCACGCTCGGGATCGCCGGCGCCATCCTGGAGGTGGCCGCGCTCTCGTTCCTGGGCCTCGGCGCCCAGCCGCCCCTCGCCGAGTGGGGCTCGATGATCGGCCTCGACCGGAACCAGCTCTTCAGCGCCCCGCACCTGATCGTGGTGCCCGGCATTGCCCTCTCCCTATCCGTCCTCGGCTTCAACCTGCTGGGCGACGGCCTCCGTGACGCGCTCGATCCGAGGCTCAACCGATGACCATCGCCGAGCTGCGCGAACCGCGGCGCCGGGTCGGCGCCGCCGGCGAGCGCCTTCTCGAGGTGCGCGACCTGCACACCAGCTTCAAGACCAGCGATGGGGTGGTTCGCGCCGTGGACGGCGTCGACTTCCACGTGGATCGCGGCGAGATCCTGGGGCTCGTCGGCGAGTCCGGCTGCGGCAAGAGCGTCACCAGCCTCTCGCTGATGGGTCTCGTGGCGAAGCCCGGCAAGGTCGACGCGGGGCAGGTGATGTTCGACGGGCAGGACCTGCTCACCCTGTCTCAGAAAGAGCTGCGGGCGATGCGCGGCGACCGGATCAGCATGATCTTCCAGCAGCCCACCAGCTCTCTGAATCCTGTCTACAACGTCGGCCGCCAGATCGGCGAAGTGCTCGAGCTGCACCGGAAGATGAAGCGCGGCCCCGCCCGCGATCGCGCGGCCGAGATGCTGCGCATCGTCGGCATCCCGGACCCGATCGGCCGCCTGTCGGCCTTTCCGCACTCGCTGTCGGGGGGGATGGCGCAGCGAGTGATGATCGCCATGGCGCTGGCCCTCGAGCCCGAGCTGCTGATCGCCGATGAGCCGACCACCGCCCTCGACGTCACGATCCAGGCGCAGATCCTCGACCTGATGCGCGATCTCCAGCACGAGACGGGGACCGCCATCATCCTGATCACCCACGACCTTGGCGTCGTTGCCGAGATGTGCGATCGGGTGGCGGTCATGTACGCCGGCGAGATTGTCGAGCACACCGACGTCCGCTCGCTCTTCGCGGCCCCCAAGCACCCCTACACCCAGGGCCTCATCGGCTCGGTGCCGACCCTCGGCCAGGTCCAGCCCGAGCTGACGACGATCCCCGGCGCCGTCCCGAACCTGATCGACCTGCCGCCCGCCTGCCGATTCGCTCCGCGCTGCGTCGCCAGAGTCGAGCTCAAGGTCCCGCATTGCGAGGAGATCCATCCCGAGCTGCGGCCGGCCGAGGAGGGGGACGCCGTTCACGACGTCCGCTGCTGGATCTACCACCAGCCGGAGGGGGAGGCATGACCGACGCCCTCGTCGGGGAGCACCCGCTCGTCCAGGTCGAGCACCTCGCCGAGTTCTTCCCGATCACCGGAGGGATCTTCCAGCGCAAGGTCGGCGAGGTGAAGGCGGTTGACGACGTCAGCTTCGCCATCCGCCGCGGCGAGACGCTTGGTCTGGTCGGGGAGTCAGGCTGCGGCAAGACCACCGTCGGGCGGCTGCTGCTGCGCCTGATCGAGCCGACCGCGGGACGCATCCTCTTCGGCGGTCGCGAGGGGGTCGACCTCACCAAGCTCAGCGGGCGCGACCTCAAGCCTTTCCGGAGACGGATGCAGATCATCTTCCAGGATCCGTACGCGTCGCTGGATCCACGATCCCCGATCGGCACCGCGATCGGGGAGGGGCTGCGCATCCACGGCATCGGCACCCGCACCGAGCAGGCCGACAAGGTGGCCGCGATGATGAAGCTGGTCGGGCTCCAGCCCTACCACGCACGCCGCTACCCGCACGAGTTCAGCGGAGGTCAGCGACAGCGGATCGGGATCGCCAGGGCACTCGTCCTCGAGCCGGACCTGCTCGTCTGCGACGAGCCGGTGAGCGCCCTCGACGTCAGCATCCAGGCGCAGGTCCTCAACCTGCTGCGCTCGCTGCAGCGCGAGCTGGGCCTGACCTATCTCTTCGTGGCGCACAACATGGGTGTGGTCGAGCACATCAGCGACCGGGTGGCGGTGATGTACCTGGGGGCCCTCACCGAGGTCGCCAGCGCGACCGATACCTATCGCAACCCGCTTCACCCCTACACGATCGCGCTGCTGTCCGCCGTCCCCAGCACCGATCCCACGACCCGCGCCCGTCGCCGCCGGATCATCCTGGTCGGGGACGTCCCCTCCCCGGTCAACCCACCGTCGGGCTGCCGCTTCCACACCCGCTGCTGGCTGCGCCAGGAGCTCGGCAACCCGGAGCGCTGCGCCACCGAGCGCCCCGAGCTGCGGGTGCTGCGCCCCGACCACGGCGTGGCCTGCCACTTCGCCGAGGAGCTGACCGAGCCGGTGCGCCGCGAGCAGCTGATCTCCAAGGCAGCCGCGGCAACATCCGGCCGAACCACCCCCGACGAGGAGCTCGTGGTCGAGCCGCTCGCCCCTCCCGCGGCCGCCGAGGTGCCCGAGGTCCGCTAGGCTGATCGGCGTGGAGTACCGCATCGCGCTGGCGCAGATGGCGCCGCGCCTCGGCGAGGTCGACGACAACCTGGAGCTGGCGCGCGGCTGGCTGCGGCGGGGCGCGGCGGAGGACGCGCGGCTGGTCGCCTTCCCCGAGCTGGCGCTGACCGGCTACCTGCTCGC
>DASSIB010000069.1:0-3112 GCA_035692365.1 Candidatus Limnocylindria bacterium | reverse complement strand
GATCCTCTTCCTGGTCATCGTGCTGCTGAGCGGTTGCACGGGCGGCTGGCTGCTGTGGCAGCGCGTTGCGGCGTTCAACGACGAGGTCAGCTCGGCGGGGTCGGTCTCGACCTCGCTCCTCTTCCCGTTGATGGGCAGCGAGCGCGTGAACGTCGCGATGTATGGCTACGGCGGCCCGGCGCACAAGGGCGGGACCTACCTGGCGGACTCGATCATGATCCTGTCGATCGACCCGAGCACCGACACCACGACCATGATCCCGATCCCGCGCGACCTGTGGATCGAGGGGCTGCCGGAGATCCCGGACAACGCGAAGATCAACGAGGCCTTCGCCAACGGGTACGTGCGTTCCGGGGTATACGAGGCTGGCAGGGCGGCCACATCGGTCCTCTCCCAGATCACCGGATTGCCCATCGAGCACTGGATGGCGCTCGACTTCACCGGCTTCAAGGCGATGGTGGACAGCGTCGGCGGTGTCACGGTCGACAACCCGGTGGCCTTCAGCTACACGTGGGGGGAGGGCAAGTACTTCGCGGGCAACTGGGACGGCGGCTCCTTCAACGCCGGCCCGATCTTCCTGGACGGCACCCTCGCGCTCGACTACTCGCGGACCCGGTACACCAGCGTTCCGGCCGAGTCGAGCGACTTCGCGCGATCCGTTCGACAGCAGCGGGTCCTCGTCGCCCTGCGCGGCAAGCTGGGCGGTGGCGGGCTGGGCTCGCTCGGTCCAGGGCTGGCGATCATGGATGCCCTTAAGGGAACCACGGAGCCCCTGATGGCGACCGACCTCTCCGCCATCGACCTCTACCTGCTGTCGGGCCACCTCGGCGCCGATCGACGCATCGAGCTGAGCGAGGGGGTGATCCTGGAGGCGACCAGTAACAGCATCGGCCAGTACATCCTGGTCGTCATCGGCCGGGCGTCGGGGAGCGACTACACCCCGTTGCAGAACTACATCCAGGCCGAGCTGGCCAGACCGCTGCCGACGCCCATCCCGAGCTCCTCGCCGAGCCTGCCATGACCCTGCGGACCGTCCTCCGCCAGCTGCCGCTCTCACCCGGGGTCTACCTGATGAAGGGGGCCGATGGCCGGGTCCTGTACGTCGGCAAGGCCGACCTGCTCCGGCATCGGGTCCGCTCGTACTTCGGCTCAAAGGCCGGCATGGACTCGCGGATCGTGCGCATGACCGCCGAGGTAGCCGATATCGAGTACATCGTTACCGACACGGTGAGCGAGGCATTCCTGCTCGAGTCGAACCTGATCAAGGAGCATCGGCCCCGGTTCAACATCCGCCTCCGTGACGACAAGAGCTACCCGTTCGTGAAGATCACGCTGGGCGAGGACTTCCCGCGGATCGTCCGCACCCGAAAGCTGAGCCGCGACGGGAGCCGCTACTTCGGCCCGTACGCCTCTGCGTCGAGCGTCGACGAGACGCTCAAGCTGCTGCGCCGGATCTTCCCGTTCCGCACCTGCAACCTCGACATCCCCGAGGGGAAGCGCGTCCTCGAACGGCCGTGCCTCCTCTACTACATCAAGCGCTGCCAGGGTCCCTGCATCGAGGCGATCGAGAAGGCCGAGTATCGCGCCACCATCGACCGTATCGTCGACTTCCTCGAGGGCCGGCAGGAGGGGATCGCGACGGAGCTGCGCGGGGAGATGCAGGACCACTCGCGGGCCCTCCGCTACGAGCAGGCGGCGATCGCCCGCGACAAGTTGCGCGCCGTCGAGCGCACGATCGAGCAGCAGAAGGTCGCGGCCTACAGCCGCGCCGAACAGGACGTGATCGGGATCGCGCGCGAAGAGGGGGAGGCGTGCCTGCAGCTCTTCGTGATCCGCAACGGGAAGATGATCGGGCGCGAGCACTTCATCGTTGAGGGGGCCCGCGATGTGACGGACGCCGAGGTGCTCGGCTCGTTCCTGCCGCAGTACTACGCGGCGACCGAGCGACCGCCTCGCGAGGTCGTCCTCCCCTTCGCCCCCGCCGATGCCGATGGCCTGGCCGGCTTCCTGGCAGACCGCCGGGGGTCGAAGGTGGCGCTGACGGTCCCCGAGCGGGGTGACAAGCGGCGGCTGGTGGCGCTCGCCACCCAGAACGCGGTCGAGGCGCTGTCCCGCGAGCGGGCGGAGTGGCTGGCTGACGCCGGCAAGCGCGACGAGGCGCTCGAGGGACTCGCCTCCGCGCTGGGGCTGGGCCGCGCGCCGGAGCGGATCGAGTGCTACGACATGAGCAACATCCAGGGCACCAGCGCGGTCGGCAGCATGGTCGTCTTCGTGAACGGGCGTCCCGAGCCGCGCGAGTACCGCCGCTTCCGCATCCGGTCGGGCGACACGCCGGACGACTTCCGGATGATGGCCGAGGTCATCCGCCGCCGCTTCTCGCGCGCCTCTCGCCTGCGGGCCGAGACGGGGGCATTGTCGCTGGCGGCAGTGGGTGCCGATCCCGCGTTCGAGGGGCTTGGCGACGAAGCCGATGAGGAGCCCGGCGAGCCAGCTCCCCCGATGGCTGCCCGCGACGCCGGCTGGGCCCTGCCCGACCTCGTCATCGTGGACGGCGGCAAGGGCCAGCTCTCCGCCGCGGTAGGGGTCCTGCGCGAGCTCGACCTCGCCGACGTGCCGGTGGCGGGCCTGGCCAAGCGCTTCGAGGAGCTCTACCTGCCGGGTCGACCGGACCCGATCCGGCTCCCGCGCAACAGCCAGGGGCTCTACCTCGTGCAGCGCATCAGGGACGAGGCGCATCGGTTCGCGATCACGTACCACCGCAACCTGCGCAGCCGGCGCGCGCTGGCGTCGGTGTTCGATGACATCGAGGGGATCGGTCCCGTGCGCAAGAAGGCGCTCCTCAAGCGGTTCGGCAGCGTGCGCCGGATCCGGGAGGCATCCGTCGATGAGCTGGCCGAGACGCCAGGGATTCCACGCGACCTGGCCGAGCGATTGAAGCGGCACCTGGCCCGCGAAGGGATGCTCGCCTGAATTTGCGGGGCTATCTGGGCGTGCCTATACTGGCGCGGCCCGCCGCAAGTGTGCGGCGCGTTTGGTGTCTGCGGCAGCCGCGACGACCGGAGCGAGAGGTTCACCTGGCTCACACATGACCTGGCGCCGCACCGCCCCGTGG
>DASSIB010000068.1:0-25579 GCA_035692365.1 Candidatus Limnocylindria bacterium | reverse complement strand
GACCACGAGTCGGGCGAGGTGCCGATGGACCAGGAGGCCGCCGAGCACGCCACCATCCAGCGGGCGGTGATCGACGCACAGCGGCTGGCGGTGATCGACCTGCGCGACCGTGGCGTGATCAGCGACGAGGCGCTGCGTCGGGTGGAGCGCAGCCTCGACCTCGAGGAGCTGCGCGCGGAGGGCTAGTGAGTGAGCCTACCCCGGATGCGCCTGGCCATCCGGCGCCTGCCACATCCGCTCCCCCGCCTCGATCCGAATGCCGAGCCGGTTTTGTGGCGGCGGCAACGGGCAGGTCGCATATGGCGAGAAGACGCACGGCGGGTTGTAGGCGAGGTTGAAGTCGACCACCACCGTGCCGTCCAGGGCGACAGCCTCGGTGTACACGAAGCGGCCACCGGCATAGGTATCGGTCCCATTGGTGGCGTCGCCGAAGATGAGCCAGAGCGTCTCGCCCTCATCGTCCCCCGGCAGCGCATCGATCCGCCATGTCTGCCCATCGCGCTCGAAGACGACGGATCCCGGGGTCGTGTCTCGGCTGCGCGCGCCGGTGATGTCCTCTATCTCGATCGTGGCCTCGGGCGCAGCCGGTTCGAGGCGCGCCGTGATGCGCCAGGTCGGATCGATCGGGAAGTGCTCCAGGCCCGCGAAGCTCCCCAGCGCGGGAGCCGCGCCGTCACGCACGCGCACGCCGAAGCGCTCGCCGCGCTTGATGAGGTTGAAGCACACAGAGCCGAGCTCCAGAATCGTGGGATCCCCGCCTGTGTCGTCGCGGAGCAGCATCTCCGGCAGGTCCACGCCCGCGTGCGGCTCGAAGCGAGCCTGGCCGCCCTCCAGCCAGATCGACCCAACGCGCGGCGGAATCTCGTGCCCGTGGAGGACGACGTGGCTCGAAGGGTGCGCGCCGACGTGATTCTCCCCAGGCGTCAGCCACGAGAGGCCGACGAGCGCCAGCCAGCCCTCACGCGTCCGCAGCCGCGCGTCACGGGCCGCGCGCCATGCCTCGACCTGCGCCCCGTGCTCCTCGGCGCTGATCATGCGATCAGTCGTACGCGGTCGGAGGCCGGAGATCGGCGAAGCCGGCTGCGCGCTGGTAGGCATCGGCCACCCGCAGCACGGTCGTCTCGTCGAAGGCCCGGCCGATCACCTGGAAGCCCACCGGCAGGCCCTCGGACAGCCCGCATGGGACCGATATTCCCGGCAGTCCGGCGATGTTGACCGGCAGGGTGCAGGCATCGTTGAGGTACATCAGCAACGGGTCGTCGGTCTTGGCACCGATCTTGAAGGCCACGCTCGGGGAGGTCGGCGCCAGCAGCGCATCCACCGTGGAAAGGACCTCGTCGAACTCGGCCTTGATCAGAGTACGAACCTGCTGCGCCTTCACGTAGTAGGCGTCGTAGTAGCCGGCCGATAGGGCGTAGGTGCCCAGGATGATGCGGCGCTTCACCTCCGGCCCGAAGCCAGAGCCGCGGGTGCGCAGGTAGTTCTCCATCAGGTCGTCGTCGCCGGCGCTCAGGCCGTAGCGCACGCCGTCGTATCGGGCCAGGTTGGCGCTCGCCTCGGCCGGGGTGATGATGTAGTAGGTCGCGAGGCCATGGTCGGTGGACGGCAGCGAGACCTCCACGATCTCGGCGCCCATCCCCTCCAGGACGCCGATGGCGGAGCGCACCGCCGCCTCGACCCCGGGCTCCATCCCCGCCACGAAGTACTCGCGCGGGACGCCCAGGCGCAGGCCCCGCACCTCGCCGGTGAGCGCGCTGGCGTAGTCGGGCACCGGCACGTCGACGCTGGTCGAGTCGCGCGGGTCGTGCCCGGCCAGCGCCTGGAGGACCGCCGCCGCATCGGCGACCGAGCGAACGAGCGGGCCGCACTGGTCGAGGGACGAGGCGAAGGCGACCATCCCGTATCGGCTCACGCGTCCGTAGGTCGGCTTGAAGCCCACGATCCCGGAGAGCGAGGCAGGCTGCCGGATGCTGCCACCGGTATCGGTCCCGGTGGCGAAATAGGCCTGGCCGGATGCCACCGCCGCGGCCGATCCACCGCTGCTGCCGCCCGGCACGAGCGTGTCGTCCCACGGGTTATGAACCGCGCCGTAGGCGCTGTTCTCGTTGCTCGAGCCCATCGCGAACTCGTCAAGGTTCGTCTTGCCGAGGAGGACGGCACCGGCTGCGCCGAGCCGATCCTCCGCGTCCGAGGCGTAGGCGCAGCGGTAGCCCTCGAGGATGCGTGACCCGGCAGTCGTCGGCAGGCCGCCGTTCGGCTGCCCGTGGTCGTCGAGGGCGCGCGTGACGAAGATGTCCTTGAGGGCGTATGGGATGCCGAGGAGCGGTCGGCTGGCGCCGTCGCCGGCCTTCAGCGTGGCATCGGCCTCGTCAGCGGCCGCCAGAGCGCGCTCCTCGCCGATGGCGAGAAAGGTGTTGAGCCGCTCCCCGTCGCGGGCGATGCGGCCAAGGCAGGCTTGTGTCAGGTCGCGGGAGCTGACCTCGCGGCGGCGAAGCAGCTCGCCCACCTCGGCGATTGTGCGGTCGGCGAGGGGCAGTGGGGCTGGCATGCGGCTAGCGCCCCTCCTCCAGGACGACGGGGACGCGCAGCAGGTCGCCCTCGCGCAACGGGGCCTCGGCCAGCGCCGCCTCCCGTTCCATGCTCGGCCGGGCGACGTCGTCGCGCATCACGTTCTCGAGCGCGATCACCTGCGCCGTCGGCCCCACCGAGCTGGTGTCCACGTCCGCGAGCTTGCCGACCGCCTCGAGGATGCGGCTCAGCTGCGGGACGAGGCGGTCGATCTCGTCATCGGTCAGGCCCAGCCGCGCCAGCGCGGCCACATGCTCGACGTCGGATCGGCTGATCATGGCCCGATCGTAGCAGGCGACAATGCCCGCATGGCCGACGAACCCCGGGCGCTGTCGATCCCGATTCCCGGCGGGCGGATCGAGGCGCTGCTGCTGGCTGGCGGGCCCGGCCGGCCGCTCCTCGTGCTGGGCGGCGTCGAGACCGGACTGCGGCCGCTGGCCGGATCCGAGCATGCGCACGTACGCCGATGGAGTCGGAGAACCCCGCGCCGCCCGGTCGTGATCATGGGCCGCCCATTGCCGGACGACCCGGCCGATGCACCCCGCATGCTGCACCCGCGGGCATCCGCCGAATCGGTGGCGCGCGGTCTTCGGGCGCTCCGCGACGTCGTCCCGCCGCTCGCCGTCGAAGCCGAGTCGGGCGGTGGCCGGATCTCGCTGTGGTTGACGGTCGACCATCCCGCCATCGTCGCCCGACTCGTCCTCTCCTCGGTCGCGTCCGAGACGACTCCCGACTCTGCGATGACGGGACGCATGGCGCAGTGGCTGGCGCTGGCCGAGCAGGGGGCCTGGGCCGACTTCTTCGCCCACCTTGCACTCCAGCTCAAGCCCGCCGGGAGCGTGCATGCCGAGGCCTACAAGGTTGACTCGGGGTTCCAGCCGCACCCATCCACCCCGGAGCGGTTCATCGGCGAGCTGCGGGCCACCCTCGACCCCACTTCGTTCGTGACGGATCGGCTGGGCGAGATCGCCGTGCCGACGCTCGTGCTGGCCGGTGGCCAGGACCAGGTGGTGCCGCTCGCCTCGACGCAGCTCGTGGCCGACCGAGTCTCTGGCGCCCGGATGGAGGTCGATCCTGAGAGCGGCCACACCGTCCGCACCTCGTTCCGGGGCTACGACGAGCTGGTCGAGGCATTCCTGGCCGAGGGCGACCAGCCGCAGCCCTAGGTCGGCGGCGCGTCCTCCAGCCAGCGCCAGAGGATGGCCGCGCCGATCAGCGCGACGGCCGCGGCGCTCAGGAACGCAATTGGGGTCGTGCTCACGGCGGCGACGGCCCCCATCGCGATCGGCCCAACACCGAAGGCCAGGTCGATGAAGAGGCTGAAGGTGCCGAGCGCCGCGCCGCGCTCGCTCGCCGGCGCGCGACTCACCGTCAGCGACGCCAGCGCCGGCGTGGTGAAGGCAACGCCGAGCCCGAGCAGGAGCGTCCCGCCGAGGAGGCCGGCCACCGTTGGCAACAGCCCCATCAACGCCAGCCCGGTCGCGGTCACCAGGATCGCCGTCCCCGAAAGCCGACGGGCGCCGATGCGGTCGGGGAGCCGCGCCCCCACGAGCCTCGCCAGGATCACCGTGCCGCCAAAGGTGAGCAGGAACAAGCGCGCGCCGTCGAGGCCCAACGGCCCGACCGCATACGGTGGCATCAGCGTGAAGTAGCCGCCCATCCCCCACACGCCCGTCATCAGGATCAGCCCCGGCAGGAAGCCGGCGGGGTGCAGGATCCTTGTCCGGGCGACCGCGTCTGGCCCTTCCGCAGGACGCGTCTCGGGCACGGCCAGGGCGACCAGGGCGGCTATCCCGGCGATCACCGCAGATGCGATCCAGACTGCTGGATAGCCGCCCACCCCGAAGGCGGCCTCGCCGATGAGGGGTCCTACCGCGATCCCGACATAGAGCGAGAGCGAGAAGAGGGTCAGCGCCTCGCCTCGACGCTCGGGGGGAGCCAGGTCTGCCTCGGCCGCGAACGCCGCCACGAAGACGAGCGCCTCGGCCACGCCGAGCAGCAGGCGCAGCACCACCAGGATCGCCAGCGAGCTGGCCAGCAGGTGCGCGAGCATCACGGCGCCGAAGAGGAGCGCGCCACCGACCATCAGCGGCCGCCGTCCACTCCGATCCGCCAGGCGTCCCGCCACGGGTCGCAGCACGAGGGCGGAGAGGCTGAAGGCTCCGAAGGTGAGTCCCGCCCCGAACGCATCGGCATGGAGCTCGCCGATGGCGAATCGCGAAACGAGCGCGAACGAGGTGCCGTCGGCGACGAAGTAGGCCAACGAGGCGAGACTGACCAGCAGGAAGGGCCGCGTCAGGATGGGTGGCGCTGCTCGGGTCACCCCTTGCCATCCAGCAGCCGGCGGAATCCCTCCTCGTCGAGCACCGGCACGCCGAGCTGCTCGGCCCTGGCCAGCTTGCTGCCGGCCTTCTCGCCGGCGACGAGGTAGTCGGTCTTGGCACTCACCGATCCCGCTGCGTGGCCGCCCGCGGCGCGGATCGCCTCCTCCGCCTCCGGGCGGCTGAAGCCGGGCAGGGTGCCGGTCACGACCAGCGTCTTCCCGGACAGCGGTCCATCACCGGGCTCGACCGCTGCGCCGGGGGCCGGGGCCTCGGCCATCACGCCCGCGTCGAGAAGGTGGTGAAGCGTGTCGCGGGTGTGCTCGTCGGCGAAGTAGCCGGCGATCCCCTCGGCCACGACCTGGCCGATCCCGAACACGGCGGTCAGCTCCTCCGCCGAGGCGTCGCGCAGGCGGTCGGCGACGCGCCGCGTCCAGGCGCTCTCCTCCTCGCTCTCGGCGCGCGGCGTCTCCCGCGTCAGCCAGTTGGCGAGGTCGATGGCGGTCTGCTCCCCGACGTGCCGGATCCCGAGCGAGTTGAGGATGCGGGCCAGCGGCCGACGCCGCGCGGCCTGGATCGCCGCGTGCAGGTTCTCGGCGCTCTTGCGGGCGTATCGGTCCAGGCCCTCGAGCGTCTCGACGGTGAGCCGGAAGATGTCGGCCGGCTCCTTCATCAGGCCGCGTTCGGCGAGCTGGTTGACGACCGCGTAGCCAGCTCCCTCGATGTCCATCCCGCCCCGCCCGGTGAAGTGCAGCAGGCCGCCGATGCGCTGCGCCGGGCACCACGGGTTCGGGCAGCGCCAGACGACCTCGCCCTCCTCGCGCACGGCCGCGGTCCCGCACACGGGACAGGCGGCCGGCATCTCCCAGACCACCTCGGAGCCGTCCCGGGCGTCGACCACCGCGCTGACGATCTCCGGGATGACGTCGCCGGCGCGCTGCAGCACGACCGTGTCGCCCACCCGCAGGTCCTTGCGTCGGATCTCGTCGATGTTGTGCAGGGTCGCGTTGCGCACCGTGGTGCCACCCACGACGACGGGCGTCACGTGCGCCACGGGTGTGAGCGCACCGATGCGGCCGACGTAGACCTCGATCTGCTCGAGCTTGGTGGTCACCTGCTGCGCCGGGAACTTGTAGGCGGTCGCCCAGCGCGGGGCGCGCGACACGAATCCCAGCGTCTGCTGCTGCTCGACGCTGTCGACCTTGATCACGATCCCATCGGTCTCGTAGTCAAGGTCCTTGCGGGCCTCCGCCCACTCCTCGACGTACTCGATCACCGCCTCGACCCCCTCGACCCGGCGCGCGAGCGGATTGACCGGGAATCCGAGCTCCCGCATCAGGTCCAGCGACTCCGAGTGACTGGCGAGGCCCGGCACTCCTACCACCTGGTAGCACCAGGCCGACAGCCGGCGTCCCGCGGTCACCGCCGGGTCCTTCTGGCGCACCGTTCCCGCCGCGGTGTTGCGGGCGTTCGCGTAGAGCGGCTTCCCCTCCTGCTCGAGCTGCTCGTTGAGCGCCGCGAAGGCGCCACGAGGCATGAAGACTTCGCCACGCACCTCGAGCCGATCCCCCGGAGGGTCGGCCCGCAGCCGCAGCGGGATGGCCCGCACGGTGCGCAGGTTGGGGGTGACGTCCTCGCCGGTGCTGCCGTCGCCGCGGGTCGCCCCGCGGACGAAGGAGCGGCCGTCGTAGCGCAGGCTGATCGCGAGGCCGTCGATCTTCAGCTCACAGACGTAGGCCACGCCGGGAGCGTCGACCGCCAGGCCGAGGCCCTTGCGGACGCGGGCATCGAACTCGCGCAGCTCGTCATGGCCGAAGGCGTTGCCCAGCGAGAGCATCGGGAACTCGTGCCGCACCTCCGCGAAGAGGTTGGACGGCGCCGCTCCGACCCGTTGGGTCGGCGAGTCGGGGGTCGCCAGCTCGGGGTTCGCCGCCTCGAGGTCCGTGAGCTCGCGCAGCATCCGGTCATAGGTCTTGTCCTCGATCGTCGGATCGTCGAGGACGTGGTAGCGGTAGTTGGCGTCGTCGATCGCGGCGCGCAGCTCCGCGGCGCGCGCGGCGGGGTCAGTCGGCATCGGCCTCGGCATCGGCCTCGTCCGGGGCGTCCTTGCCGTCGAACCAGGCCCGGATGTCGAGGATGTGCTCGCGGTAGTGATCGCCGCCGTCGAAGGCGATGATCTCCTCGAGGGTGTCGCCGTCCGCGTCGCGGTCATCGAGCGACTCCGGGTCTACGGCCGTCAGGCGGGCCACGAAGGCCTCGTAGGATCCCTGCTCGCGGCTGGCGACGGTCGCGTAGTCGGTCTCCCGTGCAACGCGCGTGACGACGGCGTTCCGATCATCGACGGACAGGTCGTCGCGCCCGAACTCGCTCAGCTCACCCAGCTCGGCCCGATGCAGCGACTCGGCGCCGTGCCCGGCCCAGTAGCCGACGTGCGCCAGCAGGTCGCGCGCCGACCAGTCGCCGACCAGGCCGGGGGTTGTCCGCAGGGCGGGATCGATGTCGGCCAGCGCTGCCAGGAAGTCGTCGCGCGCGGACGTCAAGCCGTCGAGCAGCTCCTGCACGTGGGGGTCAAGCTCAGCCATGGGCGGATTCTAGTGGCGTGACTGCGCATCGGCGCTGCCTCAGGTCCGCTCCAGCCCGGCGTATGCCGCGATCAGCTCCTTGACCCCCTGGCCCACGAAGGCGACCGTCACCCACTCGTCGCCCTTCTCGAGACGGCTGGTGACCACGATCCCCTCCCCGAAGCGCCGATGGCGGACCTTGTCACCGGCCCGCCAGGCGCTCTCCGTTCCGGCGGTGCCAGGCTCCGGACTGGCGAAGCCGCCGCTCCCGAGGTCGAGCTCCTCCGCCTTCTCGTAGTGGGCCTGCGAGACCCGCTCCCGCGCCCGGTCCAGCTCCTTCCCAACGGGGACTGGCGCCGACATGTCCGGCAGGTTCACCGGTCGCAGGTGCTCGTTCGCGCTGCGGCGCGGCGCACGGTAGCCGCCCGGCAGCCATTCGTCGTCATCGGTCCCGCGCCTCGACCACCCGCCCTGCGCCCCCCAGGCCCGCCGATACGGCGTCGCGGCCTCTCGGTCCGCCTCCAGCAGCTCCTCGGGAAGCTCGGCCAGGAAGCGAGACGGCTCGCTGGCGGCGCCCACCCCCCAGGTGGACCGATGGTTGGCATGCACGAGGTACAGCCGATCCTTGGCCCGGGTCATGCCCACGTACGCGAGGCGCCGCTCCTCCTCCAGCTCGCGGTCGTCCTCGAGGGCGCGCCGGTGGGGCAGCAGCCCCTCCTCGAGCCCAACGATGAAGACGATCGGGAACTCCAGGCCCTTCGCCGCGTGAAGCGTGATCAGCGTTACCCGGTCCGGCCGGTCCTCGAGCTCGTCCTGGTCGCTGACCAGCGCCACCTCCTCCAGGAAGCGTTCGAGCCCTTCGGGGACGGCCAGCTCGTCGAACTCCGCGGCGTGGTTGCGCAGCTCGAGCAGGTTCGTCCAGCGCTCCTCGCCGTCGTCGGTCCCGTCCTGGAGCTGTTCGCGCAGCCCGGTGCGCTCGTAGACCGCGTCGAAGATGGCCGATGGCGGCTCCTTGGCGGCGATCGCCGCGAAGCCGCGCACCAGCTCGGCGAAGCCGGCCAGCGCGGTTCGGGCGCGGGGCGAAAGGTTCGGGTTCTCTCCGGCCCGCTCGATCGCGTCCCACAGGGTCCCCCCGCGTGTCTCTGCGGAGGCGCGCAGCTCCTCCATCGTCTTGTCGCCGATCCCCCGCGCGGGGACGTTGATGACCCGCTCCAGGGCAACCCGGTCGCCGGTGTTGCGCGAGAGGCGGACGTAGCCGAGGGCGTCCTTCACCTCGCGCCGCTCGTAGAAGCGGGTGCCGCCGACCAGCTGGTACGGGATCCCGAAGCGGACGAACGCCTCCTCCAGCACGCGGCTCTGGGCGTTGATCCGGTAGGTGATCGCGATCTCGCCGTAGCGAAGCGAGCCGGACTCGTCATCGGCCCGGGCGGTGAGCATGGCGTTCAGCCCGCTGCGCCCCGAGCCGGTCAGCCGCTCGATCTGTCGGGCGACGAACTCGGCCTCCTCGTACTCGTTGTAGGCGTCGAAGAGGGTGATCGCGGTGCCTGCCCCGCGATCGGTCCACAGCTTCTTCTCCTTGCGTCCCTCGTTGCGCGAGACGACCGCGTGGGCGGCATCCAGGATCGTCTGGGTGGAGCGGTAGTTCTGCTCCAGCTTCACGACCCGGGTGGTCGGGTGGTCGCGCTCGAAGTCCAGGATGTTGCGCAGGTCCGCGCCGCGCCACGAGTAGATGCTCTGGTCGTCGTCTCCGACCACCGCCAGGTTGCCGTGCTTGGCGGCCAGCAGGCTGCAGAGGAGGTACTGCGCCCGGTTCGTGTCCTGGTACTCGTCGACCAGGATCTGCTGCCAGCGGCCCTGGTAGCGGGCCAGGATCTCGGGGTGCTGCTCGAAGAGGAAGACGGCGCGCATCAGCAGGTCGTCGAAGTCGACCGCGTCGTCCTCGGTGAGCTGCTCCTGGTAGGCGGCATACACCCGGGCAGCCGTCTCGTCGTAGTAGTTCGCGGCCTGCCGGGTGGCCGTGGCCGGGTCCGACAGCTCGTCCTTGCGCTGCCCGATCCAGGCGAGCATTCCGGCCGGCGCGAACCGCTTCTCGTCGAGGTCGAGGCGTCGCAGGATCCCCTTCACCATCGCCACCTGGTCGGCCCGGTCGTAGATCGTGAAGGACCGCGAGAGGCCGATGGCGTTGCCGTCTCGTCGCAGGATCCGTGCGCAGATGGCATGGAAGGTTCCGATCGTCGCCTCGCGGGCCGCCTCCTCGCCGATGAGCCCGGCGATCCGCTCCCGCATCTCGTTGGCCGCCTTGTTGGTGAAGGTCACCGCCACGATCTGCCACGGCTTGGTGCCGCTCGCGACCAGGTACGCAACCCGATGTGCCAGCACCCGCGTCTTGCCCGATCCGGCGCCGGCCAGGATGAGCAACGGCCCGTTGGTGTGCGAGACCGCCTCGCGCTGAGGCTCGTTCAGCCGCGCCAGGATCTCGTCCGGAGTCAGGAGGGCGGCCGTCGCCGGCGCAGCCGCGTCGGGCGTACGCGATTCACGGGGAGCGGCCGGCGGAGCGGCCTTTCGAGGGGACATGACTGCCCTGATTCTAGGGGCTGGCCCTTACCGTCGGGTCCCGAGCAGCCGGTCAGCTCGACGGCCGGACCGATGACCAATGGCACTGTAAGGCCGGAGCCGTGGCCTCGTAGCCTGCACCCATGGACAGCCAGTCCGTCTTCACCCCCATCACCGAGTGGCCGACGTGCGCACATTGCGGCGC
Organism: Candidatus Limnocylindria bacterium; assembly: GCA_035692365.1. Lineage (GTDB taxonomy): Bacteria > Chloroflexota > Limnocylindria > QHBO01 > QHBO01 > CF-167. The sequence continues at coordinate 15,371 of DASSIB010000068.1, read as the reverse complement.
CCCCGTGACCAGCACCGCCGAACGCGCGGCGTCGGACGTGCTCACGATGTCGCACATCCGGACCACGCACTGCCTCTACTGCACCAATCTGGCGGTGTGCGGCGCCCCCTGCGAGAAGTGCGGCTACATCCCGGCCGGCGGGCCGTGCGAGATGGAGCGCTAGGGCCGCTCTCGCAGCCGACCTAGTGCTCGGTCACGGCCTCGACCTGGACGCCGGCGCCGGGGCCCTGCAGCAGCGACGGCCATTCGCCCGCCATGGCCATCGCCTCGTCCCAGCCTGGGACCTCGACGATGATGACCCCACCCAGCAGCTCCTTGGCCTCGACGAAGGGTCCGTCGGTCGTCACCGGCTGCCCCGCCCGGCGCCGGACGCTGCGGATCACCTTCGGCCAGGCCAGATCGGCACCGCCGCGGATCCGGTCGCCGTACCTGGCGAACCAGGCGACGTGCTCCTCGAGCGAGGCCGCACGCTCTTCCTCTGACATCGAGTCCCAGCGCGCGGCGTAGTCAGGATCGGGATAGGTGAAGAGCACGAAGCGCATCGGTCAATCCTCGCTGCTGGCGCGCTGTGGGGCGCCGTCCGAACCGTACGACGAACGGCGGGCAGCCCGGATCGACGAAACGTGACCGAGGCGGGGGTTGGCAGGCCCTGTCAGGTCAGGTCAACGCAGGCTGCGTAGGTGCCCATGTCCTCGAATGAGACGTGCAGGTTGAGGGCCAGGTCCCCAGCCAGTAGTTCTGACAACGACTGCTCCACCACCGTCTCCGACTCGCCGTCGACCACCGACTCGAGTGGGTGGAGGGGCTGCGGCACCAGTTCGACACAGGTGCCCGGGTGAATGTGAGCCGGCATGTTCAGGTGGCCCGCAGGATCCACGTCGATGACCACCCGCGTTGAACCGTCGCGGAGGTCGGTCAGCACCGCCGTTCCAGTCACGCCGGAGTCGTTGAGCGTCTCGAGCTGGAAGGTGCGCGACTCCTCCGAGGTGCAGGCCGCAAGAGCGATGACCATCAGGATCGCCAGGCACAGCGTGACCGCGAGGGGTGCGCGCGGCGTTCGACTTGTCACCGGCTGAGCGTACTCGATTCGATCCGCCCCACGCGGCTGCGCCGCGGAGCCCCCTATTCGGCGCGAGCCTCGCGTGCGCCACGAGCCTGCCGGACGCGTCGCGGCGCGACGCCGGCGGCGGACTGCCGCGACACCGCCTCGCGCGCCTCTCGCGCAGCCTGGGCGCGCATCGCCTTGACGAAGATCATCGCCGGGACGGGATCGAGCTGGCTTCCGGCGGCCTTCGCGATGCGCGCAAGCGCGACTTCGGCCGTCAGCGCCTTGCGGTAGGGACGCGTGGTGGTCATGGCGCTATAGGCGTCGGCGACCGCCAGCACGCGGGCGAGCACCGGGATCCCGTCGCCGGCCAGGCCGTCGAGGTACCCGTTGCCGTCCCAGCGCTCGTGGTGGTGACGGATGCTCGACCGCACGTCGGCGAGCTGCGGGACCGCACCGACGATCGCCTCGCCAATTGCCACGTGCTGCTTGACGATCTCGAACTCCTCGTCGGTGAGCGGCCCGGGCTTGCGGAGGATCCCGTCGGGCACCCCCACCTTGCCGATGTCGTGGAGGAGGCCCGCCAGCCGCAGGAGGCGGCGCTCCTCTTCGCCCAGTCCCATCGCCTGGGCCAGGAAGAGGGCATGGGTGGTGACGTCCTCGGAGTGCGCGCGAGTGTAGTGATCCTTGGCGTCGATGGTGGCCACCAGTCCCTCGAAGACGCCGAAGATGGTGTTCTGCGCGGCGAGGGAGCCGATGGTCGCCTGGTTGGCGACCATGGTCACCGCGCCGCCGCCGGTCTTCGCCTCGCGCAGGGCGGCCTCGGCAACGCTGATCAGCTCGAGCGGCTTGGACCCATCGAGCGGGGCATGCGCCACGCCGATGGAGACGCTGATCGGCAACGCCTCGGTGCCGGCGAAGCGCAGCTCCACGGCCACGAGCGCCGCCCGCAGCGCGTCGAGGGTCGGCAGCAGCCGGCTGCCTCGATCTGCGAAGTCCGCCAGGAGGAACTCATCGGGACCGAAGCGACCGAAGAGCTGGTTCGGCCGTACCACCGAGGCGAGCACCTCCGCCACGCGCAGCAGCGCCTCGTTGCCGGCCCGGTGGCCGTGGCCGGCGTTCAGGAGGCGGAAGGCATCGATGTCGATGATCGCGATGGCGCCCGAAGCCCCGCGCCGGGAAAGGTGGTGGCTGAGCTGCTCGAGCACGAACCCATGGTTGGCCTGGCCGGTGAGGGGGTCGCGCATGGCGCGTTCGCGCAGCAGCCGATTCTGGCGGCCAACCAGCCGGCTCGTGCCCGCAAAGGCGAGCCACAGGATGGCGAAGACGGCCCCGGCGGCTCCCAGGGCAGCCAGCCGGACGCTGTTGCGCGCGTCGGTGACGGCCAGCTCAATCGGGCGGGCGTCCTGGTAGACCTCGTACACGCCGACAGGGTTGCCGTCGGTCATGCCGCGGATCGGGACGTACAGCTCGAGGAACGGCACCGGCAGGGGCGCGGTCTCGAGCGCCAGGACCTCATTGTCTGCTCCCTCGCCAAACTCCGCCCGGCTCTGGCCTGCCAGCGCAGCGCGAAGGTCGTCGTCGACCTCGAACATCCGCCCCCGCAACCCCGGGTCCGAGCTGTACACCGCCCGTCCGTCCGGAGACCAGATGACGACCCGGCTCATCTCCCCGCCCTGCACCAGCAGCTCGAGCTGGGCGTCGAGGTCCGGGTCGCGCGATGCCCCGGGCCGCAGGGCATCGGTCGCCAGGGCGGGGTCGAGGTTGGCGCGCACGACCGACTCGGCGTGATCCAGCGCCGCGCGCACGGCCAGCTGGCGGAGCTGCTCGGCCACGATGTTGGAGCTGATGAATGCCATGCCGATGACGATCGCGAGCGCAGCCGCGGCCACGGCGAGGCGCAGGCTGGGCCGCCAGGCCACGACGGCAGCCAGGTGGCGACGGGCGTGGGGCAGCGCCGCAGGCTCAGTTCGCTTGCTTGTTGCCATGTCAGCGAAGGCTATCTGGGCGCACACGGGACCCGATATAGACCGATCGGGTGGTCGCAGGTACCTCCCGCACGACAAGAGCCCCGGCCGAAGCCGGGGCTCTTGCATCGCTGGAGGGGGTTTTCGGGCTAGTAGTCGCCCATGCCGCCGCCGCCCATGCCGGGCATCGGCGCCTTCTCCTTCTCGGGCAGGTCGGTGATGACCGTCTCGGTGGTGAGCAGCAGGGCTGCCACCGAGGCGGCGTTCTCGAGCGCCGAGCGGGTGACCTTGGCAGGGTCGATGATGCCGGCCACGAACATGTCCGTGTACTCGGCCTTCTGGGCATCCCAGCCGTTGCCGGGCTTCAGCTTGCGCACGGCCTCGACGACGACCGAGCCCTCCCAGCCGCCGTTCGCGGCGATCTGGCGCATCGGCTCCTCAAGCGCGCGGCGCAGGATGTTGACACCGGTGGCCTCGTCACCGAGCGCCTCGACCTTGTCGAGCGCAGGGATCGCGTGGAGCAGGACCGAGCCGCCACCGGCGACCATCCCCTCCTCGACCCCGGCGCGGGCAGCCGAGAGCGCATCCTCGATGCGGTGCTTCTTCTCCTTGAGCTCGACCTCGGTGGCCGCGCCGACCTTCAGGATCGCCACGCCGCCGGAGAGCTTGGCCAGGCGCTCCTGGAGCTTCTCGCGGTCGAAGTCAGAGGTGGTGTCGTCGATCTGGAGCTTGATCTGGGACTTGCGAGCCTCGATCGCGCTCGGATCGCCCTTCCCCTCGACGACGGTGGTGGTGTCCTTGGTGGCGGTCACGCGACGCGCCTGGCCGAGGTCCTCGAGCATCACGCTGTCGAGCTTGCGGCCCACCTCCTCGGAGATGACGCGCGCACCGGTCAGGGTCGCGATGTCCTCGAGCATCGCCTTGCGGCGATCCCCGAAGCCCGGCGCCTTGATGGCGAGCACGCTGATCGTGCCCTTCAGCTTGTTGACGACCAGTGTGGCGAGTGCCTCGCCGTCCACGTCCTCGGCCACGATCAGGAGGGGCTTGCCAACCGAGACGACCTTCTCGAGGGTCGGCAGGATGTCGGCCACCGCGCTGATCTTCTTGTCGGTGACGAGGATGTACGGAGCCTCGAGGGTCGCCTCCATGCGGCCGGCGTCGTTCGAGGTGACCATGTAGGCGCTGACGTAGCCCCGATCGAGCTGCATCCCCTCGACGTACTCCTTGTCGAGCTTGAGCCCCTGGCTCTCCTCGACGGTGACCACGCCGTCCTTGCCGACCCGCTCCATGACCTCGGCGATCATCTCGCCGATCTCGGTGTCGCGGGCGCTGATCGCGGCGATGTGCGCGATGTCGTCCTTGGTGAGGACCGGCTTGCTGAGGCGCTTGATCTCGTCGACCACGGCCGCCACGCCACGCTCGATGCCGCGCTTGAGCGCCATCGGGTTGGCGCCGGCGGTCACGTTGCGCAGGCCCTCGGTGATGATCGCCTGGGCCAGCACGATGCTGGTGGTGGTGCCGTCACCGGCGATGTCGTTGGTCTTGGCCGCGACCTCCTCGAGCAGCTGGGCCCCCATGTTCTCGTAGGGATCCTCCAGCTCGATGTCGCGCGCGATGGTGACGCCGTCGTTGGTGATCGTCGGCGATCCGTACTTCTTGTCCAGGAGCGCATAGCGACCACGCGGGCCCAGGGTGACCTTGACGGCGTCGGCCATCTTGTCGACCCCGCGCTTCAGCGCGCGTCGTGCCTCCTCGTCGAACAGGAGCTGCTTTGCCACGGTGTTGTTCGTCCTCCGAAACGCTGCTTACTGGATGACTGCCAGGACGTCCTTCTGGGAGAGGATCAGCAGATCCTCGTCATCCAGCTTGAACTCGGTCCCGGCGTACTTCTGGAACAGGATCTTTTCCCCGACAGAGACCTCGATGGGCTCCTTGGTGCCGTCGTCCAGGGTGCGTCCCGGGCCGACCGCCAGGATCGTCCCCTCCTGGGGGCGCTCCTTGACCGTGTCCGGCAGGACGATGCCGCTCTTGGTCATCTCCTCCCGGGCGCTGGGCTTGACGACCAGCCGGTCGCCGAGGGGCTTGAGCTTGGTCTCCGATGCGACCTTGGTGGCCATGTGTGCGTGATGCCTCCTCAACCGATGATGCGCAGGCGCTGCTTGGATCCGATCTCAGCGGGAGAAGCCGGCAGGGCCGATGCGACCTGAGTGCTGGCACTCAACCGCTGAGAGTGCTAACGGATCGTAGCCCGCCGAGCGGGCGCGTGTCAAGAATGCGCGCGGTTCACGAGCCTGCGATAGGCGTCGGCCGCACCCGCGGCGATCGCGTCCGCCGTCGTCCCGCGCAGGCGGGCCAGCTCGGCCGCCACGCGGAGCGCGGTCGTCGGCTCGTTGCGCTGCTCCCCGCCCCCCGGCGCCAGCCAGGGCGAGTCGGTCTCGACGAGAAAGGTCCCTTCGGGAAGCGCGGCTGCAGCCGCTCGAGGACCGCGCGCCGACGAGAAGCTCACCGGCAGGGCGAAGCTGATCAGATAGCCACCCGTCGCCAGGTCCTGCGCCAGCTCAGCGTCGCCGGAGAAGCAGTGCAGCACGCCATGCAGCCGGCCTTCGCCCGGACCCGCCCACGCCAGCAACGCGGCCCGAACCTCGTCATGGGCCTCGCGGTCGTGGACGAGGACCGGCTTGCCGACCGTCGCGGCCATCTTGAGCTGGCGTGCCAGCGCGGCCCGCTGGGCGTCGCGCGGCGACATGTCGCGATGGAAGTCGAGCCCGATCTCCCCCACCGCCACGACCCGTCCATCGGCCGCCAGCTCAGCCAGCTCGTCCCATTCCGCCGCCGTCGCAGCCGACGAGAAGTGCGGATGCACGCCGACCGCCGCGTCGATCAGCTCCGGATGTGCCGCAGCCAGTGCGACCGCGGCTCGGGACGATGGGAGGTCGTAGCCGGGCACCAGGATCCGCGTGATCCCGACCCCCGCCGCCCGCGCGATGACCGCCTCGCGATCGGCCTCGAAGGCCGCGTCCTGGAGGTGGCAATGCGAGTCGACCAGGCCCGCGAGGTGCTCCGGGGCGCGCGTCCGGCTCAGGGAGCGCCCCCGGCCAGCCCAGCCTCTGCGTCCGGCAGCTCGACGCGCGGAAAGAGCGGCTGCGCGTCACCGGTCTGCCAGCCGTCGGGGTTGGAGCCCCAGGCCAGCAGCCGGTCGAGGCCGGGACCGCCGGCGCCATGGTCGTCGTACGGGACGGCGACGCCCAGCTGGGCGTGCAGCTCCGCAGCGGCGGCCGGCGTGAAGGGCGCCATCAGGTGGCCGAGGATGCGGCACACCTCAGCCATGGCGGCCAGGATCGCGCCGACCCGCGCCTGGTCACCCTCCTTGTTGCGCGCCCATGGCGCCTGGGACTCGGCATAGCCGTTGGCGGCCGAGGTGAGGTCCATCACCGCGCCCAGCGCCTCGTCCAGGTGGAGGCGGCCCATGGCGGCGTGATAGGCCTCCACCGCGGCGGCCGCGGCGCGCTGCAGCTCCGAGTCCGCCTCCGCATCGGCGACTCGAAGCGGCGGGAGCGTGCGCTCCAGGTAGCGCGCACTCATGCTGACCGTCCGGTTGAGCAGGTTGCCGAGGTCGTTGGCGAGCTCGGCGTTGTAGCGGCGGACGAGGCTCTCGGCGGTCACGTCACCGTCCCGGTCGAAGGGGATCTCGCGCAGCACGACGTAGCGCACCCCGTCGACACCGAACAGGGCGGCGGCCACGTCGGGGTCGAGGATGTTGCCGCGCGTCTTCGACATCCGCTCGCCGCGCATCAGCATGAAGCCGTGGGCGAAGACGCTCTCGGGGAGTGGCAGCCCCGCGCTCATCAGCATCGCCGGCCAGTAGAGGCAGTGGAATCGGGTGATGTTCTTGCCGATGACGTGGAGGTCGGCCGGCCACCAGCGCTCGAAGGACCCCGGATCATCGGGGAATCCGGCGCCCGTCAGGTAGTTCGTGAGCGCGTCGAACCAGACGTAGATGCTGTGCGAGGGGTCGTCGGGGAAGGGGATCCCCCAGGTCCCGCCGGCGCGGCTGATCGAGAAATCGGTGACCCCGTCGTTGAGCCAGCCGAGCACCTCGTTACGGAAGTGCTCCGGCTCGCAGAAGGAGGGGTGCTCGCGGTAGAGCTGCTCGAGCGCCGCCTGGTAGCGCGACAGGCGGAAGAAGTAGTTCTCCTCCTCGAGCCACTGCAGCTCGAGGGTCGGGTGGTCCGGGCAGCGGCCGTCGACGATCTGGCTGTCGGTCTTGAACTCGTTGTCGCCCACGCAGAACCAGCCCGCGTAGGTCCCCTTGTAGATGTCGCCCGTGGCGAGGGCACGGCTCACCATCTCGGTCGATGCTCGCGCGTGGTCGGGGTCGGTGGTGCGGATGAAGCGGTCGTAGCTGATCTCGAACCGGTCGAACGCGGCGCGCCAGTTGGCGGCCCACTCGTCGACGAGGGCACGCGGCTCGACGCCCTGATTCTGCGCCTGCCGCTCCAGGTTGGCCGAGTGCTCGTCCATCCCGGTCACGAAGCGGACATCCTTCCCCAGCAGTCGCTGGTAGCGGGCAATCGCGTCCGCCCCGATCGCCTCGAACAGCGAGTGGAGCGGCGGTCCTGCGCTTGGGTAGAAGATGGCCGTGGTCAGGTAGTAGCGGTCGGGCATGTCGGGGGATTGTAGCGTCGGCCTCCGGCCCTCCCGGTGCGCTACCCTGCTCCGCGATGAGCGGCCACGACCTCGACGACCGGGAGATCTCGCTCGAGTCGGACGTGTACAACGCCCGGCTCGTCAAGCGTGTCGACGAGACCGATGACCTCGCCTACTTCTGGGTCCGATTCGACGGCGAGCCGACGCCGTTCGAGCCCGGCCAGTACATGACCACCGGGGTCTACGCAGACGGGAAGCTCGTGCAGCGTCCGTACTCGGTGGCCTCCGCGCCACGCGACGCCGGGTCCGATGGCTACGAGTTCTACGTGCGCCTGGTCCCGATCATGCGGTTCACCTCGCTGCTGTGGCGGCTGCCGATCGGCCACGGGATGCGGATGATCGGCCCGAAGGGGAAGTTCGTGCTCGAGCCCGATGACACGCGCACCCACCTCTTCGTGGCCACTGGGACCGGGATCGCCCCCTTCATCTCGATGATGCGCGAGACGATGGCCGCCGGTCAGCCGCGGCGCACCGTCATGCTGCATGGCTGTTCATTCGTCGAGGAGCTCGGCTACCGCGACCTGCTCGAGGGTTGGGAGCGGGACGGCAGCTACCCGCTGCACTACGTGCCGACCATCTCCCGGCCCGACGATCCGCGCAATGCCGGCTGGGACGGTCGCGGCGGGCGCGCCGAGGGGGTCGTCGCCTCGGTCTGCCATGACCTCGGCCTGCGACCCGAGCGCACCGTGGTCTACATCTGCGGAAACCCCGAGATGATCCTCAACGTCGAGCGCGTCCTGATGGACCGCGGCTTCCCCGAGTTCCACGTCAAGAAGGAGCTCTACTGGCCAAAGGGGAAGCCGGGAGTGGCCCCCGCGCCCTGATCTGCGGCGTTCAACGCAGGTGACCTTTGGCATGGTCAAAACGTGCGACTTGGTGCATGAGTCTGCGCGGCCCGTCACCCACCATCAGGCGTGGAACCCGTACCGAGCGACGGTGGATGCATCCGGTCGTTGGCAAGTCGTCCCTCTCCCCGAACGTGACGCGGCTGGTCGTCGAGGCGCCGCGCATCGCCGAGATCCGGCAGCCGGGTCAGTTCGTGATCGTCCGGCTCGGACCGGGAGCGGAACGCATCCCGCTCACGATCGCCGCCGCTGACCCAAAGGCCGGCACGATCAGCCTCATCATCCAGTCGATCGGCAAGAGCACGACCGACCTGGTCGAGCTCGAGCCCGGAGACGCCATCACCGATGTCGCTGGCCCGCTCGGCCGCCCCACGGAGCTGCTGGCGGCTGGCCACGCGGTCTGCGTCGGCGGCGGGGTCGGGACGGCCGTCATCCTGCCGATCGCCCTCGAGCTGCATCGGCGCGGTGTTCGCGTCACCAGCGTGATCGGCGGCCGATCACACGGATGGGTGATCCTGGAGGACGAGCTGCGGGAGGCGGGTGAGGTCGTCGTCTGCACCGATGACGGCAGCTACGGCCGTCACGGATTCGTGACCCAGGCGCTCGAGGATCTGCTCGCCGCGGGCGGGATCGACGCCGTCTTCGCGGTTGGCCCGGTGCCGATGATGCGGGCCGTCAGCGAGATGACGCGCCCCTTCGAGGTGCCGACCACCGTCTCGCTCAACGCGATCATGGTCGACGGTACCGGGATGTGCGGCGGCTGCCGGGTTTCGATCGACGGCGAGACGCGCTATGCCTGCGTCGAGGGTCCCGAGTTCGATGGCCACACAGTCGACTTCGGGATGCTGGCGGATCGGCTGCAGACCTACCGTCCGTTCGAGCAGTAGGCGATGGAGCGCCGCGAGGCATGCAGGATCGGGCTCAAGCGGCCGACCGCCACAGCAGCAGCGCGGACATGACCGAGCCGACCCCGGCACGGGAGCCGCTCACCGCCAAGGAGCGGATGGCCATCGACCGAGTCGCGATGCCGGAGCAGGACGCCGACCTGCGCGCCGCCAACTTCCGCGAGGTGAACCTCGGCCTCGCCCAGCAGATCGCGATGCTGGAGGCGGAACGCTGCCTGCAGTGCCCGAAGCCGTACTGCATCGACGGCTGCCCGGTGCGCGTCAACATCCCGCGCTTCCTTCGCCTGCTGCGGGAGGGCGACCTGCCCGGCGCGGCGAACTCCCTGCTTGACGACAACGCCCTCCCGTGCGTGACCGGGCGCGTCTGCCCGCAGGAGACGCAGTGCGAGGGGCTCTGCCTCCGCGGCAAGAAGGGCAACCCGGTGGCGATCGGATACCTGGAGCGCTTCGTCGCCGACTGGGCGCAGGCGCACCCCGACGGACTCACGCACGCCACGCCGGCGCCGACGGGCCGCACGGTGGCCATCATCGGCTCGGGGCCGGCCGGACTGACGGCGGCCGGCGAGCTGGCCAAGCTCGGCCACGATGTCACCATCTTCGAGGCCTTCCACTCGGCGGGCGGGGTACTCGTCTACGGCATTCCGGAATTTCGGCTGCCGAAGGACATCGTCCAGGCCGAGGTGGATCGGTTGAAGGCTGCGGGCGTCAAGATCGAGCCGAACGTGATCATCGGCAAGACCTACACCCTGCCCGAGCTCAGCGCCCGGTTCGATGCGGTCTTCATTGCGGTCGGCGCCGGCCTGCCGGTCTTCATGGAGATCCCCGGCGAGAACCTCAAGGGCGTCTACTCGGCCAACGAGTACCTGACCCGGGTCAACCTGATGGGCGCCTGGAACGCCGACTCGGACACGCCGGTCCTCCACGGCCAGCGGGTCGTGGTGGTGGGGGGCGGCAACGTGGCGATGGACTCGGTGCGCACCGCCCGTCGGCTGGGTGCCGCCGAGGCGGTGATCGCCTATCGACGCGGTCGCGAGGAGCTGCCGGCCCGCGCCGAGGAGGTCCATCACGCCGAGGCCGAGGGGGTGCGCTTCGAATTCCTGGTCGCGCCGCTCGAGGTGCTCGGCGACGAGACCGGCTGGGTCACCGGGCTGCGCTGCCAGCGCATGGCGCTCGGCGAGGCCGATGAGAGCGGCCGCCGCCGCCCCGAGCCGATCCCCGACTCCGAGTTCGTGATCGAGTGCGACATGGTGGTCGTGGCGATCGGCACGCGCAGCAACCCCCTCCTGACCTCCACCGCTCCCGACCTGAAGGTCAACCAGTGGGGCTACATCGAGACCGATCCGCACGGCATGACCAGCATGCCGGGCGTCTTCGCCGGCGGTGACATCGTCCGCGGCGCCGCCACCGTGATCCTGGCCATGGGCGACGGCAAGCGAGCCGGCGCGGCGATGGCTTCGTACCTGCGCGGGGTCTATCCGCCGCCCGAGCCGGAACCGCCAGAGCCAGTCGAGAAGCCGGCCAGGGCCAAGGTCAGCACCGAAGCCTGATTCGCGACGGGGCGCGGCGCGCTGGCGCGAGACTGCCCTTGACCGCCGGCCGCGGCATCGCCGACAGTTGCGCGCGTGTCCGCCGAACCGCAACCCCAGACCCTGAACCTCGCCGGGCTGCGACTCCCGCTACGGGAGACGCTGGTCGTGCTCGTCACCACCTTCGTGCTGGTGATCGACTACTACCACCCGCTGGCGCTGCTGAACCTGCCGATCGGCCCGGCCGCATCCACCGGCATCGCGCGCGTCGGTCTCTTTCTGATCGTGCCGCTGGTCACGCTGCTCCTGCTCGGCGAACGGCCATCGGCCTATGGCCTGCGCATCGGGGAGTGGCGGGTCGGGCTGGCCGTGGCAGTCGGGCTCGCGGCGCTCGTCACGCCGGTCGTGGTCATCGCCGCCGGCCTCCCCGACTTCCAGCTCTACTACGCCACCCAGGAGGGCGGACTGCTCGCGGCCCTGGGGCGGGTGCTGGACGTGGGGGCGGCCGAGTTCCTCTTCCGCGGCTTCCTGATGTGGACCCTGATCCGGGTGGCGGGGCCGGTGGGGGTGGTGCTGGCCACCTTCCCGTTCGTCTTCACCCATCTAGGCAAGCCCGAGCTCGAAACCCTCTCCACCTTCTTCGGCGGGCTGGGATTCGGATGGCTGGCCTGGCGGACGCGCTCCGTCCTGTACGGGGCGCTCCTGCACGCCTACATCATCAACCTGGTCGTGCTCGCCGCGCGCGGCTGAGTCAGTCAGTTCCCCTCGCGCAATGAGCGCATTGCCTTGGCGACGTTCCGGTCGCGAGTCTCGGCGGTCTTCGCGTTCGCGATCGGGTCGACCAGGAGGCGCTTCCTGCTGTACGACAGCACCTCGAAGGCCGCTTTCGCTGCCCTATCGCGGGAAAGCTCGGATGCGAGCTCGGGCGGGACCGCCACCTCCCGTGGCGCAGTGTCGAGCTCCATGCCGACCTCGACCTCGTCGCCGGCTGCGACGCCTGCGTTGGCACGCACCTCGTTGCTGACGGGGACCATGAAGCGGCCCCCGAGCACCGCCACCGTGCTCCGGTACGCGTACCCGTTGATCGTCACTCGAACCGCCGGGCGCTTGGTTGAACCGAGCGCCGACACCACCTCCGGGGGTACCTCGATGCCGGCTGCCGTCTTGCCGGCACCCTCGATCAGCGTGCGAAATTTCATGCCCGCGAGTATTGCACCGGCCGGCGAGGGGCGCGCTGGCCCCTCGCCTCGCGCGGTCCTACATCGCGACGAGCGCTTCCTCGGTGGAGCCGTTCGTCTCCGCGGCGATCCCCGCGGGGAGGCCGTCGTCGCCGGTTGCGGCGACCGCCTGCGCCTCCTTGGCGTACTCCTTCTTGCCGCGCCCCGAGAGCATCTCCAGGTTGCCGATCACGATCTCGGTCTTCCAGTGCCGCATGCCGCCGTCGTCATCCCACTGGCGGGTCTGCAGGCGGCCCTCGACGTCGACCAGCTGCCCCTTGGAGAGGAACTGCCCGCAAATCTCCGCCAGGCGGTCCCACGCCACCACGTTGTGGTACTCGGTGCGCTCCGGCGCCCCGTTGCCCCGGAACTCGTTGGTTGCGATCACGAAGTTGGCGACCGGCTTTCCGGACGGCAGCGTGCGCAGCTCCGGATCGCGGGTGAGCCGCCCAACCAGAAACACCTTGTTCATGCCGAATCATTCCTCCTGCCCGTTGTCGGGCTCACGGCGCGCCGGGCGAGGCGGCCACCGGATGCGGGGCAGGCTACGGGCTCGTGCCTTATCGGCCGGTTAGTGGCGGCTTAGCAGCCTTCCGAGGGTCCCGCGCCGGGACGGCCCGATAGGCCACCCGTCGCGGCACGCCCATGGCGCGGAGCAGCTCCACGGTGGTGCGCGGGCTCAGGCTGGCGTCCTGCGCAGCGTCGACCAGAGCCGCGACGTCGAGCGCCTCCGCCGCATCCGGCCGGGGAATCCCGCTGATCACGAGCGTCAGCTCGCCGCGTGGGTCGGCAAGCCGGGAGAGCACCTCGGCCGGCGTCCCGATCAGCACCTCCTCGTGGAGCTTCGTCAGCTCCCGGCAGGCAGCGACGCGTGCCTGGGGGACGAGCCCGTCGAGCGCGCGGAGCAGCGCGCCGATGCGGTGCGGCGCCTCGAACAGGACGAGCGGCAGCGCGGTCGCGCCGCTGGCGTCCAGCAGCCGCTCCAGCGCTCGCGTCCGGGCGGCAGCCGGTCGGGCCGGCAGGAAGCCGCCGAACAGGAAGCCGAGCGACTCGATCCCGGACACGGCGATCGCGGCCGTCACCGCCGACGGTCCGGGGAGGACCTCGACCGCGATCCCCGCGTCGCGCACCGCCGCGACCAGCCGTGCGCCGGGATCGGAGACGCCGGGCATCCCGGCATCAGTGGTCAGCGCCAGGGTCTCCCCACGCGCCAGGCGCGCCAGGAGGTCACCGAGGCGCGCAGGCGGCGAATGGTCGTTGAAGCTGACTGTCGGGCGCTTCGCGCCGAGGTGCGCGAGCAGCCTGCCGGCCAGCCGCGTGTCCTCCGCCACGACCAGGTCCGCCGTGCGCAGCGCCTCGGCCGCACGCGGGGTCAGATCGCCCAGGTTGCCGATCGGAGTCCCGACCACGAGCAGCCGGCCGGCCACGGCTGCGCTAGCTCCCCCGCCGCGACCCGGGGCGGCGGCGCGGGTAGAGGTGGTCGACCCCGGGTGTGCGCAGGCTGACCTTGGCGACGGGAGGGGTCTGTCGCTTGAACTCGTAGCGCGCCACTCGCTGCTCGACCCACGCCACCAGCGCACGGTCCAGGCCGGCCGCGACGCAACGTTCCGCCGTCCAGCGGCGGTCCACCAGCGCGAACAGGATGCGGTCGAGGTCGTCGTAGCTCGCCCCCAGCTCCCCCTCATCGGTCTGGCCCGGCCACAGGTCCGCCGAAGGCGGCTTGGCCAGGATCTCATCGGGGACTCCGAGCGCGGACGCCACGGCACGCAGCTGGCTCTTGTACAGGTCGCCGATCGGCGCGAAGGCGGCTCCCATGTCGCCGTACAGCGTGCCGTAGCCGAGGAGCGCCTCGGTCTTGTTGCTGGTCCCGGCTACCAGCGCGTCAAAGGCTGCCGATCGGTCGTACAGGACGATCATCCGCTGGCGGGCCATCACGTTGCCGCGCCGCACCTGGAGCGCGGCCTCGTTCTCGCCGCTGATCAGGGCCAGCATCGGGTCCACCATCGGCGTGATGTCGACCCGCTCCGTCTGGCAGCCAAGCGCGGTCACCACGCGCATCGCATCGGCCTCGGACTCGGGTGACGAGCTCGCGTACGGCATGCGCACCGCCAGCAGGTTGTCGGCGCCGATCGCACGCGCCGCGAGGAAGGCGACCGTCGCGGAGTCGACGCCACCGGAGAGACCGACCACCAGCCGGGTGAACCCGGTCTGCTGGAGCTGGGCGCGGATGAAGCCGGTGATCACCTCCAGCGCCGAGGCGGGATCGATCTGCGGCAGCGGCGGGGTCAAGCCTCCCCCTCGTCGGGGGGCGCGGCCATCCCCGCCCGGTCGGCGATGATCCTGTCGAGCTCGCGGCGGACCAGCTCGAGCCGCTCGTCGGAGAGGAGCGGGAGGCCGTAGCGCTGCATGCGGAGGTCGTCGGTCTCGATCGCGCCGACGACGAGGGCTTCCTCGTACAGCGGCCCCTCGGCGATCGTCGAGCCATCGGCCCCCAGCAGCCGCGAGCCACCCCAGAAGGTGAGCCCCTCCTCGTTGCCTACCCGGTTGCAGAAGGCGACGGGCACCGTCCCCAGCAGCGCGTAGGTGTCCTGCATCTTGTGCCAGCCGCCGATCGCCGCCAGCCCCGCGGAGCTTCCCGGCGCGCGGGCCGGCCCCGCCGCCAGGTTGACGAGCAGGGTGGCGCCGTCGAGCGCCTGGAGCATCGGCAGGCTGGCATGCCAGAAGTCCTCGCAGATGGACAGGCCGATGCTGCCGATCGGCTCCCCCGCCGGATGCGTCCGGATTCGATCCCCGGTGCGCGTGAAGCGTCCCTCGTCGAACATGCCGTAAGTCGGCAGGTAGACCTTGCGGTGCAGGCCGATCAGCTCGCCGTCGCGCAGCAGCGCGGCACTGTTGCAGAAGCGGTGTGCATCGGTCTCCTCGACGAATCCGACGGCCAGCAGCACCCCGGGCGCCTCCCGGCTCAGCGCCGCCAGGCGCGGATCGTCAGCGCGCATCGCGACCTCCGGCACGAGGTCCGCGAGCAGGTAGCCGGTCAGCGCCAGCTCGGGGAAGGCGACCAGCCGCGCGTCCTCCGCCGCGCCCCGCCGCAGCCAGCCGCGCGCCAGCTCCAGGTTGTCGTCGACCTCGCCGAGGCGCGGCGCCATCTGCGCCAGCGCG
>DASSIB010000067.1:0-2530 GCA_035692365.1 Candidatus Limnocylindria bacterium | reverse complement strand
CGGCACAGCCGGGGTCGATACCGACTACGCCTAGTGTTCATCGTTTACGGCTAGGACTACCGGGGTATCTAATCCCGTTCGCTCCCCTAGCTTTCGCGCCTCAGCGTCAAGAATGGGCCAGGTAGTCGCCTTCGCCACTGGTGTTCCTCCCGATATCTACGCATTTCACCACTACACCGGGAATTCCACTACCCTCTCCCACCTTCAAGCCGATCAGTTTCCGATGCAGTTTCCCAGTTGAGCCGGGAGATTTCACATCGGACTTGACCAGCCGCCTGCGCGCTCTTTACGCCCAGTAAATCCGGACAACGCTTGCGACCTACGTATTACCGCGGCTGCTGGCACGTAGTTAGCCGTCGCTTATTCCTCAGGTACCGTCTTGGATCTTCCCTGAGAAAAGAGGTTTACGACCCGAGAGCCTTCATCCCTCACGCGGAGTTGCTGCCTCAGACTTTCGTCCATTGGGCAAAATTCCCGACTGCTGCCTCCCGTAGGAGTCTGGGCCGTTCTCAGTCCCAGTCTGGCTGATCATCCTCTCAGACCAGCTACCGATCGTCGCCTTGGTGAGCCATTACCCCACCAACTAGCTAATCGGACGCAGGCCCCGCCGGAAGCGCCTTTCGGCTTTGGGCGGCGAACCGAATCGCCGACCACATGCGGTATTAGCCACCCTTTCGGGCAGTTATTCCCCACTTCCGGGTAGGTCACCTACGCGTTACTCAGCCGTCCGCCACTAGGTTGATCGAGCAAGCCCGCTCAACCCCGTTCGACTTGCATGTCTCATGCACCCCGCCAGCGTTTGTCCTGAGCCAGGATCAAACTCTCCAAACAAAAACAGTGGTCTTGCCCGAGGGCTCCACCACCGTTCACAGTTCAGACGTTTGTCCCGTTGACTCGTGTGGGTTCCTGTCACTCTTCAGCTGTTAAGGTCACGTTACCGACGGATCGGTCTCGCTCGATTCTTGGCCTCCGTGATCGGGAAGCTTGGCGCGGAGCATGCGACCCGGGTGGATCGCCGTTCTCGCATCGCCTGCCGGCTGCGTGCCGGCGCGATCTCGGAGTCTACGCGGCGTCCGGCGGGAGTGTCAAGCCGAGGAGCCGCTCGAGGCGCTGCGTTCGAACGCAATCTCCGTCGTCAATTCCAGCACCCCGCCGGGCTCGATCGCACGCATCGCGCCCGACTCGCCACGCAGGAGTCGGCGCAGCCCCTGCGGAGCATGGGTCTGTGACTCGATCGCCACCGCGTCGAGTGTGGCGGGGCTGGCCACCGCGATGCACGACTCGGCCGTGGAAAGCATGCGCATGGTGCCGATGACGCCGAGCTCGGGCCAGCGCAGCACGACCGCAGGATCGCCGGGCGCAAGCCACGTGGCGTCGAGGTCGTCGGGCACCGCCTGCATGGCGCGGAGATCCCAGCCACCAGAGGCCGTCGTCACGGCAGCGTCCGGCTCGAGATTCGACCGGACGACCGAGTCGGCGTCGATGCGCAGCTCGAGGGGTCGCCGGAACCAGGGGTGCAGTCCCAGGCCGGCGGGCATCGGCTCTTCGGAGAGATTGGTCAGCGACTGATCCACGCGAAGCACGCCACCACCGATCGAGACCCGGAGCCAGCATCGGTAGGGCCACGGCCACCCGTCGCCGCCCGCGGTGATGCCGAGCAAGCCATCCGCCACGACCTCCCAGCGCGATGCGAAGACCTGGCCGTGGATGGCCGATCCGTCCGCGAAGTTGGATGGGAGGCTGACCGTCCGACCGCCGACCTCGGTGGGCATCGCGACGATCCGGTTGCACCAGGGCGCCATCACGTAGGCACCCCAGCGCAACGGGTCCCGCACGTGGTCGGCCGGGTCGTCCGGGGTGCGCAGCAGGTCATGCCCAAAGACCCGGAGCCGATGCAGCCGCGCGCCGACCGCCGGCAGCAGCTCGACCTCGATCGGTCCGTCCGCGACCGTGAGCACCTTGTCAGCCATCGCACTCATTCGGTGGGCGGCGTCCAGGCGCGTGGCTGTGGCGAGTCGCGCTCCAGGATCCAGAAGCCGTCAGCCGGCAGTTCGAGCCATGGCCCCACCTCGCCGTCCGGCCAGGTGATCCGAACCCTCACCTCCGTCGCGGAGCCGAGCCCGATGTGGATCCAGCCTAGCTGTCCACCGATGTGCCCTCCACCCACCGACCGCTCGCGCGTCGTGCGCAGTCCACCGACGCTCACCTCGATGCGCGCCCCGATCGCATCGACGTTCGGGCCGTCCTGCTCCAGGTCCAGCATGACCCAATGGCCCATCGGCTCAGGGGCGGAGGCCGTGCCGCCGCCGACGTTGCGCCAGAGGACGGCATCGGCGCCGTAGTTGACGACCACCAGGTCGAGCAGACCATCGAGGTTGAAGTCGGCCAGCGCCGCGCCCCGTCCCCGCTCGTAACGCAGGATGCCGGCGGCGTCGGCGACGTTGCGGAAGGTCCCGTCGGGCTGGCCGAGGAACAGGTCGTTGGGGTCGAGCGTGGCGTAGTCGGCCTGCACGCCGACGTTTCCCTTCGT
>DASSIB010000066.1:0-10575 GCA_035692365.1 Candidatus Limnocylindria bacterium | reverse complement strand
CGGCCGCGCAACGCGTGGGCATCCCCTTGCACCCGCGCGGCCACGTCGTCCAGGACGACCTGCTGCGAAGTCCCGCGCGGCCGCGGGTCGTCGATCACGGTTCCGGCGACATGGAACTCTCCGCGGCCGATGAGGGCGGCGACGCTGTCAGGGCCAGATGGCAGGGCCGCCGCCCCACCGCGCCAGGCTCCAAGAAGGAGGCTGATGCCGAGCGCGACGCACGCGATGCCCGGCCCCGTCCTCCGGCTCAGCACCAGCACCGCGCCCAACGAGCCTGCCAGCGCCGCCGCAACCAGCGAAACGAGTCCCGCGTGCGCATCGGCGCCGAGGATCCCGACCGCCAGCCCGAGCAGGGCGCCGGGCAGCGCAAGCGGCGTCGCCACGGCGAGAGCGGCGCGTCAGCCGAGAGTGACGAGGTCGCGAATCTTGTCCAGCTGTCCTGCCGTCATCACCTTTCGCGTCACCAGCTCGTCGAACGAGGCGAAGGGCTGCTCTGCTCGCGCGGCCACGATCTTCTCGACGGTGACCGGACCGATCCCGGGCAGCGCGTCGAGCTCGTCAGGGCTCGCCGAGTTCAGATCGACCAGGCCGCCAGACCCCGAACCGCCAGACCCGCCACCGGCGGATGCGCCGATCAGCGGAACGACGATCTGCTGCCCATCGCGCAGGATCGCGGCCAGGTTGACCTGCGCCGCAGCGGCCGCGAGGTCCGCCTGCGGCGAATAGCCACCGGCTGCCTCGATGGCGTCGGCCACGCGCGATCCCCCCGGCAGCTCGATGATCCCTGGGCGCAGGACGGCGCCCTCGACGTCGACGACCAGCCGGTCCGCTGCGACCTCCGGCGGCGAGGACGAGGCGACGCCGAACGGGTCGACGAGCTCCTCCGGAGCTGGCTCGATCGCGCCGGCGGAGATGAACAGCCATGCGCCGAGCCCAACCGCCATCAGCGCGGTGGCGAGCGCTGCGATGGCGATCCGGTCACCGATCGTCATGGCGCCCCTCCGTCGCGGGAGGCGAGCGGGATGGTGGACCTGTCCGAAGCCCGGCGTCCGGGCACTCGACCCCGGGCTCCGGAAGCAGGATGCGGAGCCTAGAGGCCGGGGCCTTACCCGCGCCTTACCGTCGGCTCACCGCGCCCTGCAACTACTCTCCCGGCGTCACGATGTTCACCAGCCGACCGGGGATCTGCACCACCTTGCGCGGCGCGCGGCCCTTCAGGTAGCCCTGCACCCGCTCGCTGGCCAGCGCCAGGCGCTCGATCTCCTCGGCTGCGGTCCCCGGCGCCACCACCAGGCGGTCGCGCAGCTTGCCGTCAACCTGCACGGGCAGCTCGATCATGTCCGAGGCCACCAGCGCCAGGTCGAACTCCGGCCAGGTTTGCTGGTGAATGCTGTACGGCTTCCCACGCCGCGACCAGAGCTCCTCGCTGATGTGCGGCGCCATCGGCGCCAGCAGCAGGAGCAGCGTGTCCACCGCCTCGGCGTAGGCATCGGTTCCGGCCAGCCCGTCGTCCCGGGCGGAGCCAAGGGCGTTGGTCAGCTCCATCAGCTTGGAGAGCGCGGTATTGAAGTGGAACTCGCCGTAGTCCTCGCCGACCTCCTTGATGGCCCGATGGGCAGCCTGTCGCAGGCTGCGCGACGCAGCTTCGTCGCCCCCCGAGCCCCCCGCCTGGGCCACTGCCCAGACGCGGCCCAGGAAGCGATGCACCCCCTCGATGCTCGACGGGTTCCACGGTCCGCCCTGGTCCCACGGCCCGATGAACATCAGGAAGCAGCGCACCGTGTCCGAGCCGAAGCGCGAGGTGAGGTCGTCGGGATTGACGACGTTGCCCCGCGACTTGCTCATGCGATGGTGGTCGGCGCCCAGGATCTGCCCCTGGTTGCGCAGCGCGCGGAACGGCTCGTCGAAGTCGAGGTGATGCATGTCGCGCAGCGCCTTGATGAAGAAGCGGGAGTACATCAGGTGCAGCACCGCGTGCTCGGCGCCGCCGGTGTACAGGTCCACCGGCATCCAGCGCATCAGGGCCACCGGGTCCCAGGCCTGCGTCTCCTCGTGCGGCGAGGTGTAGCGCAGGAAATACCAGGAGGAATCCACGAAGGTGTCCAGCGTGTCTGTCTCGCGCCGCGCCGGCCCCGCGCAAACGGGGCACGAAGCGGCCAGGAACTCGGCGTGCGACTGAAGCGGGCTCACCCCGGTCGGCGCGAAGTCCACGTCGCGTGGCAGCAGCACCGGCAGCTGGTCCTCGGGCAGCGGCTGCGGGCCGTGCTCGTCGCAGTACACGATCGGGATCGGCGCGCCCCAGTAGCGCTGCCGGCTGATCAGCCAGTCGCGGATCTTGTAGCTGATTGCAGCCTCTCCCTGGCCGCGCTCGGCCAGCTCCTCGGTGATGGCCGGGATCGCGTCCGAGGCGGCCATGCCCGTGAAGTCGCCGGAGTCGATCAGCACCTCGTCGTCGGTGTGGGGCAGGAAGGCTCCTTCGCTCGGAACCTCGCCGCCGCGCGGCATGATCACGTACCGGATCGGCAGCTGATAGCGCTTGGCGAAGTCATAGTCGCGGTCGTCGTGTGCGGGCACCCCCATGACCGCCCCGGTCCCGTAGCCGGGCAGCACGTAGTCGGCGATCCAGATCGGGATCCGCTCCTCGGTCATCGGGTTGATTGCATGGGCGCCGATGAAGACGCCGTTCCGCTCCCGTTCGGCGCCCATCCGCTCGATCTCGGTCTCGCGGCGGGCCGCGGCGGCGTAGGCCTCGACCTCGGCCCGTCGCTCGTCGCTCGTCAGGGCCGCGACGGACGCGTGCTCGGGGGCGAGGACCATGAAGGTCGCCCCGAAGATGGTGTCCGGGCGGGTGGTGAAGACGCGGATCGGCTCAGCCCCATCGGCCTCCACCGCGAAGTCGACCTCGGCCCCCTCGCTGCGCCCGATCCAGTTGGTCTGCATCAGGCGGATCGGCTCCGGCCAGTCGATTCCGCTGAAGTCGAGCAGCTCGTCCGCGTAGCGGGTCACCCGCAGGAACCACTGCTCCAGTTCGCGCTTGACGACCGGCGTCCCGCAGCGCCAGCAGTGGCGATCGGCACCTTCCACCTGCTCACGCGCCAGCACCACCTGGTCCTTGGGGCACCAGTCCACGGCTGCCATCTGCTTGTATGCCAGCCCGGCCTTGAAGAACTGCAGGAAGAGCCACTGCGTCCAGCGGTAGTAGGCCGGGTCGCTGCTGACCACCTCGCGCGACCAGTCGAACATGCAGCCCATCGACCGGAACTGGATCCGCATCCGCTCGATGTTCTGCTCGGTCCATTCGGCCGGGTGCACGCCACGGTCGATGGCGGCGTTCTCGGCGGGCAGGCCAAACGAGTCGAAGCCCATTGGGAACATGACGTTCAGGCCCTGCATGCGACGCATGCGGGCGACGATGTCCGGCCCGGTGGCCGCGTACCAGTGGCCGATGTGCAGGTCCCCCGAGGGGTACGGGTACATCGTCAGCAGGTAGTGCTTGTCGCGCGGGTCCTCGTCGTCGGCCCGATACAGGTCATCCGCCTCCCACCGCTCGCGCCAGCCGGCCTCGTAGGTCCGCGGGTCGAATCGCTCGGCGCGCTCGGTCATTCGGGAGCTCCTTCATCGGGGAACCAGGCCATCAGCAGCTCGTCGCGAAATTCGCCGCCGGGGACGCGATATTGCCGTCGCCGCAGGCCCTCGCGTACGAATCCGGTCCGCTCGTACACGGCGATCGCGCGCGCGTTGTCGGGGAAGACGCCCAGCGCGACCTTGACCAGGCCACGCTCGCGCGACCAGTCCTTGGCGGCCTCGACCAGCGCGGATCCGATCCCCACCTCGCGCCAGCCGTCCGCCACGCAGATCGAGAGCGTCCCGACGTGGTCGCTGACCACGCTGCGCTCGACACTGATGAGCACGTTGCCGACCACGTCGCCGTCGGCCTCCGCCACCAGCGCAAGGTTGCTCGAGTCCCGGATCATCTCGCCGATGTAGAAGGCCTCCGACGGCTGGCTGACCGCCGAGGCGGGCGTCACCAGCCACCGCCCCTCGCGGCGCACGTCGGCGAAGAGGTTGGCGAGCGGCCGGGCGTCGGTCGGGCGAGCGGGGCGCAGCGTCCAGGGGCGGCCGTCGCCCGCCGTGCGCTGCTGGCTCTCGGTGATCGTCATGCTGTCCACGTGTACCTCATCACAAAGCCCCCGCCTCGTCAGGACGAAGGGGGGCCTTCGCGGTACCACGCTGACTTGACCGATTGGGTTGGTGGAGCTGGGGGGACTCGAACCCCCGACCCCCTGCATGCCATGCAGGTGCTCTCCCAGCTGAGCTACAACCCCACGATCGGTCCACTCATCGGCGCTGCTATCGGACGCCATCCCGGCCGGTTGTGCCGGCTGCTCGGCGGGCGAGTTCAGGGTCCCTGCGACCGCCGGCTTGCACCATCCCGGCTCGCTGCGGATCGAGGCGGACGCCTGTTGCTCCCGCGTCAACGCGTTCGCGGCGGAGTATACGGCAAACCAAAGTCACTCCCGTCACAGCCGGCAGGGTGATTCTTCAGCGGGACACTGACCCCCATTCTCGCCGCATGCCCGGCCCGCCCACGAGCATCGGCCCCCGCATCGGCGCCTTCGTGCTGGCGTCCCTGTTCGCGTGCCTGCCCGCCGCCGCGCTGGCCGCCGACAGCCCGAGCGGCGACCATTCGGCCGCCTGGCCTTCGGTCTGGCGCGCCTACCTGCTGTCTGGTGGCGCCAAGGTCAGCGACGTCATCAGTGACGTCGGCTGTGGGTCCGGCTATTGCGACGTGAGCAGCGGCACCTCCGGAACGCTGAACTCGGTGTACTTCAACTCGAACGGCACGACCGCCTTCTTCCGCATCCGGCTGGCCGGGGATCCGCGAAAGGCATCGGCCGGCGGATTCCAGTCGACGACCTACATGCTCCAGATCGCCGTCGGCGGCGTCGCGCGCGTGGCGGTGGGCCTCGACGGAAAGAACCCTCAGCGCGACTTCGTGTACGTCGCGAATGCTGACGGCACGGCGCACACCGAGGTCTACGCCACCCCGTTCAACAACTCGGGAGGCGAGTTCTCGTCCGGTGCGCGCGGCCTGCCCGACGGCAGCGGCCAGTACTTCGTCGACTGGCAGGTTCCGCTCAGCCGCATCACGCAGCGCTCCGGCGGCGCGGTCACGGGAACCACCCCGGTCCAGCTCTTCTTCGGGACCTCGCAGTCCGCCAACCTCGCGGTGCTGAACAAGGACTTCATGGTCGGGAACAGCGTCACCTTCGGTGGTGGCAGCACCGTCACGCTGATCCCTCCGGTCGCTGCGCCGGCCCCTGCGCCGGCCGCGGTCCCCGGGGTGACGCCGGCACCGCAGGCACCCGGCGCACCCGCACCGATCCAGCCGCCGCCATTCATGCCGGATGCCAGCATGGCGGCCCCTCCAGGGCGCGACCTCGGCATGGGCGTCCTGCTCTGCATCGCCGGCCTTCTGCTGCTGGCCCGTCCCCGCCGGCTGTCGCGCGACTAGCCAGCAGCCTCCGGTCTACTCCTTCGCGGCGCCCAGCGCCTCCCGGAGCCGGGCCAGGCTCGGCGCGATGTTGCGTTCCGCGATGTCGGCGACGACGCCCTCGAGGGGAGCCATGAAGATGCTCTCCGCCTTCACCTCCGAGCTGAAGGTGATCTGCGTCCCGCCCTCCGCCGGTGCGAGGTCCAGGGAGCCGACGACCGACATGCCATTGGCCTTGGTCGCGATCACGAGTCGCCGGTCCTCGACAGCCTCTCGGATCGTGGTGTCAGCGGTGACCCGCTGGCCCATCATCTCGATCACCACCCTGCCGGTCGATCCCGCGGCAGTGGGCGGCGGCGAGGTGCGAACGGACGAGGTGACTCCCTCCTGCCAACGGGGCAGGTTGGTCGGGTCGGCAAGGAACGCATAGACCTCTGCCGGCGACACTGGGATGAAGGCGGTGCCCGATACGCGGCGCATGCGGCTACGGTAGTCGACCCGGCGCCTCGGCGACTGGGCCAGGACCATCGGTCTACGCTGGTGCCCGCCGGAACCGCGTATCCTGCTGAGGGAACTCAATTCACTCAGGAGGGGCCCGTGCTCCGCAGATTCGCTCCGATTTTGCTTGCCGTGATGGCGGTCCTGGCCGCCTGCCAGAGCACACCCGCGATCACCGACCCGGCCGAGATCATCACCCAGGGCCTCGATGCAACGGCCAACCTGAAGAGCCTTCACGTCTCGCTGACGCTGGACGGTACCGTCACCATGCCCGAGGGCGGGGGGACGTTCAACCTCGACTCGACCAGCCTGGAGGCCGATGTCGACATCGCGGCAAGGAACGTCAGCGCGCACCTGGCCGTGCCCGCCTTCCTGGGCCTGACCGCCGACCTGATCGTGATCGGGGAGGACGTGTGGTACCGCACAAGCATGGGCGGCACGAAGTGGTTTCACGAGACGAACGACATGATGGGCAGTCCGCTGCCGATCCCGACCGCTTCGCAGGGCATCCAGGAGATGCTCGACAAGGTCGAGGAGGCGCTGGCGACCGAGGGCGTGCTGACCAAGAAGCTGGCCGATGTCGCCTGCGGCGACCGCCAGTGCTACCAGGTCAGCATCACCGTGCCGACGGCCCTGATGGACGAGGCCGGCTCGATGGCCTCGCTGGATCCATCGACGATCTTCGGCGAGGGCGTGGTGATCAACCTGCTCTTCGATCGCGAGAAGCTGTGGCTGACCGAGGTCTCCACCAGCGTCGACAGCGAGGAGGTCGGGACAATCAGCGCGACACTGAGCTTCAGCAACTTCGACGAGGCCGTCGAGTTCAGCGCGCCACCGTCGCCTGAGGTCACGGAGGGGGAGTTTCCGATCCCCGGGATGTAGCGTGCCCGGAGAACCCGAACCGCTGCCGTCGACGATCGCTACCCAATCCTGGCCGTCCGCGTTTGCGGTAGCCGCCACCCAGCGGTTCCGGGCTTCGCAGCGTCGCATCATGCGCGACGCCGCCCGGTACGGGATGATCCTGACCGTTGCGGCAGCTGTCCTGAACTCGGCGCTGCTGGCCTTGCTCTATCCGGGGTCAGCCGGCCTGATGATCGGTATCAACGGCGGCGTGGCGCTTTGCGCCACCATCGGCTATGTCGCCGTTGCCGGCCCCGCGCGGCGACACCCGGAGGCCGTCCTCTTCGCGATTCTCGTGGTCGTGGATCTCGCGACGCTTGGCGTGGCGGGGCTCCGACCCGAGATGGGCGCGACGGTGGCTGGGTATCTGCTGCTGTTGCCGATGGTCGTCGCCCTGGTCGTGCCATGGACCACCCGGATCCACGTCACATGGCTCGGCATTCACCTGATTCTGGCGCTTGTCGGTACGCTGCTCGCACCGGCTGGCTCGCTGCTGGTGACGAACGGAGTCGAGGGGATGGCGCTCCTGGCGCTGGCCACGATCGTCAGCCAATTCGGCCACGTCGCCAACCTCCGTGCAAGAGCCCTCAGCTTCATGCAGATCCAACGGATCAGCGCACTCAATCGGCAGGCTCAGCGCGACCACCTGCGGCTCGATCGGCTCAACCAGCTCCTGGCCGAGTCCGCGACGACCGACGAGCTCACCGGCCTGAGGAATCGATTGGGGCTGGCCTCGGACTTCCGGATCGTCCGCTCACGGATCGATCGACAGGGGGAGCGGTACGGGGTGCTGATGCTGGACCTCGACCGATTCAAGGCGATCAACGATTCCCTCGGTCATGTCGCCGGCGATGGTGTCCTGCGAGCGATTGCCGACGTCGTCTCGGCCGTGCTCCGACCAGGTGACCGGGCATATCGGTACGGCGGCGAAGAATTCCTCGTGGCCATACGTCTCAGCGACCCGGACGATGCGCGCGTGGCCGGGGAGCGCATCCGTCGCGCCGTCGAACAGCTGCACCTGAGCCATCCTGGCAACCCCCCGCACGGAGTCGTCACCATTTCGGTGGGGATCACCACGGTGGGTCGGCCGGAGCTGGCCGAGGACGATGGCGTATGGGTCGCGCGTGCGGACGCGGCCCTGTACCGCGCCAAGGCGGCCGGACGCAACCGATGCGAGGTCAGTGGCTGATCAGCTCCTGCACCCGCTCGGGACGTCGGAGCAGAAAGCCCTGCCCCAGGCCGACGTCCAGGCTCCGGAGGGTCGTCAGCTCAGCCTCGGTCTCGATCCCCTCGGCGATCAACTGGCAATCGACCGAACGGGCGAAGTGACGAAGACCGACGATCATGGCCTGGCGTGCCTCGTCTGACTCGACCCCCGCGACGAGCGAGCGATCGAGCTTGACGAACGCGGGCCGCAATTCGAGGATGTGGCGGAGGCTGGCGAACCCCGCCCCGGCATCATCGACGGCGAGCTCCGGTCGTGGCCGAAGCACCGCGAGCGCCGAACGAAACGTGTCGTAGTTGATGATCTCCGCATGCTCGGTGACCTCGAGCACGATCCGACGGCCGGCTCGATTGACGAGCCGCTTCAGGGGTTGTCGCGCGATGATCAACTCGGGTGAGACGTTGAGGGCAAGGAACGCCGAGCTCGGCAGGTCCGCTGCCGCAGCCAGCGAAGCCTCGAGGGTGGCGGTCTCGAGCTCAAGACCCTGGCCCGCTGCCGCAGCCTCCGCGAACTTGACATCTGGCGCGATGCCATCGGAGAACCGCGTCAGTGCCTCGTACCCGATGACCGATGTCTGCTCCAGGTCGACGATCGGCTGAAATACGGGCTCGAAGGCCGACGTGGCGATGACATGTCGGATGCTCTCCCGGGCCCTCCCGACCTCGGTTCGCTCTGCGACCACGCGTCCGACGATCGCAGCCGCCAGGTCGGCGAACTCGACAAGACCGGGCATCGACTCGGCCAGCGTGCGTTCGTCCACCGACTCATCTGCGTTGATGGCGAGGAGGCCGATCAGCTCGCTCGCGGAGCGCATCGGCGCGTATGCCATGAGATGGTGTCGACCGAGTGCGGTCAGGAGATCGTTGTAGGGGTGCTGGCGCCGGGGCACCCACGGCTCAATCCAGGGGCCCTCGCGGGCCCGCGTGCGCAGGTGCTTGCTGCGTTCGGTGGGTAGTCGCAGGAGGGGAGGATCGGGTTTGCCGGCGGCGACGAAACCAATCGGCGCTGCGCGGCCGTCGAGCTCGAAGATGAGGAGCTCTGCGGCGCTGATCCCCGACCATCGGACGACCTGCTGGCAGATCGCCTGGGCAGTCGTTTCGGGGGAGTCGACGGCCTCGATGGCGTGGATCGTCTCCGCGATCAGGGCGCGCTCCCTGACGAGTTGCGCCGATCGCACCTCGAGCGCACGTTCCCGCGTGACATCCCGCTTCACCGCGACGTAGCTCGTCGTGGCTCCCGACTGATCACGGATCGGCGAGATGACAGCCTCCTCCGTGAAAAGGGTGCCGTCCTTGCGCCGGTTGATGAAGTCGGCGACCCACGGCACGCCGCTCGTAAGAGCAGCCCACATCGCCTGGTAGAAGGCTCGCGGCTGGACACCCGCGCTGATGATGCTCGGGTTCTGGCCGATAACCTCATCGCGAGAATAGCCCGTGACCCGCTCGAAGGCCGGGTTGACGTAGGTGATCCGTGCGTCGAGGTCCGTGATGATGACCGACTCGGCTACCTGCTCGACCACCGTGGCGAGGCTGTCCCGTTCCGTGGCGACGAGTGCGGCGAAGGCGGCCAGCGCAGCGTCATCCGGGGTCGATCCCGATCGACGTGTCATCGCGCCTCCCCGAACGCGTCCTTCGTGCCGCGCGCCGTGACCTCGAAGTCGGGCACCCCGGGGCGGCGGACCGGAGGACAGCGCTCTCCGACGAGATGGTACAACCGCGCACAAGAAGAGCGTGGTCTTGGAGGAATTGTGGTAATCGGCACTTCTGTTAGATTCCGCCCGTGACGAAGCCACATCCGATTGGTGATCCCGTCGAAGCGGTCTCCCTGCTCGACGAGCCGAACCGCAGGCGGCTGTACGAGCTGATGACCGTCCGTCGCGAGCCGATCAGCCGGGATGAGGCAGCGAGGGAGCTCGGCATCTCTCGCGAGCTGGCGGCCTTTCACCTGGATCGGCTGCTCGACGCCGGCCTCCTTGAGGCCGACTACCGGCGCCTCCGAGGCCGCACCGGCCCGGGGGCGGGTCGGCCGTCCAAGGTGTACAAGCGCACGCAACGAGACCTGGCCGTCTCGTTCCCGTCTCGACGCTATGACGTGGCCGCGGAGCTCCTCGCGACGGCGTTCGATCGGCTGGACGCTCCGTCGGGCGCCGAAGCCGTCGCCGGCGTCGCGCGCGAGCTCGGAACGCACATGGGTCTCCAGGCGCGGCGCAGTGCCGGAGGGCGCCCGTCGCGGAAGCGGCTCGCCGGCGCGCTCCTCGATCTCCTTCGCGGCGCAGGCTACGTGCCCGAGCTGGACAGCGTCAGCGGTGCCGTCTGCCTGCGGAACTGCCCGTACCACGCCCTGGCGGAGAGCCATCGGGTGCTGACCTGCGGCATGAACCTGGCGTGGGCTGATGGTGTGGCGCAAGCGTTGGGAGACTCCGGGCTGCGGCCCGAGCTGGATCCCAAGCCGGGCTACT
>DASSIB010000065.1:0-2932 GCA_035692365.1 Candidatus Limnocylindria bacterium | reverse complement strand
TTCATCCGCGCCCCGGTGGTCAGCGAGGTGGGGCCCGAGGTCGAGGTCCTGGCCCGCGACCGGGACGGCCGGCCGATCGCCGTCCGACAGGGCCGCGTGATGGCCACCGCCTTCCATCCCGAGCTGACCGGGGATCGGCGGTTGCATCGGCTCCTGCTGGAGCTGATCGGGTCGTGAACGACCCAGCCGGCTCGATCAGGCCCGCGCGGCTCACCGACCGCCCGGCGCTCGTCGCCCTGTCCCGGCAGGTGCACGAGGGTTCTGAGGGGTTCCGGCGCTCCCTGGGGGTGCCCGCTCACTCGTCGGCGCCGCACCGGATCAGCCTGGCAACTCTGATGCCGTCGTGGC
This sequence comes from Candidatus Limnocylindria bacterium, assembly GCA_035692365.1. Classification (GTDB taxonomy): domain Bacteria; phylum Chloroflexota; class Limnocylindria; order QHBO01; family QHBO01; genus CF-167. The sequence goes on along the minus strand of DASSIB010000065.1, from coordinate 2,584 downwards.
TGCCGCTGCGCTCTCCGTCAGTGCACATGGTCGCCGAGATGGACGGCCGCCTGGTGGGCAGCTGCCGCGCCATCGAGGAGCCGCACCGCGACGACTGGGTCATCACCGAGCTCGACGCCGCCGACTCGCCGATGGCCAGCGAGGTGCGCTTCGCGCTGCTGGGCTCCGTGATCGAGGAGGGTGGCCGGCGCGAAGTGGGGCGCTACCACGCGGCCTGCGCCGACGTGCCCGAGAACATGGAGCTCTTTGGGCAGCTCAACTTCGTGGCCTACGCGCACGAGGAGATCTGGTACCGGCCGCCGGGGCGTCTCGAGGCTGGGCCGGCCGAGGACCTGGAGCCCACCACGCCGCCGGATGCCTGGCACCTCTTCGACCTCTGGACGCATACCACGCCGCCGGCCATCGCCCGGATCGAGGCGTACGGCGCGCAGGACTGGGAGGCGGTCGGGCACGAGGGGGTGGTCCCCCGCAGCAGCCTGAATCCGCTGCTCCACTTCAGCACCGTGAATGCCTGGCTCCACCCCGACGGGCAGCGGGTCGCCGGCTTCGCGCAGCACGGCGCCTGCAAGGACGGGCCGCACTACCTCCGCTTCCTGGTGCGCGACGGAGCCGATGGCGGAGCCTTCCTCGCCGCCGTCCTGAAGGCGGTCGGCAGCGACGCCCTGTCAGCGGGGATCCTCGCTCCGGTGCGAACATACGAGTCCACCGGCAGGCAGGCGGCCGAAGCTGCCGGGTTCGAGGCGGTCGGCCAGGTCAGCATGCTGGTGCGCGAGGTGCTCGAGAGCGTCCGGCAGCCGGCGATGGTCCCAGCGGTCTAGAGGCAGGTGAGAAGACGATGAACAGAGGGGCGACGACCGACGACCTGGACGCCCTGCTCGAGGCGCTCCCGCCCGAGATCGTGACCCGCCTTCGCGGCTTCGCCAATAGAGCTGACCTGCTCGAGGTGGTGCTCGACCTGGGGCGTCGCCCCGAGGCGCGCTTCACGCACGGCGAGGAGGTCCTCCTCGACCGCGAGATCGTCGAGGCCGACCTCGCCCACGTCATCGAGCACATCGGCGCCTTTGGGGGCGACAACCGCGCCGGCATCGAGCGCACGCTGCACCGCATCAGCGCCATCCGCAACCGGGCCGGCAAGGTGGTCGGGCTGACCTGCCGGATCGGTCGTGCCGTCTTCGGCACGATCGACATCATCCGCGACATCGTCGAGGGCGGGCAGAGCGTGGTTCTCCTGGGGCGCCCCGGCATCGGCAAGACCACCATGCTGCGCGAGGTGGCCCGCGTCCTGGCCGACGACCTCGGCAAGCGCGTGATCGTGGTCGACACCAGCAACGAGATCGCCGGCGACGGCGACATCCCGCATCCCGGCATCGGTGACGCCCGGCGGATGCAGGTCCGCATCCCCGCCGAGCAGCACGCGGTGATGATCGAGGCCGTCGAGAACCACATGCCCGAGGTCATCGTCATCGACGAGATCGGGACCGAGCTGGAGGCGGGTGCGGCTCGCACGATCGCCGAGCGCGGCGTGCAGCTGGTCGGCACCGCCCACGGCAACACGCTCGACAACCTGATGCTGAACCCGACCCTCTCCGACCTCGTCGGCGGGATCCAGACCGTGACCTTGGGCGACGAAGAGGCGCGCCGGCGTGGAACGCAGAAGACGGTGCTCGAGCGGAAGGCGCCGCCCACCTTCGACGTGGTGGTGGAGATCGTCGAGCGCGACAGCGTGATCGTGCACCGCAACGTGTCCGAGACGGTGGACGCGATCCTGCGCGGCCACATGGTCCCGCCCGAGTCGCGATGGCGCGAGGGCGGCGAGCTCCGCGCCGCGACGAAGTACGACTACAAGATCACCGAGTCGCCGACGGGCACCCCGACGTTTGCGGCCCTCGATCCGCTCGGGGGCTTCGGGGCCTTCAGCCGCGGCCGTGGCAACGGCGGCGGAACGGGGCTGCGTCCGCTCCCCGGGCGTGGCGGGCGCGAGGGCGTCCGCGGGCGGGTCCTTGGCGAGCCGTCGGAGTCTTCCGACCCGCGCCGCCACCTCGAGGTCGCGATGCGCGAGTCCTCGGCGCCTGAGCCGGCGGGGATGGGGACTGCGCCGGTCCGCTCCCATCGGCCCCTGAGCCTCTTCGGCTTCGGGGTCAGTCGCAAGCACCTTGAGCAGGCGGTGCGCGAGCTGGGCGTGCCCGTCCACGTCGCGCGCGAGCTCGACGAGGCCGATGGGGTCGTCACCCTGCGCAACTACTACCGCCGCAAGCCGTCCGCTCTGCGCGACGCCGAGTCGAACGGGATCCCGATCTACGTCCTCAAGACGAACACGATCGTTCAGATGGAGAACCTGCTGGCCAGCCTCTTCGACCTCCAGGCCGATCCATCGGCGGCCGCGCTGCACGAGACGGCGGAGGCGATCGGCCTGGTGCAGGCCAACGGCAACCCGATGGAGCTCGCGCCGCAGAACGCCTACGTGCGCCGTCTCCAGCACCAGATGGCGGAGCGCAACAACCTGATGAGCCGATCGCGCGGGACGGAGCCGAACCGCCGGGTCGAGCTGCTGCCCGACGAGGGGCGCGCGTGGCGGTGAGCCGGT
>DASSIB010000064.1:0-2179 GCA_035692365.1 Candidatus Limnocylindria bacterium | reverse complement strand
ATCCATGAGGCGCGCGATGCGCTCGCTGCCGAAGAGGCGCATCAGGTCGTCCTCGAGCGAGAGGAAGAACTGGCTCGCGCCCGGATCCCCCTGACGTCCCGCGCGCCCGCGCAGCTGTCGATCGATGCGCCGCGACTCGTGACGTTCGGAGCCGATGATGTGCAGCCCGCCGATCTCCTCCACCTGGACGTCCTTGCCGTCGGGATCCTTCACCACCGACGGTTTCGACGGCGTGACCCCTTCGCCCAGCTTGATGTCGGTCCCGCGGCCGGCCATGTTCGTGGCGATCGTGATCGCTCCGGGCTTGCCCGCGCCCTCGACGATCTCCGCCTCGCGCTGGTGGTACTTCGCGTTCAGGACGTTGTGCGCGAGCCCGGCGCGCTGCATCAGCTTGGACAGCGTCTCCGACGCGTCCACGCTCGTCGTGCCGATCAGCACCGGATAGCCCAGCTCGTGCAGCCGCCGCGTCTCGTCCACGATGGCGTTGTACTTCTCGCGGCGCGTCTTGAACACGAGATCATGGCGATCGTCGCGGATGACCTCCCGGTTGGTCGGGATGACCGCGACTTCCAGCTTGTAGATCGTGAAGAACTCGGTCTCTTCCGTCTCCGCTGTGCCGGTCATGCCGGCCAGCTTCTCGTACATGCGGAAGTAGTTCTGGATGGTGATCGTGGCCATCGTCTGCGTCTCGCCCTTCACGCGGACCCCTTCCTTGGCCTCGACCGCCTGGTGCAGCCCCTCGCTCCAGCGACGCCCGGGCATCGTGCGCCCGGTGAACTCGTCGACGATCAGGACCTCGCCGTCCTGCACCACGTAGTTGACGTCCTTCTCGTAGAGCGCGTGCGCGCGCAGCAGCTGGTGCACGATGTTGAGCCGCTCGCTCTTGCTCGCGTAGTCGATCTCGAGCTGCCGCCGCTCCGAGATCTTCACCTCGGCGCTCATCTCGTGGTCGTGATCGATCCGGTGCACGGCCTCGCTGAGGTCGGGCAGGACGAACGCGTCGTGGTCCGACGGCGACATGAAGTCCACGCCGCGGTCGGTGAGGTGCACCGAATGTCCCTTCTCGTCCAGCACGAAGAGGAGGTCCTCCTCGATGTCGCGGAAGCTCTGCTTGGACGGTGGGAGCTTGCGATCGGCGATGTGCTCGAGCTCCATCTTCTGCACGAGCTGCTTGTTGCCCGGCTCGTTCATCAGCTTGAGCAGCCGGCGATTCTTCGGGTGGCCGAGCTGGGCCTGGTACAGCTTGATCGCCGCGGACTGCGTGTCACCGCTCTCGAGGAGCCGCTCGCCATCGGCGACGAGCACGTTCACCAGCTCCATCTGCTTGCGCACGAGGCGCGAGACGGCCGCGTTGTGCTCGAAGTACTGGACATCGCCCTCGTTCCCGACCGGACCCGAGATGATGAGTGGAGTCCGCGCCTCGTCGATCAGCACGGAGTCCACCTCGTCCACCATGGCGAAGACGTGGCTGCGCTGGACCCGCTGCTCCAGCGACACGACCATGTTGTCGCGCAGGTAGTCGAAGCCGAACTCGTTGTTGGTCCCGTAGGTGATGTCCGCCAGGTACGCCGCGCGCCGCTCCGGGGTGCCCGCTTCCGTGTCGTCCAGGCAGCCGACGGTGAGGCCGAGCCAGCGGTACAGGTGCCCCATCCACTGGGAGTCGCGCCGCGCCAGGTACGAGTTCACGGTGACCAGATGCGCGCCCTTTCCGGGCAGCGCATTGAGGTACAACGGGAGGGTGGCGACGAGGGTCTTCCCTTCGCCCGTGGCCATCTCGGCGATCTTGCCGAGGTGGAGCTGGATGCCGCCCATGAGCTGGACGTCGTACGGCACCATGTTCCACTCGAGCTCGCGGCCAGTGACGGTCACACTGGTGCCGAGCAATCGGCGCGACGCCTCGCGCACCGTGGCGAACGCCTCGGGCAGGATCTCGTCGAGGGTCTCGGCGATCGTGCGCCGCAGCTCGCCCTCCACGCCACCCCTGCCGTCGACGCCGGTCAGCTCGTTGTCGAGGCGGTCGCGCTCGGCGGCGTCGGCCGCCCCCCGCTTCTTCTCTCGCAGCTCCGCCGCAGCGGTCTCGAGCGCGGCGGTGCGCTCCTGCAGGATGCCGCGAAACTTGGTCGTCTGTCCGCGGACCTCGTCGTCGCTCACCCCGGCGAGCCGTTCCTCGTGCTCGTGG
>DASSIB010000063.1:0-5467 GCA_035692365.1 Candidatus Limnocylindria bacterium | reverse complement strand
CTCCGATGCGGATGCGCTCCCGCCGTTGACGAGAACTGCCAGCGGCAGGTCCTCGTCGGTGGCGAGCCCGTCGCCGGTCGATGACCAGTCCTTCTTGTCGCCGCCGGACGACTCCTGGCTGAAGATGAGCCCCGAGCCGATGAACTCGGATGCGATCTTCTGTGCTGCGTCGATGTAGCCGCCCGGGTTGTCGCGCAGGTCGAAGATGATCGAGACGGCGCCATCGTCGAGGAGGGCGCCGAGCGCCGTGTGGAACTGCTCCGAACTCGCCGGGCTGAACCCGTGGAGCCCGATGTAGCCGATCTTCCCATCCAGCATCTCGCTGGTGACCTCGCGTTGGACGATCTTGGCGCGCGTGATCGACAGGTCGAAGGTGCGCTCGCCGCGCTTGATCGTGAGCGTCACCTCGGTCCCCGACTCGCCACGGACCTTGCCGACCTGGTCCTGGAGCGTCGACCCGTTGACGCTCACCCCGTCCACGGCCTGGATGATGTCGCCGGACTGCAGCCCCGCCGCCTCAGCCGGAGAGTCGGCCAGCGGCGCCACGACCACGAGGGCGCACGTCTCCGATAGTTGCGTGCAGGCCGCGAGGTCATCGGGGTTCTCGAGGTTCTTGACCGCCATCTCGGCGCCGATCCCTGTGAACTCCCCGGACAGCGAGCCGAGCGCGCGCTGGTACTCGTCGGGTGACATGTAACCGCTGAACGGATCCTTGACGCCGTACTCGAAGAGGCCGCGGATCGCCCCCTCGGCCAGCTCGGTGTCGTCGAGCCTGTCGACGAACTGCTTCTTCAGCTTGTCGTACGCCTCGCAGAGTGCCTCGAAGGCCTCGCTCGGCGCGGCGCAGGTCCCGGCCCGGCTCGCCCCTCCGGCGGCGAGGTAGCCGCCCGCGAAGAGGAGGGAACCGAGGATGCTCGCCAGCAGCAGCGAGACGACCCAGGTCACCGGGGACGATCCTCGTGAGGGGGGCAGCTCGGGTGGCGTGGTTGGCAGGAGGGTCGGGATCTGGTCGCTCATCGGCGGCGGAGTGTAGCACCGGGCTGGAGGAGACCCGATTACGGGTCCATTACGTTTCGCTTACCGCGTCACGCGGTCGACGAGAGGTTGGCACGCACGCTGATCCAGCTGCCGACGGCCCCGACCCCCAACCCGACGCCCAGGATGACGGCCGAGAGGACGGCGAGGAACTCGGTGCTGACGGCGGTCGGCATCTGGAAGACGCGAACCATGATCGGCTTGATCGGTTCCCATGCGACCGCCACCAGGATGATGGTGACGACCGCGCCGATGACGCCGCAGAGGATCCCCTCCAGGATGAACGGCCAGCGGATGAACGAGTCGCTGGCACCCACCAGCCGCATGATCTCGATCTCGTTGCTCCGGCTGTAGACCGCGATCCGGATCATGTTCACGATCATGAAGAGGACGGTCAGCCCCACCAGCCCGAGCGCGATGATCCCCACCGTGCGCACGTAGCCGATGATCCCGAGCAGCTTCTGGTAGTCGACCTGCCGCGTCGTGATTCGCTCGACCTCCGGCCGACCCTCGAGCGCGCCCTGGACAGCGCCGGCCTGGTTCGGATCGGTGAGGAGGATCTCGACGCTGGCGTAGAGGGTGATCTCGGCGCCGCCCAGGTCGAGCTGCTGGCCCTGCTCGCGGTAGAACTCCTTGAGCCGTTCGAGCGCGGTCTCGGGAGAGATGTAGTCCACCTTGGCGACGCCGGGGAGCGCGCTGATGTCGAGCACGAGCGCGTCGACCTCCTCCTGGGGGAGGTTGTCGATGAGGCGCGCGGTGACTCCGACCTTGCTCTCGATGTACTGCAGGCCGCTGTCCAGGCCGGCCAGCACGATGAGCAGCCCGGAGAGGAGGACGAGCATCAGCACGACGGTCGAGGTGGCGGCAAGGCTCATCATCGCGTTCCGCCAGAAGCCCTGCCAGGCGCGGACGACCGAGAAGGCGATGAAGCGCACCAGCGGCATCGGCTAGTACTCCCGCTCGTAGGCGGCGCCGGACTCGTCGCGCACCAGGGTGCCATGCTCGAGCGCCAGGACCCGCCGGCGCATCGCATTGACGATCTCCTGGTTGTGCGTCGCCATGAGCACGGTGGTCCCCATCGCGTTGATCTGGATCAGGAGCTGGATGAGGTCCCAGCTCGTGACCGGATCGAGGTTGCCGGTCGGCTCGTCCGCGATCAGCATCGCCGGGTCGTGGACCAGCGCCCGGGCGATGGCGGTCCGCTGCTGCTCCCCGCCGGAGAGCTGCGTCGGCAGGTGGTCGTCGTGCTCGTGCAGGCCGACAAGATTGAGGAGGCGCGGCACGCGCTTCCGGATCTCGGCGCTCGTCGCGCCGGTCACCTCGAGGGCGAAGGCGACGTTCTCGTAGACCGTCTTCGCCGGGAGCAGCCTGAAGTCCTGGAAGACGATCCCGATCCGGCGACGGAGCGCGGGCACCTGGCCGCGCCGCATGGTGGAGAGGTCGCGTCCCGCGACCACGACCCGGCCGGTGGTGGGGAGCTGCTCGCGGATGAGGAGCCGGATGAAGGTGCTCTTGCCAGCCCCCGACGGGCCGACCAGGAAGACGAAGTCCCCCTCGGGGATGTTGACGTTCACGTCGACCAGGGCGACCTTGCCGTTGGGGTAGGTCATCCCGACGTCGACCATGCTGATGACGGACTCGGCTACGTCGGGTACGGCCACGTAGGGGCGGCGAAGCGTGTCGGTCACGTCGCGGCCACCTCGCCGATCCGCGAGCGCAGGTAGCCCTCGATGAAGGCGTCCAGGTCACCGTCCAGCACCGCGGTCGGGTTCGAGGTCTCGACCCCGGTGCGCAGGTCCTTGACCATGGTGTACGGCTGCAGGACGTAGCTGCGGATCTGGTTCCCCCAGCCCGCCTCGACATGCTGCCCGCGCAGGCGCGCCATCTCCGCCTCGCGCTCCTCCTCGGCCCGCTCGACCAGCTTCGCGCGCAGCACCGCCATCGCTCGCTCGCGGTTCTGGATCTGGCTCCGCTCGTTCTGGCAGGTGACCACGATGCCGGTGGGCAGGTGGGTGAGGCGCACCGCCGAGTCGGTCTTGTTGACGTGCTGGCCGCCGGCGCCGGAGGCCCGATAGGTGTCGATCTTGAGGTCGCCCTCGTCGATCTCGATGGCCGCGTCCTCGGGGACCTCGGGCATCACCTCGACCAGCGCGAAGCTGGTGTGCCGGCGGTTCTGCGAGTCGAAGGGGCTGATGCGCACCAGGCGATGCACGCCACGCTCGCTGCGCAGGCGCCCGTATGCCCAGCGGCCATCGATCGCGACGGTGACGCTCTTCAGGCCGGCCTCCTCGCCCTCGGTCTGGTCGAGGATCTCGGTTCGATAGCGGTTGCGCTCCGCCCAGCGCAGGTACATGCGCAGCAGCATCTCGGCCCAATCCTGGCTCTCCGTGCCGCCGGCGCCGGCATGGACCGATACGATCGCCGGCCGTTCGTCGTACGGCTCGGCGAGGAGGAGGCGCCCCTCCATCCGGTTCCAGTCGGCGCTGAGTGCGGTGAGGTCGCGCTCGAGGTCGGCTGCAATCTCGGCTCCGCCGTCCGGCTCTGCGGCGGCAAGCTCGGCCATCTCGGCCAACGCCTCGGCGCGTGCGCCGAGCTCCTGCCAGGCGCCGATCTCCTCGCGCAGCTCATCGGCGCGGCGCAGCACCACCTGTGCGGCAGCGGGATCGTCCCAGAGTCCGGGATCGGAGGATCGCGAGGTCAGCTCCGCGAGCTCGAGTTCCTTGGCGGGCAAGTCAAAGGCGCACCGCCGTATCGGCCACGAGGCGCGCAAGCCGAAGCGCCTCGTCCTTAATTGCGTCCAAGGGCCGCCACCATCGGGAGCTCCATCTCGCTCAACCGGACGCTCTTGCTGCGAACCCTGGCCGGGTTGACGCAGGGGCAGTAGTCCTTGCGCGGGCACGAGCCGCAGTTGCCATCACAGTCGAGGGTCATGGCGTAGGTGCAGCGCATGCAATCGCGCTCGCAGACGATGAGGTCTTCGTAGGGGAGGGAGGGGTCTCGGAAGCGGGTGACCAGCGGCAGCTCGGTCGTCGAAGGGTCGGGAGTGAGGGTCTCGGAGCCTCGACGAGGGGTGGTCAACTGCTTCACGTGCCCTCCTCTTGCGAGGAATCGCGAGGTCAATGAGGCCTCGCGATCCTGAGGCCGTATGGTAGCCGGTCGGGGCGCGTTCGCCAACCCCCAAGTCTGGCGGGTTCAGGCTCCGTGGCAGCGCTTGTACTTCTTGCCGGAGCCGCACCAGCAGGGATCGTTGCGACCAAGCTTCGGGCCTGCCTTGGCGGTCTGGGGCAGAGCCCCCGAGCCGCCACCGGCGACTGCTGCGGCAGCGGCGGACGCGGCGACCGCGCTCCCGGTCACGTCCGGGCGGCTCTCCATCATCGGGCGCGACTGACGCTGTGCCACCGGCTCGCGAGTCAGCGTCACGCGGAAGATGGTGTGGGTGATGTCGTGGCGGATGGTGACCTTCAGCTCGTCGAACATCCGGTACGCCTCGACCTTGAACTCGTTGAGCGGATCGCGCTGGCTGTAGGCGCGCAGCCCGATCCCGCGCCGCATGTCGTCCACCGCGGTGAGGTGCTCGACCCAGAGCGAGTCGATGACGCGGAGGAGGACGAGTCGCTCGAGGACGAGCATCCCCTCGTCGCCAACCTCGGCGCGCTTGCGCTGGTAGGCCTCTTCCACCAGCTCGACCAGGATGGTCGCGACCTGGTCCGCGTCGATGAGGTCGTCGATCCCCGCCAGGGCTTGCGACTCGAGGGTCGGGACCATGGTGGTGAGCTGGGTCTTGAGGCCGTCGGTGTTCCACTCCGACGGGTAGTCGGCGGCGGTGTGCTCGGTGACGAGCGCCCGCACCTCCTCCTCGAGCATCGCAAGCACCGTGGGGGCAAGCGTGTCGGAGCGCAGGATCCGCTCGCGCTCATGGTAGATGGTCTCGCGCTGGCGGTTGATGACGTCGTCGTACTGGACGACGTGCTTGCGGGTGTCGAAGTTGAAGCCCTCGACACGGGTCTGCGCGCCCTCGATCGTGCGGCTCACCATCCGCGACTCCAGCGCCGTTTCGTCGTTGAAGCCGAGGGTGCGCATGAGCGACTGCACGCGGTCGCTGGCGAAGCGCCGCATCAGATCGTCCTCGAGCGAGAGGTAGAACCGGGTGCTCCCCGGGTCGCCCTGGCGGCCGGCGCGACCACGCAGCTGGTTGTCGATGCGTCGCGCCTCATGTCGCTCGGTCCCGACGATGTGCAGCCCGCCGGCGGCCACCACCCGCTCACGATCCTCGGCGCAGAGTCGGTCGGCCTCGGCCAGCGCGGCGGCGTACTGCTCGGGCGACGCCTCCAGGACGGTGAGCCCCTTCTTGCGGAGCAGCTCGGCCGCCAGCATCTCCGGGTTGCCACCGAGGATGATGTCCGTGCCGCGGCCGGCCATGTTGGTGGCGATC
>DASSIB010000062.1:0-12433 GCA_035692365.1 Candidatus Limnocylindria bacterium | reverse complement strand
CCTTCAACATCGCCGGCGCCTTCGCGCTGGTCTTCGGGGCGATCTACTCCGCCTACATCTTCATGCCGAAGCGCAGGCTCCTTCGTATTGAGGGCGGTCCACCGGTGATCGGGGCCATCGGCCGGGCGGCCGCGGTCGTGGTCAACTTCGTCGCTTCGATCCCCGGTGCCGTCCGCTCCTACCGCGCAGGCACCCTGAACTCGCGCGTCCCTGCCACGCTCCTGATCGCCCTCGGCGGATTCGTGCCGGGCGTCACCAGCGGCCTGAACCGGTTCGGCATCACCTGGAGCTTCTTCCTGGGTGAACTGCTGGGGATCCTGTTCATCTTCGTGGGGTTCCTGGTGAGCATCGAGGTCTTCGGCGACATCCGGCTCCCGTTCACGCGGATCGTGCTCGTGCGGCGCAACGAGGCCGAGCCGCCCGGCGCCTCCCCGGCCTGATCAGCGCTCGGCGGCGGCGTCCTGGCCGAACTCCGCCTGCAAGCGGCCGATGTAGGCGTTGATGGTGGGGACCGCCACCAGGCGGTCATGGAAGAACGAATTCACCAGGTTCTTGAGGAGGCCGCGCGCCGCCTCGGCATCGGTGCTGAGCGCCGTCCCGTGCTCGTCGTCGTCGAGGTGCTGCCGGAGGCGGACAAGGGTGCGAACGATCTCCGTCTCCTCGGCCCCGTCGAGGACGCTCGCCACCCCGGTGATGAGCGAGTCGGCCTGGGTGACAGCCTCGCTCATCGTCGTCGGCTCGTCGGGATTGACCGCGTCGTCGATGGTCCGCACCAGCGACCAGACCTGGTACAGCAGCGCGGCCGGCTCATCGAACAGCTCCCGCAGGTAGACGGCGTCGAGGTAGCGCCCGGTGAGGCGAAAGACGTTGTACATCCGCTTGGCGGCCTTCCCGTAGTTCAGGTCCTGGGTGACGTACTTGGCGACCTCGTGCTCGAGCTGCGCGACGTAGTCGTCGAGCGCGTCCGGCGTCGCGTTGCGGACCACCTTCGAGAAGATCGGGATCGAGTCTGCCTCGAGGTAGACCTCCTGGAAGTAGCCGTCGAGGTGACCGTCGAGGGGCGTGATCGACACGTCGGGCGCCTCCCAGGTGACGTCGAGCATGTTGCTGGCGTTGGCGAGCGTGCCGTGCGCCGGGTCGGCGACGACCCAGTCGAGCTTGCACCAGCCAGGGTCCAGCGCCACCTCATCCCAGGCCAGCGGAGACGGCTGACCATCGGGCGTGGTCGCTTCGATCAGCCCGCGGCGGATATCTTCCGGAGTCCAGCTGATGGCACTCCCGCGGGCGAGGGGCTTGCCCGCGTGCAGCAGGTCGCGCGGCGACGAGCCGAACTTGACCTCGATCAGCCGATACGTCTCGCCGCGCTCGGTCGCCAGCGCCTTCTCCCGCATCAGGCCTGCGAGCATCTGACAGGCGGCCTCGCGCGACGGAGCATGCAGGTTGATGCGCTCGAAGTAGTCGCAGTCGCCCGGATTGGTCTGGATCTTCGACTGCGCTGCCGAGCCGGAGAGGGCGAGCGCCGTCTCCACCCCGGGCCGATCCTCGAAGCCCACGATGCGTCCCACCGCCCGGAAGTGCGCCAGGTTGGCGGGGGAGAAGTCGAGCATGCTGACCCGATGCCCGAAGACGCCGCTGCCGGCGTCGAGGACGATCTCGCCACCCGAATCAGCGGCCATCGCGCTCAGCCAGCGGAGCGCCTCGACCTCGTCCATCTCGACGCCCATGCGTCGCGCGGCATCGACGATGCGGGCAAGATCCTGGGCGGGCTGGCTGCTGTCGGTCATTGGTCTTCGCCGGTCAGTCTAGTCAGCGTCTCGCGGCGCGGCCAGGCCGCTCGCGTTGACATCGGCCTCGCGGCGAGCCTAGAATCAGCGCGCTTTCCCCGGTGACCAGCCCCTTATTTGGCGTGGGCGGCGACGGGCGACTGACGAGGACATCGCACCGTGGCCAAGGCCGAAAATCGACCCGTGATCTCGCTGGCGTGCACCACCTGCAAGGAGCGCACGTACAGCACCCGCAAGAACAAGCGAAACGACCCTGGCCGGATGGAGCTCAACAAGTTCTGCCCGCGTTGCCGGCAGCACACGCTGCATCGGGAGACAAAGTAGGCAGAGCAACGTCGCTAGGGGTGTAGCTCAACTGGTAGAGCACTGGTCTCCAAAACCAGCGGTTGCAGGTTCGAGTCCTGTCGCCCCTGCCAGCTTCATCGGTCAATATCGAAATCACAGCAGGAGCGAGCTGAAGCCATCGTGTTCCGCGGCATTCGCCAGTACCTCAGTGAGGCCTGGTCCGAGCTCAAGAAGGTCGCCTGGCCGACGCGCCAGACGGTCATCAACCTGACGCTGATCGTTCTCGCCGTCTCGATCGCGGTCGGGGCGTACATCGCCGTCCTCGACACCGCTTTCCACGCACTCGTCGACCAGGTGCTGTGATGAGCGACGAGCCGATGACCGAGCAGATCGCGGAGGCAGTCGCCGAGCCCGCCAAGGAGCCTGCCGCCGAGACCGAGGCGCGCAACGAGGCTCGCCAGGCGGCGCGCCTCTCCCGCGAGGCGCCGCAGCCGGACGATCCGTATGCCGCCGAGCGCACCACCAAGCAGTGGTACGTGATCCACACCTACTCCGGCTACGAGAACAAGGTCAAGGCCAACCTCGAGCACCGCATCGAGTCGATGGGCGTGGAGGACCAGATCTTCCAGGTCCTGGTGCCGATGGAAGAGGAGATCGAGATCAAGAACGGCCAGCGGCAGACCGTCAACAAGAAGGTCTTCCCCGGCTACGTCCTGGTCGAGATGGTGATGACCGATGAGTCCTGGTACGTCGTCCGCAACACCCCTGGCGTGACGAGCTTCGTCGGCTCCGGCAACCGGCCGACGCCGCTCATGGAGGGCGAGGTCAAGAAGATCCTCAAGCAGATGGGGGTCGAGGCTCCCAAGTTCAAGCTGCAGTTCACGAAGGGCCAGAGCGTCCGCGTCAAGGACGGCCCCTTCGCCGAGTTCATCGGCACCGTCGACGAGGTCAACCCGGAAAAGAACAAGGTCAAGGTGCTGGTCAGCATCTTCGGCCGCGAGACACCGGTCGAGCTCGACTTCCTGCAGATCGACAAGCTCTAGTCAGAGGGAGGGGCGCAACCCGCCCCGCTTGCACCTCGGAGGACACACATGGCAAAGAAGATCCGCGCGATTCTCAAGATCCAGGCACCCGCCGGGCGTGCCACTGCCGCGGCCCCGGTGGGCCCGGCGCTCGGTCAGCACGGCATCAACATCATGGAGTTCATCAAGGCCTTCAACGAGCGCACCGCCAGCCAGTCCGGGTACGTGGTGCCGGCCGAGATCACGGTCTTCGAGGACCGCTCCTTCACCTTCGTCACCAAGGCGCCGCTCGCTGCCGCCCTCCTGAAGCGTGCCGCCGGCGTGGAGGGTGGGTCGGCCGAGCCGAACCGCACCAAGGTCGGCAAGGTGTCGCAGCGCCAGCTGCGCGAGATTGCCGAGACCAAGATGGCCGACCTCAACGCGAATGACGTCGAGCACGCCATGAAGATCGTCGCGGGCACCGCGCGCAGCATGGGCATCGAGGTGACCGACTGATGGCACGCCATGGCAAGAAGTACCTGGAGGCGGCGAAGCTGATCGAGGCGGATCGGCGCTACCTGCTCGGCGAGGCGTGCGACCTCCTGCCGCGCGTCTCCCCCTCGAAGTTCGACGCGACCGTCGAGCTGCACCTCCGGCTGGGGATCGACCCGCGCCATGCCGATCAGCTCGTGCGCGGGACCGTGGTCCTGCCGCACGGCACCGGCCGCACCACGCGGGTGATCGTCTTCGCCCAGGGCGAGAAGGCGCAAGACGCCCTCCGCGCCGGCGCCGATGAGGTGGGCGGCGACGACCTCGTCAAGAAGATCGACGACGGCTGGTTCGAGTTCGACGTCGCGATCGCGACCCCGGACATGATGGGGACCGTCGGCCGGCTCGGGAAGAAGCTCGGCCCGCGCGGCCTGATGCCGAACCCGAAGGCAGGCACCGTCACGTTCGACATCGAGCGGGCCGTCGGCGAGATCAAGTCCGGCCGGATCGAATTCAAGGTCGATCGCGCCGGGATCGTGCACGCCGCGGTGGGGAAGGCGAGCTTCACGCCGGACCAGCTGTCGGCGAACATCGCCACCCTGGTCGACGCCGTGCAACGCGCGAAGCCCAGCGGGGCGAAGGGCACCTATATGCGGACGCTGACCGTTGCCCCTACCATGGGGCCCGGATTGCACATCGACATCCCGTCCGCGCTGGCCGCGGCCAGCGCCTAGGAGGTCAGCAGAACCAACTCGTCGGGACAGCCGAAGAGAAGCCACAGACAGCGTTGTGCGCCGGGTGCGAGCCCCGGGCCAATCGCCGGCCAACGAGAGCCGGCGGCACGCCGAGGCAATGAGACGACCGGAGACGGTCCTCGTGCCGATGGCGTGCGCGAGGACCGTTTTGATGTCATGGAGGTTCGAGAGGACAACACGATGCCGACCGATGCGAAACGCCAGGCGATCGCCGAGCTGACGGAGATGCTCCGCTCGAGCTCGGCGCTGGCCGTGGCCGATTACCGGGGCCTGAAGGTCTCCGAGATGCAGTCGGTGCGGAGGTCGCTGCGCGCCAACGGCGTGCAGCTGCACGTCGCCAAGAATCGCCTGCTGAAGATCGCCGCCGAGGAGGCGGGCCGCCCCGAGCTGACGTCGCTGCTCGCCGGTCCCACCGCCGTGGCCACCGGGTCCGGCGACGAGACGGCATTGGCGAAGGCGCTGCAGGACGCCCTCCGGCCGTATTCCAAGGTAGTTGCCCTGCGGGGCGGCCTGCTGGGCGGGGTCGCGGTCGACGCCGCGATGTTCCAGCAGCTGGCAAGCCTGCCGAGCCGCGACGTGCTGCTCGGCCGCCTGGCGGGCGCCATGGCCTCTCCGATCGCGGGGATGGCCGGGGTCCTGGCCGGCAATCTACGAAATCTCGTCGGCGTGCTCAGCGCAGTGGCCGACCAGAAGCGAGCAAGCGAGGGCGGCAGCGCCGCCTGACGAGGAAGGGAACTACGCGAGATGGCTACCAAGACGATGAGCAAGGACCAGATCCTGGAGGCGATTGACGGCATGACCGTCCTCGAGCTCTCCGAGCTGGTCAAGGCATTCGAGGAGCGCTACGGCGTGACCGCGGCAGCCCCGATGGCTGCGGCTGCCGCACCGGCGGGCGGTGGCGACGGAGCTGCGGCTCCCGCGGTCGCCGAGGAGCAGACCGAGTTCGACGCGGTGCTGACCGAGGTCGGCCCGAACAAGATCCTGGTTATCAAGGCGGTCCGCGAGCTGACCGGCCTCGGTCTCAAGGAGGCCAAGGACCTCGTTGACGCGGCCCCGAAGGCCGTGAAGGAAGGGGTCGCCAAGGAGGAGGCGGAGGCGGTCAAGGAGAAGCTCGCCGAGGCCGGTGCCTCGGTCGACGTCCGCTAGGCACACCCCGAACGCAACTCGGAGGGCCGGCCCGCAACGGGCCGGCCCTTTGCACTGCCCGCTAGGACGCCTCGGCCAGGGCCGACCGATAGACGAGCCCGGCAGCGGCCGCGCCGATGGCTGGGCCGATCCACCACACGTACCAGTCGGCATACGCTCCCGCCGCGACGGCCGGACCGAACCACCGAGCCGGGTTCATCGCCGCCCCGGTCAGCGGTCCGCCGACCAGGATGTCCGCCGCGACGGCCAGCCCGATCGCCAGGCCGCCGATCTTCGGCCCGCGCGGATCGACGGCAGTCCCGATCACGGCGAGCACGAGCAGGGCTGTGAGAACCGCCTCGACCGCAATCCCGATCGCGGGCGAAACGCCTGCGCCGAGCGCCGGGGTCCCGATGTTCGAGGCCTCCCAGGAGTCGGCGAAGACAACTTTCAGCGCAAGCCCCGCGGCGAGGCCGCCGATGAGCTGGGCCGCCAGGTAGAGCGCCCCGCGCATCGGCGTGATCCTGCCCATGATCCAGACGCCGAGGGTCACGGCCGGGTTGAAATGGCCGCCGGAGACGGCGCCGAGCGCCGAGACGAGGACAGCGAGCGCCAGCCCGTGTGCCAGCGCCACCCCGAGCAGGCCCGGCCCGGTCCCGCCATTGGCGGCCAGGTAGTCGCCCAGCACGACGGAGCCCGCGCCGACGAAGAAGAAGAGAAACGTCCCAAACGCCTCGGCGATCAGCGCCGCCACGGTGCGATCCCGCATCATCGACCTGCCTCCATCAAGTCTTCGCGCCCGCGAAGATCGGGGGCATTCTGGCCGATGCGACGACGGTCGCGGGCGTCAGTCGGGCGAGACCACCGCCAGCGGCAGCGCGAAGCCGGCCTCGGTGCCGCCGCCGTCGCGCGGCTGGGCCCAGATCCGGCCACCCAGCGAGTCCACGATGCGCTGGCAGACCGCAAGCCCGATGCCCAGGCCCTGTGTCCGCATCTTCGCCGCCTCGGTCCGATAGAAGGCTGTGAAGAGATGGCTGGCATCCGCGTCGCCGATGCCGATCCCGCGATCAAGCACTCGCACGCAGGCCTCCCGATCGTCCGAGCTGACGATCACCTCGATCTCGGTCGAGCCCGGGCTGTACTTGGTCGCGTTGGTGAGGAGGTTGTCGAGCAGCATCTCGAGGTGGCCACGATCCGCCTCCACCACCATCTGCCCGGGCTGCACGTCGAGCGAGATGGTGCGCTCCGGATGATGCTGGCGAAAGCCGTCGACTGTGTTCCGCGTCACATGCGCGATCAGCTGCGGCTCCTGCTCGGGCGGCGTCCCGGCCCCGAGGCGGGTGAGGAGCAGCAGGTTCTCGATGATTCCCAGCAGGCGGTTCGACTCGTCGGCGATGTCGGTGAGCATCGAGTCCGTCTCTTCGGTTGCGAGCAGGCCGGACCGACTGCGCAGCAGGTGCGCGTTGCCGAAGATGGTGGTCACCGGAGTCCGCAGCTCGTGGGAGACGAGCCCCAGGAACTCGTCCTTGACCATGTTCGACGCGGTGAGCGCCTCGGCGGCGGCACGCAGCGCCTCTTCGGCCTTGCGGCGCTCGGTGACATCGACCAGCACGTTGACTGCGCCGATCATCTCGCCGCTGGTGTCGTGCAGCGGGGTCGGGTATGTCATGAAGACCGCGCGTGTGCCGTCCAGCCGCTCGAGCTCCGCCTCGACGCCACCGATGGCGCGGTCTTCCTTGAGCGCGATGGCCATCGGGCTTTCGTCATGCGGCATCAGCCGCCCATCGGGCCAATACAGCCGCCGCGACCCGCACCACTGCTCACCCAGCTCGGGGCGCCGACCCCACAGGGTGGCGGCTGCCTCGTTGAAGTAGGTGATCCCTCCCTCGGCATCGGTCGTGTACACGGCCACCCCGAGGGTATCGAGGAAGTCGTGGAACCCGATGCCGGGCTGGATGGGGAGCGTGCCGGTGTGCTTCCCCTGGGCGGGACCGCGGGTCGTGCGTGGCGGAGCCGCCATCAGCACCTCGTCTGCTGCGATGCGTCCCACTATCTCAGGTCGAGCGAGACTTGGCGACCCGGTCCTCGTCGATAGCTCGATCTCGTTGCGACGGGCGGTTGGAATCGAGCTCTGCCATGCCGATTACCTCTTGCGCGCGATCTCGTCGGCAGCGCGACTCGCTCGTTCTGCGTATGGCGGAGAGATGGTCGCCTGCGCCGCGATGACCACCAGCGCGATCAGGGCCGGCACGAATGCGGCCGCGAGGACGACGAACGGCATCTCCGCGGTGAAGAGGCCGGTGCCCAGCCCAATCGATGCGAACCCAAGCAGGCGCCAGCCCGGCTGGGGGAGTCGGGTTGGATCAGGTGTGCGGACTGCCAATGGTTGGTCCCTCGTCTGCGTTCAACGGGGAGATCGTCAGCCGAGAACAACAACACGGAGTCCATCGCTTCGGGGTGGGCGCGTTGCACGAGCGTGACAATCTCGTGCCGACGGTGAGAGAGAGGCCCTAGGTGGTGCCCTTCGGCGCGGCGATCGCGATGTCGGCTCCGTCGCCGTTCGGGTCAAGTTGCGCTAGCGGGGGGAGGTCGATTCCCTCGAAGTGCTCGACGGTCGCCGTCTCCGCGAGGCCGGACTCAGGCGTCAGCAGGTAGGGCTGGGAGGGGTCGGGACCGAGCGCGTCGGTGAGGACCTGCCAATCGCGCCAGATGGTGACCACCACGGCGAACTCGTCGGGACCATCCGTTCGGCGCCCGACGTAAGCCGACACGAGACCGGGATGCTTCTGTATCCGCGGGAGACCGCGTTCGCGGACGAACGCATGGAACTCGGCTCCGCGATCCTTCGCGATGCGGACGTTCAGCACCCTGACGATCATTCGATCTGTTTCACCCTGCTACGGGAGAGGCATCGTGGAATCGTCCGGTCGCGAAGTCAAGCGCCGGTGCCTGGCTCGCCCAGCGGCCGAGCGCTGGCGGATGCGGCCGTCGGACCCGCGAAGACGTCCACCGTCAGGAGGTGCCCGACCGCATCGCGGAGGTCGCGCGCCCGGTAGTCCGGCCGGTGGTTGCGTGGCTGCGGATCGGTAGGCCCGATCAGGATCACCTTCAGCCCGGCCTGGCGCGCGGGACCGACGTGGCGGTGACGACCGGTCAGCAGCCAGGTCCCCTCGTGTGCCTCCCTGACCTGCCGCCACCCCTCGACCGCCTCCTGGTCCTGCCTGCGGGCACGATCCTCGGACGGATCGAACGGGACCACGGCATACGCGCCGGTGCCGATCGAGGCACGCACCCAGGCCTCTCGCTCGGCTGCATCGTCCGGCAGATTCCTGCCGGCGACCTGTCGTCCGACCAGGATGATCGGCCGGCCGATCCACCCGATGCGGCGCAGGGCGACCGGAGCCTCCTCGACGGCCGCTGGATGCCCGGCGCGCTGCACGACCAGCGTGTCGAGGTCGATCAGGATCCCGGCCGCCAAGTGGCCGGATGACTCAGCCCGCATGACCCTTGGCCGCGGGTACATCGCCGACCTCCGCTCCCTCCACCGGGAGCTCCAGCGGAGGGGTCTCGTCGACGTTCAGGACGTAGCCGATACCCTGGAAGGTCGTGATCGGCCCTGGCTCGCCTGGCGCGGCCCCGAGCTTGCGGCGGACCCGACTGATCCAGACCCGCAGGTACTGAAGATCGTCGCGGTATTCCGGACCCCAGACCTTCGTCAGCAGCTCGGTGTGCAGGACGACCTTGCCGGCATTCGCAGCGAGGTGCTGAAGGAGGAGCCACTCGGTTCGGCTCAGCTGCACCAGCTGGCCGCTGCGGCTCATCATCCGCCGCTCGAGGTCGATCTCGATGTCGCCGATGTGGAGGAGCCCGCCTGATGGCGCGATCCCGGACGCGCGACGCAGCACCGCTCGGACCCGCGCCGCCAGCTCGTCTGGATGGAACGGCTTGGCGATGTAGTCATCCGCTCCCAGGTCGAGGCCCTTCGCCTTGTCGGAGGTCGAGCCCTTGGCGGTGAGGAGGATCACCGGCACCGGCCGCCACTCGCGCAACTGACGCATCACCTCGATCCCATCGAGGTCCGGCATCACCACGTCGAGGAGGACGATATCCGGGCGCATCTCCTCGGCCTTGCGCAGGGCCTCCTCGCCGCCACCGGCGGTCACGACGCGGAAGCCTTCGTCGCTCAGGGTGATCGCGACGAGCTTGGTGATGCGCGGCTCATCGTCGGCGACGAGCACGAGTGGCTGGTTGTTCATCCGGGCTCCTCACCTGCGGGTGTGGGGCGGTCAGGGGTCACGATCAAGCATGGCACAAGTCCCATCGGGCCCTACGGTTCGCGGCGAGCGATGCGGATCAGAGCAATGAGCAGGAACTCGAGGATCGTCCAGCCGATGATCGCCACGATGGCGGCGATGTCGAGGACCGATGCCCCCGCCCGCACCGCGTTCGTGTTGAGGATCCCCTCGAATGGACCGACGAAGAAGGCGCTCGTGTCATAGATGAAGCGCACCAGCTGGTTCGTCGGGTTCGCATTGGCGAGGAGCAGGACGATCCGGATGGCGATCAGGGCCTGAACGATTCCGAACAGGAAGACAATCGCCCGCCGTGCGATTTCGGCGCCGCTGGGCGAGTGACGCACCGTCTCCGTGACGACCGAACCCTCGGTTACCGTCTCGGTCGGGTACGGGGCGGCCTCGCGGTAGACAGTCGGGTCTGCGGGTGGGGTGGTCACGCTGCGACGCTCGACCACGCGCTCTTCGTCCACGATGAAGCCTCCTCCTGAGTCTGGTTCACGATTCATCATCCGGACGGCGGGCACCTGACGGGCCACTTCGGGTGGCAGAAGTGTTGCAATCTTGTTGCGAGGCTCAGAACCAGGTTGACGGCGACCGCCTGATCGCGTCCGCTTCGGTTGACGAAGCGCCTCCCGCTGTTCTAAACTCCTCGTTCGCGTGTCCGCGCCCCACCATGCCCTCTTCGAGGAGTCCTGAATGGCCTTGGCCGAGTCAGCCAGCCGATTTGAGCTGGCCCCGAGCCGTGAGAACTTTTCCCATATCGCGGAGGTCCTTCCCCTCCCGAACCTGATCCAGACCCAGACCGAATCCTTCAATTGGTTCGTCCAGACCGGCCTCCGTGAGCTGCTGGACGAGATCACTCCCATCACCGACTTCACCGGCAAGAATCTCGAGCTGCATTTCCGCGACTACTACTTTGAAGAGCCCAAGTTCGATGAGGACGAGTGCCGCACTCGTGACCTGACCTACTCCAAGCCGCTCAAGGTCGAGGTCGACCTGATCGTCAAGGAGACCGACGAGGTCAAGCACCAGACCGTCTTCATGGGCGACTTCCCGTGGATGACGGAGCAGGGCACCTTCATCATCAATGGCGCCGAGCGCGTCGTCGTGTCGCAGCTCGTCCGGTCGCCGGGCGTCTACTACACCGGCGCCGAGGATCCCGTTACCGGGCGAATCCTGTTCGCCGCCAAGGTGATCCCAAATCGCGGCGCGTGGCTCGAGTTCGAGACCAGCAACAAGGACCTGCTCAGCGTCAAGGTCGACCGCAAGCGGAAGATCCCCGTGACGACGCTGCTCCGCGCCGTGGGCGTCGAGGACAACGCCGAGATGCTCCGCACCTTCGGCCCGGCCGACGACCACCCCGAGCATCCGTACGTCTCGCTGACGCTCGACAAGGACCCCGCCGCCACGCAGGAAGAGGCCCTGATCGAGGTCTACAAGAAGCTGCGCCCCGGCGACCCGCCCACCGTCGACAACGCGCGGGCGCTCGTCCAGAGCCTCTTCTTCAACTTCCGACGCTACGACCTGGGGCGGGTCGGTCGTTACAAGCTGAACAAGGCGCTGGGCGACGTCGCCGCGAAGCTGAAGATCGCGCTCCCCGCCGAGGACGGCGAGACGACGCGCGAGTCGCGGGTCATCAGCCGCAACGACATCGTGGCGATCATCGGGAAGCTGATCGAGCTGAACAACGGCCGCGGCTCCGGCGACGACATCGACCACCTCGGCAACCGGCGCATCCGCGCCAACGGCGAGCTGATCCAGAACCAGTTCCGGATCGGCCTGCTCCGGATGGAGCGCGTCGTCAAGGAGCGGATGACGATCACCGACGCCGAGCAGGC
The DNA here is from genome assembly GCA_035692365.1 of Candidatus Limnocylindria bacterium. Classification (GTDB taxonomy): domain Bacteria; phylum Chloroflexota; class Limnocylindria; order QHBO01; family QHBO01; genus CF-167. The sequence continues at coordinate 861 of DASSIB010000062.1, read as the reverse complement.
CACCCCCAACTCGCTCATCAACATCCGTCCCGTGGTGGCGGCGATGAAGGAGTTCTTCGGCGGCAGCCAGCTCTCCCAGTTCATGGACCAGACGAACCCTCTCGCCGAGCTGACGAACAAGCGTCGCCTCTCGGCGCTGGGGCCGGGGGGCCTGTCGCGGGAGCGGGCCGGCTTCGACGTCCGCGACGTCCATCCGTCGCACTACGGCCGGATGTGCCCGATCGAGACCCCCGAGGGCCCGAACATCGGCCTCATCGGCTCGCTGGCGACCTACGGCAAGATCAACGCGTACGGCTTCATCGAGACGCCGTACCGCGAGGTGCGCAAGTTCATCTCCCACAAGGACAAGCAGGCCGACGTGCTGGGCGAGACCCTGGCCGACGACCTCCTGGCCGGCGAGCGCGGCAAGAAGCTGGCGAAGGCCGGCGCGAAGATCGACGACAAGATCTGGGCCGCCATCAAGGAGCACAAGCTCGCCTCGGTCCGGATCGTCCCGGTCGTGACCTCCGAGATCAAGTACCTCGCCGCCGACGAGGAGGAGAAGTACTACATCGCGCAGGCCAACGCGCCGCTCGACGAGGGGAACCACTTCGTCGAGGAGCGGGTGATGGTCCGCTACCGCGACGAGTTCCACGTCCAGGTCAACGAGGACGTGGACTACATGGATGTCAGCCCCAAGCAGATCGTGAGCGTGGCGACGGCGATGATCCCGTTCCTCGAGCACGACGACGCCAACCGGGCGCTGATGGGCTCGAACATGATGCGCCAGTCCGTTCCGCTGCTGCAGCCCGAGGCCCCGGTGGTCGGCACCGGCGTCGAGTACCGCGCCGCGTTCGACAGCCAGCAGGTGGTCGTGGCGGA
>DASSIB010000061.1:0-2500 GCA_035692365.1 Candidatus Limnocylindria bacterium | reverse complement strand
AGCACGAACGAGTAGGCGATGTTGCCACTCGCGTCGGACAGGACGGTGCCGCGGTCGACCTCGACCCCGTAGGGATCGGTAGTGACGAGCTCGACATCCTCAGAGGCGCCGAATCCGTCGCCGCTGACGTTGACCGTATCGCCCTGGGCATAGACCCACAGGTCCGTCTGAATGGAGGTCGCCAGGACCGGCGCAACCGCGAGGAGCAGCACGGTCAGCGACAGGACGAACGAAAGCAGGCGCGTCCATACGGTCGCGACAGGGCGAAGGATCAGGGTGGGCACAGGATGAGACCTCTTATGAATGTGTTGCCGGCAGGGGCATGCCGACGGACTGCAACCTTAAGGAACTCCTACCGCTGGGCCATCCGTGGGGATACGGTGCCGATCACGGATCGCGAAGCCCGGATACGGAGGCTCGGCTCCGTACATTCCCCGGCACACTTCCCGATGAATCAGCCGATGGTGCGGCCGTACACTCGGAACATGTCCGCCCTCGACGCCAGCCTGCCCCTCCCGCTGACCGCAACCGACGACGATGCCGCCCTGCGCGACGCAGAGAAGATCGCGGATCGCATCGGCCAGGACGAGGCGGCGGCACATGACGCTCGTCAGGCCTACAAGGCCCAGGGGCTGCCCGTCCTCGAACCCGATGGCGCCGCCGGGGCGTTTCTCCAACCCGGCGAGGTCCTCCACGCCGTGCACGGGAGCGCGCTGCTGGAAGCCGCCGGATGGACGGATCGTGCGGCGCACCCGCGCGGCGGGACGCTGTACCTCACCTCCGAGCGGCTGGTCCACACCGGCGTCGATTCGAGCGAGCTGTCGCTGGCCGCGATCGACGAGATGGGGATCGGCCTGGAGCGCCTGGTGCTGATCCGGCTGCGAGATGGCTCCGATCTGGCCATCGAAGTGGACCAGCCGCGATTGCTGCGGGTCCAGCTGGCGGCCGCCATCGCCGCCCAGCGGACGAGGGAGACGACCCGCTCCTAGGCGGCGTCCCCGCCCCCGTTCGACTCGAGGTATCGGCGCGCTGCCTGCGCTCGATTCTTGACCCCGAGCTTGTGCAGGATGCTGCCGACGTGCGTCTCGACGGTGCGCGGCGAGATGCCCAGGCGGTCGGCGATCTCCCGGTCGGTGAGTCCCTCCGCCAGCTGATGCAGGACCTGCCGCTCGCGGTCGCTCAATTCGGCAAGGGGATCACCCGCAGCCTTGCCTGAGCCGATGCGCCGCCGATCGCCCGCCAGCGAACGCACCACCTCGGCGGCCATGGCACGCGACATCGGAAGGTCGCCCGCGCGAATGCCACGCACCGCCCGTTGCAGCGCCTCCGGCCCGAGGTCCTTGGTCAGGTAGCCGGCCGCGCCGTTGCGCATCGCCTCGAGCAGGTCGCGCTTGCTGGCCGAGACGGTGAGCATCACGATCCGCATCTCCGGCAGGCGTGGGCCGAGCTCACGCAGCAGGCGGAGCCCATCGGACCCGGGGAGGTTGATGTCCAGCAGCAGGATGTCCGGCTGCAGGCGGGGTGCCACCAGCAGCGCCTCATCCGCGGTCGCTGCCTCCCCCACCACCTCGATGTCGGGTGCGGTGAGGGCCTGTCTGACCGCAGCGCGGACGAGCGCGTGGTCGTCGACCAGCATCACGCGCAGCGGCGGCGGCGAGCTCATTGGGCCGCTCGAGCGAGCGGGACGTCGACAACCACCCGCGTGCCGTCATGCGGCCGCGATTCGATCGCCAGGGAGGCTCCAATCAGTTCCGCGCGCTCTCGCATGCTCCGCAGACCATAGCCCTTTGATCCGCTGGCGCCCGGCTCGAAGCCGCGCCCGTTGTCGCTCACGGTCAGCCGCAGCCCCTCCGGCGTGGGCTCGGTCTGGACGATGACCCGGGTGGCATCGGCGTGCTTGCGGGCATTGGCCAGCGCCTCCTGCGCGATCCGCAGCAGCTCGGCCTGAGCGCGGGGTCCAAGTCGCTCCACGATCGGATCGATGCGACCCTCGGCGGGGATCCCGAAGCGATCGCTGAACTCCTCGACGTAGCGCTCCATGACCTCGACGAAGCTGCTGCCCTCTGCGGGACCCATGGCCAGGATCGCCTGCCTCGCCTCGTCGAGGGCCGATTCGATGGAGGCGGTGACGTCGGCGGCCAGGACCTTGGCGTCGGCCGACAGCCCCCCTTCCTGCAGCAAGCGGCCCTGCTTGAGCCTGGCGAGCCACAGCTGCTGCGACATCCCGTCATGTATCTCGCGCGCGAGGCGAGCGCGCTCCTCGGCCGTGGCCTGTGCCGCGGCGGCGTCGCGAAGGAGGACGAGCTCCGCGTTGGCGGCGTGGAGGTCGCGGACGTCCTGCCGAGCCTCCGCGGCGACTGCCACCAGCAGGATGGCGTAGAAGGCGACGCGCAGCATGTCGCCAGTCGTCACAAGCGACGTGTACGAGCCCGGATGGATGGCGGCGTGCACCTGGCTGAAGGCGGCGACGATGAGACCGATGGCCAGGTATGCGTCCACG